>CAZPTT010000060.1:0-29393 GCA_964589435.1 uncultured Pirellulaceae bacterium
GACTTCTCTCTAAGCGATCAGTTTTCTCGCCAACGTCCGTTTTCGCGCCAACGTCGGTTTTCCCGCTGGACTCTGACATAGCGGGTTCCCCGTCGCCGTCATCCTCGACTTGATAGCCGCTGATACTGCTTAGGATTTCCTCGACTGTCTTGGGGGGCGGCGCATAGGATTCGGGATTTTCCGAATTTGAATTGGCGACATATGGATCTTGGCCAAATTGCCGATTCGCTGGCGGTGGGCTGTCGGGACTTGCTGGCGCGGGCACGGACTGGCTCACATTCTGCGAACTGCCAGGTTCTCGAAGCGCTTCAAAACTGGCGGAAATTTCCTTCAGGACGGAGAGCGATTCTTGAGAAAAAGGATCGTTCAACCCGTCGTTGACCTCTTCCAATTTGTCGACGGGCTCGTTTGCATTCGTAGGCGCGGGAGCAGGAGGCGTTTCCTCTGTCGCATTTACTTCAACCTCTGCCTCGGCGGTTGGCTTGTTGTCGAGATTGGCCAATTTTTGTTGAAGATCCTTGTTCAAGAGATTTTGAACAAAGGGATTGGTTGAAGCAGCGTCTGCCGACGGTTGGTTGTCAAAACCGCTGCCTGAGTCATTTGCACTGCGATCCATCACACTTCCAAAATCGAAAAACTTGCTTGCAATATCTTTGTCTTTTTAAAATCGGGCAATTTTGAAGAGCGATTTACAAACGCGAGCAGCTTTCGCTTTGTGGCGATTGTGGCAGCCACCCGCTTTATGGCAGCCACCCGTTTAATTGTGGTTTTTCGATCTGAACGGACGCGTTCGTCCTGTTGACCATGCAAAACGGCTGTTCCTATAATCGCGGATCAAAACATTCCTAACTTCGAACGCAAAAAATGAAAATCCACGAATACCAAGGAAAACAGCTATTCGACCAGTTTGGCGTAAAAGTTCTTGAGAACCGCGTCGCTCGGTCTGCCGAAGAAGCCGCCAAAGCTTTTGATGAACTTGGCGGGCCTGTCGCAGTGGTGAAAGCTCAGATTCATGCCGGCGGACGCGGTAAAGGAACTTTTTCCGAAAATCCGGATCAGCATGGAGTTCAGCTTGTCAAATCGGCGGACGAAGCCAAACAGGCAGCGGCCAACATGCTGGGCAACCACTTGATCACCATCCAAACCGGTGCCGAAGGCAACGTGGTCAATCAAGTCATCGTGGAAGCGGGTTGCGACATCGCTCGGGAACTTTATCTGGGCATCGTGCTCGATCGCGCCGCCCATATGCCGGTTGTGATGTGTTCTCAAGAAGGCGGAATGGAGATCGAGAAGGTTGCCCATGAAACCCCAGAAAAGATCTTCAAAGAACGCTTCGATCCCGCTCAGGGCATCGAAAGTTTTCAAGTCCGTAATCTGTGCCAAAAGCTTGGCATCACCGGCAAGTCTGTTCGCGCTGCGGACAAATTCTTCAAAGCCCTGTGCCGACTTTATGTTGATCTCGATTGTAGTTTGATGGAAATCAACCCGCTCGTCGTTACGGGGGATGGCGATTTGGTGGCACTCGATTCAAAGATCAATTTCGATTCCAACGCCTTGTATCGCCACAAAGACATCTTGGAGATGCGGGATCTTGGCGAAGAAGAAGAATCAGAAGTTCGAGCATCGGACGCTGGGCTGAGCTACGTCAAACTGGAAGGCAACATTGGTTGCTTGGTCAACGGTGCCGGATTAGCAATGAGCACGATGGACATCATCAAGCTGCATGGCGGACAGCCAGCCAACTTCCTGGACGTGGGTGGCGGTGCCAATGCAGAACAAGTCACCGAAGCATTTCGTATCATTCTTTCCGATCACAACGTCAAAGCCGTTTTGGTCAACATCTTTGGCGGCATCATGAAGTGTACGACGATTGCCGAGGCCATCGTGGTGGCTGCCAAATCAGTCGGTTTCAAGGTTCCTTTGGTCGTCCGATTGGAAGGAACCGAGGTCGAAGGGGGACGCAAAATTCTTGAGGATTCAGACGTCGATTTGATCACGGCCACCGACTTAGGTGATGCCGCAGAAAAAGTTGTCGCGACGCTTGGCTAAATCATTTGCGAAGCATCCTCAACGCTTGCGAAACGTGCAGCGGATCATCGGACTGGTTCCTTTTCGCTAGTCTTTCGTTTCGCTAGTTTTTTGTTTCGCACGCTTTTTAAATTGTTGCCCCGAACATTTATACATCAGCTAATTCCAACAGCTAAACCTACAACGGAATAATAATGAGCATCCTTATCGACAAGAATACCAAAGTCATTTGTCAGGGAATCACCGGAAGCGTCGGTGAGTTTCACACCAAAGGCTGTTTGGAATACGGAACCAAAATGGTCGGCGGCGTGACGCCTGGCAAAGGCGGCCAGTCTGTCCAAGGACTACCTGTCTTTGACACGGTCACCGAAGCGGTTCAGCAGACCGGTGCCGATGCCACCATGATCTTCGTGCCGCCGCCGTTTGCCGCCGACGCAATTTTGGAAGCACTCGCTGCCGAAATCAAAGTCGTCATCGCTGTCACCGAGGGCATTCCAGTCCTTGATATGGTGCGAGTTTCCGAAGCCGCCAAGAATTCAAATTCAGTTCTCGTTGGCCCTAACTGCCCTGGAGTCATCACACCGGACGAGTGCAAGATCGGGATCATGCCCGGCTACATTCATCAAAAAGGTAGTGTCGGAATCATGAGTCGATCTGGAACGCTGACTTACGAAGCGGTCTGGCAAACATCAAGTCTCGGACTTGGCCAAACGACTTGTGTTGGACTTGGCGGTGACCCAATCGTGGGAACTTCATTTATTGATTGCTTGAAAATGTTTCAGGACGATGATGAAACGGAATCCATTTTGATGATGGGCGAGATTGGCGGAACAGCCGAAGAAGAAGCGGCGGCTTACGTCAAAGATCACGTCACCAAACCAGTGGCTGCCTTCATCGCTGGACGAACTGCCCCTCCCGGAAAACGAATGGGACACGCAGGTGCCATCATCAGTGGCGGCAAAGGTACCGCCACCGAAAAGATCGCTGCTCTCGAAGCCGCCGGCATCGAAGTTGCGCAAAGCCCCGCCGATATGGGCTCTGCAATGAAGCGAGCCATCGAAAAGGCATAGGCTATTTGACTGTTCCGTGGCGGACGCTATTTCGAACGAATGAAATCTGAAAACGGCACTGTTCCGTCGTAAGACTTCACTTTCTGATCGATGCGAAAGTGTTCGCGCGCCTCCGCCAAAGGAAGCTCCGTGTCGATCAGACCAAGCTCCATCGCCAACCAATCAGAATAACCTGGGCAGATAATCCGACGCTGCCAAGTACTGATCGGGTCTTCAACCAGCTTGTTGACGTGATAGACGATATTGTTGGTGCAGTTGTTTTTCAACGTGTGATAAAACTCCGGCGACTCGTGTAAACCGTTGGCTCGTTGAAGCATATCCAAGAACAAATGCCTCGCTGCGTCGGGCGTTGTTTTGACCGGATACAATTGAACAATGTTCTCACGGACATCGGAGCGAACTGAGAGAACATCCTGCTCGTCGGCGATCACGTAAATGAGCTCGTAATTGTTGTAGATTCCACGCAAGGGTGAGTAAGAATCCTCGTCCACTTCGCGGCGTGTTTCGACCGAGAATGCAAGGTAATTGGAGCGATGGCTTCCTGCGGCAAAACCGAAGCTGAGAAACGTGTGGGCCATCGGCTCCAAATCAGTAAAACGATCGACTCCGAACCAAACCGATTCCAGTTGACTTAAGTCGTATTGGTCAGTGTACGTTGAAGTTTTGCCTGCTGCCGGGCCGTAGCGAAACGAGCGAATGCCCTCGATCGTGACTTGCTCTCCCTCAATGATCGCCTGCGGCAATGCCTGCTGAGCCAGCGACCATTGTCTTTCGTTCGACGGAATCAAAATCACCAACAAGCCCCAAAGCGAAAACCAAACGAGCAGTAACATGGCAACCGGCAAGCGTCGCCATCTAATTGACCAGCCTTTCAGCCTGCCAATAAATGCCCAAACTGGAATTGCCAAAACGACAATCGCCATCAGCATTGAAAGTCCAAACCAATAGGGCTCGTCGATAGAGAAGGCAGCGCCCAAGCACCAGCACCAGATCACGGCCAGCATCACTTTCAACAACCGCTCGGCCCAACGTCGCGGCCAAGTCTGCGCGCTGGATACTGGTTGGGACGGGACGGCCTCAGAGGAATTGGTTTCTAATTCGATGGGATGCAACTGTTGGCTCGGACAAACTTGAATTACTGGAAGGATCGCTGCTGATCTTACGAATTGCTATCTGAGTTCT
Source organism: uncultured Pirellulaceae bacterium (assembly GCA_964589435.1). GTDB lineage: Bacteria > Planctomycetota > Planctomycetia > Pirellulales > Pirellulaceae > Mariniblastus. Next base: position 4,281 of record CAZPTT010000060.1, read on the forward strand.
GCGTCGGGGACTCAAGGTAGTAATCGGTAATGACTTCTTCAATATCGTCTGGATTAAATCCAAGCTTGCGAATCGTCATTTCTCTCAAATTGTCTGCTTTCATCCAAAGAACGTCTTGTTTTCGATATCGAAACACGACTCGACCACCTTCCATGACTTTCGCAGAATCAATCGATTTAACATCTCCGGCAGGTTCCTCCGCGTCGGCGGTTAAGTTGGGCGGCTTTCCTAATTTACTAGCAAAATGAAAAAACAAATTGACTTTCTTGGGTGGGTCGCCGACAGGCCTGATGACTCGATACCGAATGACGGCTTGATAGAAGCCAAAGTTGTCGAATGATCCGTCCGGCCCTTCAAAACTCAGCCTTGAAACTTCAATGATTTCGATCTCGCAGGTATCCATGCCAGCTTGAGTCACCAGCCACAGTCCTCCGCTGAGCACGACAAACACAAGCAACAGATGCCAAAGTCGAAATCGGAGTCGAACAAATGAAGATGATACAAACGAAGGTGATACAAACGGCCTATTCATGGCTTCACCTTAACGACTGGTATAGCAATTGGGATTAGCTTCTTTGAACTTTTGCAATTGGGCTTTGGAGACTTTCGATTGATTTAACTGCAACCAAGTCAAATTTGGAGAATCAAGAATTGAATCGAGATTGGCGACCTTCGTTCGAGCGATCACTAACATCGAAAGACTTGGGTGACTCGCAAGCGGAGAAAGATCCGTCACCTTGGTAAACTTCAAGAATAGCTTTTCCAATTTTGTAGTCTTCTTGAGCGCAGAAATATCGGCGATGGATGTTCTCTCGATATTCAAGAATTTAAGTGCGGCACAACCTGCCAGCGGCTCGATCGTTGAGATCGGAGTTTTTTCCAGGTCAAGCACTTCGAGCTCACGCAAATTTGCCAACGGCGTGAGGTCGGCTACCTTAGTTCCAGCCAACTCAAGTTCCCGCAAACCCTTCATAGCGACGAGATGACTGACATCGGAGATGCCGGTGTGCCGCAAATCCAAACACTCAAGCTGACGCATTCCGGCCAACCGCCTCGTGTCATCGATATCTGTGGCGGCCAGTTCAAGAAACTTGAGTTTGCTCAATGACCGGATGGCCTTCCACGCGTCTGTTTCCATCATGGCGAGCGGGCGGACTGTGGTTTGGGGTGACCCCCACGGTGTATGAAAGTGTCCATTCAAGGAGACTTTGACGACGCTATGAAAGTAATCGCTTTTCGGGTCGTTACCGGATTTCGTGTTACTGACTTTCGAATTGCCAACTCGCTTGTCTTGAAAGACTTGACCTCTACTATCAACCTGCCCTTCATACCAAACGGTGCCGCCTAAATCACGAATGGATTTCACGGCAAGGTGCTGTCGATAACCAAGATTGAGCCAATTGGCGAACAACCCAGAAATGAGTAACAACACCAGCATCGTTCGCAGGCCAAACTGCTTCCACCGCCAACGCTTTTTTGCGTCAAGGACTTCACCGGACTGATCCGCGAAAGCCTCGCTATCTCGCTGATTGGATCCATCGAGATCAGGTGCCAAAGCGGCGTCCAAATCCGCCGGAACGTCGAGTTGTTTTTGTGATGGATTCATAGCAGCAATCTAAAACTTGCGACTTATCAATCACATCAACGTACCTGATCCAATCGCGACAACAAGCCGCGCGACGAGTCTTACCCGCTTTCTCATTGGAAGTGAAGCATTGAAATCCAAGCTTCAAGAGGGCCCTTCGCATGCGGACAATACTCGTCGCTGCTAAGTTTTAGCTGGCTTGAGCGACCGCCGGGACGACAGCTTGGTCGGTGGCAGGGGCGATGGTTCCGGAGTTGAGATCCAAATCGAATTCGACGATCTCTTTTCCGATTTTCCCATAAGGCGCGAGTTCGCCTCGTAACACTTTGATATTTCGGGGAGCCTTGATGCCCAACCGAACAGTGTTGCCTTTCACTTTGAGAACTTCGATTTCAATGTTTCCATCAATGACAATCGTCTCGTCTTTTTTGCGTGATAGTACCAACATGAATAACTCCTTCGTTAGCTTCCTGCATTTACTGGACAACGTTGTGTTGCCTCTGTCTGTCCTTAGTTTCGCGAACTCGTTGACACGTTTGGTCCTCGGCCTTTCGATTCTTGAAAAAGCCAAGACTTCCTCTGCTTGGACGTTGAAACTGCCAATTCTTTACATAAATAACACCAAGCAACCAGATTTCGGATGTGCTAGCAATTCGTGTTAACGCGTAGCGATAATAAGGGTCGCTCGGGGCGGGTTCTTCAGGTTCGTCGGGTTGTGACGGTTTTCTCGCAGAATTGGTTCGGTTTGTTCCGATTGTCAAAACTGTACTTAGTTCTGCCATTAAAAGCTCGACGCGGTGAAAGTGCCCAGTCGAGACGAGGATTCAAAATGAAGATGGTTAAATTGGCTCGCCCAGTCCTTACCTTTTGTGTCGCTATCGTTGCGGCATTTTTTAGCAATTCGCTTTCTCTGGTCGCCCAGTCCGATGCCGCACCCATGTTTCCGGCTGAGCTGAAACAGGCGACTCAAGACGTAGCGATCGGCCAAATTGAAGTGGCGCGTCGTGCAGGTCAAGCGAAACGCCAATTCGAACAACGTCGCCAAAGACAATCACAGGCGAACAACTATGGCACAAGCCGTCAGCAATCGGTGCTTGTCGGAAGTGAGTCCAGCCCGAACGAAAGAAACAAGCTGGTTTCATCTCGCCAGCCGATCCAATCTGTATCGACTGGTTCTATGCAGACGGGTGAGTCACATCGCAACCCAACCGATGAGGGCTGGTTCGGTACCGTGATGACGATTCCAGATGGAAAGACTTGTTCTGGCGCGAAGGTTGTCGTTCATCCGCCGGTTTCCAATGGCACAAACCAATACACGTTCATCGTCGAGAATCTCGGAGCCGGCAGCTCTGAACCTTTCACTGTCGATTTCACCACTTCCAACGATGTTCGCGTCCTCCAGGTATTTCCATTCAGCGCGTCGACATCCGAACATTCAGTGAGTGTGAAATTTGATGGACTGGGTGCCTACGCACAATCAAAGATTCATATCAAGACCACTTCCGCCACCAAGGGAAAGTTTGACTTCCAAGCCAAAGTTCGCATGGAAAAAGTCCAAGCATTTCGAGTAGCGACCACGCCTTCCAAAACGCAAGAAGAGCCGGTCAGTTCGAACACTTCGTTGGCAAGCAATTCAACAACTGGAAACTCTTCCGTTTCTGAAACGCCCGCCACCAATTCTGCAGCATCTGTCACGAGTGACGAACGATATAAATTGGCTTCCACCGCCCAGCAACGCAAGCCAGTTACTGAACCGACGGTATCGGAATCAGAAATTGAAATTGCGGAAAGCGATCAAAACAGCCACGCCGCGACATCGGACGAAAAATACTTGCTGACTACTTCTCTTGCCGGCCCCAAAGCACTCGTGCCCAATCAAGAATACGACTTTGAGATCTTCGCATCAAACACGATGGCCAGTGACTCGACGGAAATCATAATCCAATTGAACTTGCCTTCTGGGTTGATGATCACCAACTTGGATCGTCAGGCTTGGATCAATCAGGAGCAAAGAACTGTTTCATGGCAGATCCCATCGCTGGCTTCCGGAGCGACAGAGACGATTCGCTATCGTGTAAAAACGACCGACGAGGGCGGTGGTCAACTTCAATCACTTGTTGTTGGCATGAACAACCGAGTCGAAGGACATGTCGAATTAAAATCTGTCATTTCAACCATGGAAAACAAGGGCGAGGACAGCAACGACCAAGCCGTTTACTCAAACTAAAACTTGCTCGAACTAAACTTTTCTCAAATTAAAATCCAATACTGAATTACAAACGACGGATGCTGGAAACTCACTCTTGGCATTTGAAATCACTTGAGTCCCACCTTCTCACTTCCAAAGTGTGATGCTCAGCGTTTGAATTCACTCACACCCTAATAGCTCCCCGTTCCGATCGAGCTTGGAGTCGGGCGCAATTCGCCAGGAAGTTAACCTATGAATCGATTGGTTCTACATTCACTGTTCATGATCCTATCGTTTTCCGGATTTACGCAACCGATTGTCGCGAATGATACGAACACCGGAGAGACCGTTGACGGGCAACCGGCACCACCGTCGGTGATCGTCTATCAAGACTTCAGTTTGAAAAAGGAAGGCAACCGATGTGAAGTGGAGGTTCAGCCCATTCTCTCAAAAGCTCGTGGCGTCCAATCGCTTCTCCATGACGTTGAGAACGAAGGTACTCTGGCGAAATCCTATCGTTTGAAAATCACCGTCCCCAACTCGATTGGCGCTATCGAAGTCATCACTCAACCGACGGACGGCAACGAACTGGCGACTCAAATTTCACTCGACTCAAGCCGATCCAATGCAGACAAATGGCAACATCAGGCCAGCAATGCTGCCGCTTGCGAACCGCGGCCACCGGTGGCTCTCGCCCATCAACAGTTTGGTATGAAGAATCAGTTTTTTGAAATCGAACCGACGCGCAACCCTTCCAATTTCCTTGCAAACCCCTTCTACCAATCCAAATTTGAGAAGAGCAAACGTCGCATCGTCTCGCAGGAAACTCCCGACACTTCGACACCAGCGATTTCGATCACTAGATTGCCGAAGTACGAAGAAGATTTTCAGCTCACTCCGCCTGCTCAGAATTCCCAACCGGTTCCACCGTTCCATCCCACTTCCGTCGTTCAGACAGTTCGGCACGCCACACCTATTGCGATGGAGTTGCCAAACTTCTTGGTTCAGACTGCTATTAGCGGGCCGCGTTCAATGGAGCTGGGAGACACGTCCGATTTTGAGATCGTGATCACGAACGCGTCTCAAGCTTCCATTGAGAACGTGTTGGTACAATTGCAAATCCCCGCTGGTTTCGAAGTGTTACAGTTGGGCCAGAAGGCATGGATGGGGGCGGTGAAGCGTGAAGGCGAGGCCAAATTTCTTTCTTGGCAAGTTGGAAGCCTTCCGGCTGGAAAATCTGAACGATTCAAGTATTCTTTGAACTCACATTTGATCGGAGAACAAGTTCAGAAAGTGACGGCTAACGCGGATAATTTGTTGATTGGAGAAAGTCAAATTCCCTCAACTGTCACACCCGCATTCGCGCAAGACGCAGATCTATCCGCGTTTGGCAGGTAACCAATTGTAAGCCATCCTGCTGGGAATCTGTGGGCATCCTTTTTTTGCCTTGGCATTGAACGCATGCTTACGCGAAAATCGGAATCTCTTGCGGGAATACCACTAGGCCACCCACTGGTCAGCAAATGACGAATGTGAAGCCAGCGATTTCATCAGTGAACTTTCGGTGAACTTGTCGCCGGTTAGAATGTCCAGCTAACTTCAGCCAACGCGATCACCAACAATCGATCGCTTCTTGAACTTACCCCTTGATCAGACTGAGCTATTGGTGGACGCCGAACTTTCCGAACTAGAAGAGCTGATCGGTCAGTCAATGACGCGGGATCAGTTTCGCTTTCGAAACCAACTCCGGCGTCTCAAAGGCGCAAGAGCCACAAAGAGCGGCGTAAAAAAGAATCCTTCGCCGTCGACATTCGAATCGGTATCGACCGCGATCAAGAAATCGGTCGCATTGCGAACCGCACGCGGGGAGAGCCTTCCAACGCCCAAGGTTGATCCCGACCTGCCAATCTTCCAGCGACAGCAGGAAATTTGCGACGCCATTACCAACAACCAAGTGGTCGTGATTAGCGGTGCCACGGGAAGCGGTAAATCCACTCAATTGCCTTTGATGGCTCTGCTTTGTGGCTACGGAAAATCAGGGTTGATCGGCCACACTCAACCGCGAAGAATCGCAGCGCGAGGCGTCGCCAATCGCATCGCTCAGCAAATGGGACAGTCCGTGGGCTCCGATGTCGGCTTCAAAATTCGATTTGCGGATCAGACCAATGAGCGAACTTACGTCAAACTGATGACCGATGGAATCTTGTTGGCGGAAACTCAGAGCGACAAATTCCTGGAGCAATACGACTTGATCATCGTCGATGAAGCTCATGAACGCTCCTTGAACATCGACTTTCTGCTGGGCTATTTAAAGCGGATTCTCAACAAGCGGAAACAGCTACGATTGGTGATCACGTCCGCAACGATTGACACCGAGCGTTTCGCCGCCCACTTTTCAACTCCGACTAAGGACGTCCCGATCATTGATGTTGAAGGACGAACTTATCCGGTCGAGATCAACTACCAACCGCCACCTGAATCCGACGAACGCAACCAAGCCAAAGATCACGAAGACCACCTCGTCGATACCTGCCGAGAACTGGCGGCCATCGATAATGGGGACATGCTGGTTTTCTTGCCCACCGAAAATGACATTCGGTCGACCCACAAGCGGCTTCGCTCGATCAACTTACCGGGCGCCCAAACTGAAATTCTGCCGCTCTATGCGAGGCTTTCGACAGCTCAACAAAACGAGATCTTTTCGCCGGGTAACCGCAGACGAATCGTGTTGGCCACCAACGTCGCCGAATCCTCGATCACGGTGCCGCGAATTCGCTACGTGATTGACTCCGGCACGGCTCGCATCAGTCACTACTCGCCACGAAGCAAAGTCCAACGGCTGCCCATTCAAGCGATCTCGCAAGCCTCCGCCGATCAAAGAGCAGGCCGGTGCGGACGAATTGGGCCTGGCATTTGTGTTCGGCTTTATAGCGAAGAAGACTTCGAGTCGCGCCCTAAATTCACGACTCCTGAGATTCGGCGAACCAATTTGGCCTCAGTCATTTTGCAAACGTTAGCTTTGAAACTGGGGCACATCGACGAGTTCCCTTTTCTCGACCCGCCGCGCCCTGAATCGATCCGCGATGGATTCAAAACGTTATTCGAATTGGGAGCGATCGATAGCCACCGTCGCTTGACAGGACTGGGAAGAAAATTAGCCAAACTTCCGGTCGATCCGCGAATCGGCCGGATGCTGTTTGCTGCCGACAACGAACACTGCCTGTCCGAAATTCTGATCATCGCCGCCGCATTGGAAATTCAAGACCCGCGAGTTCGACCGGCTGAGAAGAAAAAGCAAGCCGACGAGCAGCACGAAAAATTCCTGCATGAAAAATCTGACTTCTTATCCATGCTGAATATGTGGGACTTCTTTCACCAGCTCAAAGAAGATCTTTCAAAAAGCAAATTGAAACGGGCCTGCGAACAAAACTTCCTGTCATTCCCCTTGATGAGGCAGTGGCAAGATATTCATCGCCAACTTAAACGGATGGTTTCCGAACAAGGCCTCAAGACGCGGAGTCGCAAAAACGATTACGGTGCGATTCATCGAAGCCTGTTGGCTGGCTTATTATCAGGCATCGCTCTCATTGGTGATCGTCACGAGTTTACGGGCGCGGGCGGAATCAAGTTCCATCTCTGGCCGGGCTCAGGCCTGTTTGACGTCAAACCAAAATGGATTGTCGCGGCCGAAGTGGTCGAAACGACTCGCCGCTACGGCCGGACTGTCGCCAAGATTGCCCCCGAATGGATCGAGCCACTCGCAAAACACCTGACCAAGTCCCGCTACTCTGAGCCTCATTGGAGCAAGAAAAAACAAGCCGTGATGGCATCGGAACACGTCGCTCTCTGGGGATTGCCGATTGTTTCGGGACGCTCCGTAAACTATGGCCGCATTGATCCCGAGGCAGCACGCAGCCTATTTGTTCAGGATGGATTGACGAACGACACGTTGGAAGGCAACTTCGAGTTCCTGAAACACAACCGCTGGCTTGTTGAGCAAATCCAATCCGAGGCCGCCAAGACTCGCCGCCGCGATTTGATCATTGACGTGCACACCATCGAAGCGTTTTACCATGACCGGCTTCCGGAAGATGCCTATGACAAGGTCAGTTTGGCTCAGCTGATTAAGACAACGCCGGATCTCGATTCAAAACTTAAGATGACGCGAATTGATTTATTGCCAACATCTGAATCAGAAGACCCGTCGGAGATGTTTCCCGACCAGGTTCAAATTGGCTCGATGAACATTCCCATCAAATATGAGTTCTCTCCCGGAACGAAAAACGATGGCGCTACGATTCAGCTACCCGTTGAAGGAGTCGGCCAGCTCGACGATACGCAATCAGGTTGGCTGGTTCCTGGACTACTGGAAGAACGAGTCATCGGCTTAATTCGAAGCTTGCCTAAACAGATTCGCAGGAACTTGGTGCCAGCTCCCGATACGGCCAGGCGAGTCGTGGCCGAAATGGAGTTTGGACGAGGAAACTTTCTCGACGCGGTCGCCAGTCAATTGAGCAGAATCGGATCGCTTCCCATTCAAACATCGGAGTTCAAAACCGAGAAGCTGGATGACTACTTAAAAGTCAATTTGCAGGTCGTGGATGAAGTCGGCGAAGTCATTGCCGAAGGACGTTCCGTTGCCGAAATTCGAAACCAGCTTGGTGCCGAACACTCCTCCAGTATCGTCGAAGTCGATGATACGGCGTGGAATCAGGATGGGTTGACCGACTGGAGTTGGGGAGACTTTCCAAAGGAAACAATGATCACTCGCGGTGGTACGCAGCTTGCCGCCTATCCAACAATTGTTGATCAAGAAACGTCGGTTGGTTTAAGGCTGGCCGATTCTCGAACGGCCAGTGATGAACAAACACGCCGTGGCTTGGTTCGGCTGTTCAAAATCATCAACCGCAAATCAATCAAGTCGCAGGTCAACTGGCTACCCGAACTGGATCGACATTCGGTGACGATCTCTCGTGTCATGCCAACTCAGCAGATTAAGCCACAGTTGGGCGATTTGCTGACACGAATTTCGATGGTCGAACGCGAAAAAATTCCACGATCCGAAGAAGATTTTCGCCAACTCCAATCCAACGCTGTCGAGCGAATTGGTATCGCGACCCAGGAGCTGGCGAATTGGATCCCGAAATTTGCTACGTCGCTCCATCAAGCTCAACTGAAACTTGACGAGGTTCCGAATCGTTTTTCGACGGCTAAAGGGAACTTGCGGCAACAACTGAAGAACTTGTGCGTCGAGAATTTCCTCACCAATACGACTTGGTTGTGGCTAAAGCACTTCCCCAGATACTTCGAAGGAATGAGCTACCGAATTGAGAAACTTGCCTCGACTGACCCGGTTAAAGACCGCGCCAGCGCGGATCTTATCGATTCTTTCTGGCAGCGTTATTTGGAAGCCGAAGAATTCCAATTGGCCCAAGCCATCGTTGATCCCGAGTTAGATTCGTTTCGCTGGCTGATTGAAGAGTTCCGCATCTCTCTGTTCGCCCAACCGCTGGGAACGTGCGTTAAGGTTTCTGAACCGCGATTAGAAAAACAGTGGGCGAAAGTTCGGCGAATGTAGCGACTTGCAGGCTGGACGGAGGCCTCCCGGCCGTTATTCCACCCCCCCGCTCGCAAGCAAGCGAAAGGGTGTCTCAAAATCTCTCACCGACAAAAACCTTGCCAACAACAGACGTTAGCCACCGAACTGGTTGCTTCCACTAACTGGTGGTGTCTGCTGAAAAGATTGGTTGTTCGCGTTGGAATCGCCAAATGGGTTTGCCGAGGGCTGAGTCGTTTGCGGTCGGTTTCCAATAATTCCGCTTCCATTGTTCAACCTATCTTTCACGCGCTGCTTAAAACGTCCATTACTGACCGGTGGTTGGCCGAGAGTTGGTTGGTTGAATGTTGGCTGTTTAAAAGCAGGCTGACTCAATCCAGATTGACCAAGACCTGGTCGGGCACTCGCTGGAGGTCTTCCGTTCTGAAGGCGACCATCCGCGACTCGGCTTCCCGGTCGCTGGCCATTTTGAAATGGTTGAGTTTGATTCTGTCGATTGGCTTGACCTGAATTGCCAAACTGGTTCGGCTGGCCAAACTGCCGTTGCTGATTGATGGCAGTTTGTTGGGCTGCGGCTTGCGGTGAAATCGCTTTAGGTTTCCCGATCAACGAAGCGACCACCTGTTCAGGTGTTTGTCTGCCCTGAGTGATCGTCATGGTGTAGTCGGCGATCGCTTTGTTGTAGCTGGTGACGGTTCCGATCAGGTCTGCTTCAGCCGAACGCCACAATCGCCCGGCTTCGAGAGCCGCACTTACCGTGGTCTGCCGACTCGTTAACGCACTCTTGGCATTCATCGCAGCCATTTTTGCAGCCTGGACTGACTCCGCACGCTGGCTGATTAACTCCAGCATCTTTGGCAACATCTTATCGATACCGCGCAGCCTCGCCGGGATCAAACCATTCGAGCTGTAGAGCTCATATCGCGTTTTGTATCCTTTGATAAGCGGCTTGTCGGACGGCAAGGGCAAGAGCTTTGTCGTGCGGGTTGGCATGAAATCGGTCAACAACGACTGCGATTTTCCAAGCTGAATTTCAGCGGCCAGGACTCGATCTTGGGCAACCGATCTCGCAGCATTCAATAGCGCGACGTCCGCTTGGGATGTTGGCGACGCAATTGAGTTCACCCAATTCTGATACTCAGAACGGCTGAGCATGACAGCCCAATCGTAGTAGGTTTCCCAATAACGGTTGATCATGGCTTGTCGACGATTGTTGGAAACTGGCTGCCTGAGCATGTCTAGCAATTTGGTTGGGCTCCCCGGTAAAGGACTGGAGATCCCCTCAAGTCGATATCGATCCATTAGCTGATTCGCCAATGTCGTAGAAACTTTCCTTTTGGGCTGAGCCGGTTGCGAGAAACCAGTGCGCTGAATTTGGTTGGCATTCGAAAGCGGAGTGCCAAACGCCTGACGGACTTGGTTCGCCGAGCCTTGGATCGCGCCTTGAATCGCGCCTTGAATCGCGCCTTGAGCCAGCCCCTGAGTCGTGCTTTGGTTGGCAACCTGATTTGTATTTTGGGTTTGGCCCATCGAAGTTGGACGACGAACAGGGCGTCCGAATCCTTCTTGTTGGATTGGCGATCGACGCTGCGGGGGAGCCGGCTGGCTGCCAAAACTCTGCCCTGTCGAGGCGGCGCTTGAGGATCGCCGCGTACCAAACGACTGACCGGACTGAGCCTGTCCCGTTTGAGATTGCTTTACTTGCGGCTGACCGAAAGATTGACCAGCATTCGATTGACCAACATTCGATTGACTTGCACTCGATTGATTTGCAAAGGGATTATTGGGGGGAGTTGAACTTCCGAATTGAGTATCACCGAACGATTGTTGATTGGCTGAAGGACGCGAAGCTGAATTGGGCGGCCGGCTTCCAAAGGAACTTTGACTTGCATTGTTGATGGGATTTTGTTGCGTGTTATTTTGCGTCGGCAACGAAGGCTGACTAAACGAAGTCGATTGACTTGTGGAAGTACTAGCTGGGTTCGACGCGCCACGAAGACCGTTTTGCGTAAGCGGCGCAAGCGATCGCTTTCGTGCCGACGGATCATAAGCCGCCGGATCTGGCGACGGTCGCTCACCAGCTTGACGAACATTGGGACTGGGATGAGCAAACGTTCCACTTGTGTCACTGCCGTCCCCGGCCGCACGAATGGTCTCTGACTTGAGACTTGATTGCATTTGCGTGAAGGTCTGTTCACTCGGAGTTTCAGGAACAATCAAATTGCTCGGAGCAGATGGAGCCGACGATCCCGGCCGCACTCGAATCGATGGCTGCGAATGACTAGGCGCCTGCGAATGACTCGATGGTGATGACTCAATCCGAGCCGTTCCGTTGGCACCCACTGTCGAACCCGAACTTCCTTCATCGTCCTGCACCAGAATTGATTTTTCGGATGCCGAATTGTTTGAAGGGTGCGCTGGATTGTTTTGTCCAACGGCCGTTCCGGCCACTAGTGGCATGCAGACGATCGCGCACGCGAATCGGAAGGAAAATTTTGCGACGGGATTTTGAGTCGAAACGAGCATCCTTGCACCTCAGTTTCAGAATTTTGTTGACACGCTTCCTGCGTGACGCCGACAAACTGTCGGGCTTCACCAAGCAGTAACTTGTCCAGAATCCAGAATTGAGTCAATGCTGATTGACGCATGTATCAGCCATCAAAATGCACTTTTTGCTTTCGGAAAAAGTGCGATTTTGCTGTCACGTACAAAACTCCCGAACGCCCTAATTCACCAGTTTCTTGCCGTCGTTCACAAAAAACGGATAATGCTGTCATACTTGGTGGGCAAATATCAGAAACGTGGTTGGGACAACAGAAATGTCAGCACTTCTAAAATCGAAAAGATCAAAATCAGGCGTCTTGAATTCAAGCAAGCCAAACGCGTTTGCGATGACAATTGTCATCTTTGCCGCCGGCGTCGTTTGCAATACAGCAGACGGGTTTCAGTTGATCGATCCTCCGGCGATCAGCAAAGATTCAGGCGTGCTTGTCAAGCAACTACTCAACGGCGACTGGAAACGTGACACTGCCAATCAGACGAATTCGAAAGAGACTTACACATCAATGCAACCAGCATCGTCGGCTGTCTCGTTAGCTTACATCATCAATCGAATCCAACACAATCAAACACGTGAAGCGATGCAAGTCGCAACCGCCCTAACCACGAACGACCCAGACAACTTGGATGGTTGGTTGCTAAAATCTTGGCTCAGCGCGCTCATTGACAAGTATGACCGAGCGCTGGTCGACCTTGGAGCGGCCAAGAAACGTGTTTCCGACAACAAGGCATTAACGCCTGCGAAGAAGATTGCCGCCTACCGCAAGATGGGGAAATTGATCGGCTTTCTTCAGGGGCCCGTAAAAGAAAAAGTCAATCCGGACGTGCTCGAATCAACCATCCTGACGATCAGTGATGGCTTGGCCGGCGATGAACTGGACGCATTTAACAAAAGCCGTGATGTCGTTTTGACCCGCTACAACGATTTGGTGAAGGCTCAAGGTTCGAAAGCGAAAACTGAATTGGAAAAACAGAAAGCTGAAGACGAGCATCTAACCGAATCTCTAACCAAACAGAACATTTCTCACGAGCAAACCATTTCGCAAATGGGCAGCGAAAAAGAACGACTGCGAATGGAAGGCAATCAACGCGTTGCCCAACTGACGGGGCAACTAAGTCCGCTCGAAGGTCAACTTGCATCCATCTCAACTTCGATCAGCGGAATTCAGTACGACCTGCAACTGCTCTACAACGACCTCGCCTTCGCCAGAAACAATTCCCGCAACAACTTTCAGAACAACTCGCTTTTCTTCTTGAATGACCAAATCCGTCGGCGCGAATTTGATCTTTATAACTTGCAAGCCGAAGGCAACAACATCTCATTCCAGCTTCAATCTTTGCAAAGCCAGATCGCTCAAACGCAGCGCAATTACAACAACCAAATCAATCAAATTGATCGTCAGTTCAAGAAGATCAACAACACAATGAAACGCAATCGGATACGAATTGGCAAAGTCGCCGGCGGCCCTGAGTTGGCGAAAGGCAAAAAAGGCGCCATGAACAGCCGCTTGACTGCATTGACCAGCTACAACGATCTTGGCATCGAACTTTATCGACAACAATTGCTGGATCAAGTGAAATAGCGTTTCACGGGCCGATACAGGAAGTCATTGATTTTCCAGCAAATCGACGATCCAATCTTCCAGCCGTTCTACTGGCAGACCGACGACGTTGGATTCAAGCCCCGATTGAATGTGGATCCAATCAAGCCCATCTTGATAACCAAACGCACCGGCTTTGCCTTGCCATTGCCCGGAATCGAGATAACTTTCCAGTTCGTTTGAGGGAAACGCGTCCATGAGGAGAGTGGTTGTTTCAAGGTAAGTCTTAAACCGCTGGGAATGACAATGCCAAAGACAGACTCCCGTCATGACCGAGTGTGTTTTGCCACTCATCGATTTTAACATTCTGGCCGCGTCCATTCGCGAAGTCGGCTTTCCATGAATTTCGGATTCGCAAACCGCCACGGTATCGGCTGCCAAAATGATGCGGTCAGCCTCACTCGCAGATTGGTTCGGCGGAATATCGGCTTCCGCGCCACCCGCGCCGGCAACAGATTCGGGACCGGCCTCGATTACGGATAGTTGTTCAGCAATATATTTCGCTTTCAGGTAAGCTGATTCAACGACAAGTTCCTCGGGTGGCAAGCCAGCTTTTACTTGACGTTCAACGTCGTCGTGCGGGGCCATCACAACAAACGAATAGCCAGCATTTCCAAGCAACTCCCGACGTCGGGGTGACTGGCTCGCAAGAATCAAATTATGGCTATGATGTTGCATGATCATTCGCTCTACCTATTGTCCCCGATCCCCGCTGAGCCGAAACAGTAATTGAATCGATGCCCAACCGCGTAAAAGTAATTTTCGAAGATAATCATTTACTGGTCATCGACAAACCCGCCTTGCTGGCGACGATGGGCGTCCGCGAGGGCGAGGACAGCCTGGTCGTGCGAGCCAAAGACTACCTACGTGACAAGTACAACAAACCGGGCAACGTATATTTGGGCGTGGTCAGTCGCTTGGATTCGTTCGTCTCTGGCGTCATTGTTTTGGCTCGGACATCGAAAGCGGCCAGCCGATTAACCGATCAGTTTCGAAAACGTAGTCCCGACAAAACGTACTTGGCCTTGGTTCCAAACAACGATTCGTTGCCTGAGCGAGGAAGATTGGAACATTTTTTATACAAAGACGAATCCCAACATCGAATGGTCGCCACGAAACAGTTGCCTCCCAATCAGCCGACAGCAAAAAATGCGATTCTGAATTTCTCCACGATTGGTCTGCACAACGAACAGCGGCTGCTGGAAATCAAGTTAGAAACCGGTCGAAAGCACCAAATTCGTGTGCAACTTGCTGCTGCTGGTTGCCCCATTATTGGCGACCGAAAGTACGACAGCGAAGTAAGCTTCAAAACCGGAATCGCTTTACATTCCCATCGGCTGACAATCGAACACCCGACCCTAAGATCGCCCCAATCGTTTCAATCGGTTCCCCCGCCGTTTTGGAGAATCGAGCGTTTCGGATAGGATGGAATTGTTGGTCAGCGACGAAATTCTTCCGTCAGCTATCGACAAAAGAAGTTGATGACAAGAGAAGCCAACGACTGAAGACAAACCAAAGACGAACCAAAGACGAACCAAAGACGAACCAAAGACGAACCAAAGACAAACCAAAGACAAAAGCCGCTTCGTTAAACAAGACACTTCGCTAAACAAGCCGCTTCGTTAAACAAGACGCTTCGCTTAACCTCCCCTCTCACGCGAGTTGTGATGTCATCGCAAAGACCAAGCTTTCGAGAATCGGCGCTCGCCAGTGAACTGGTTAGCGAAGACCAACTTCGGCAGGCTATCGCACGAATTGTCCAAGCGAAAGGCGATCAACCAACTGCGCCTGGCGAAATTACCGAAAAGAAATTGGCTCACCAATTAGTCAAGATGCAATTGCTTTCCGCTTACCAGGCGGAGCAACTTTTAACCGGTAAAACGAAACTCAACCTGGGCCCTTACACGATCATCGACTGGATTGGTCAAGGTGGAATGGGGCAGGTCTTCAAAGCCGTTCACCAAATGTTAGGGCGCGAATCGGCAATCAAAGTCTTGCCACTTCACAAATCGACGCCCGACGCCATCGAGAATTTTCGCCGAGAGATTCGAGCTCAGGCTAAGTTGGATCACCCCAAGTTGGTCGCTGCTTTCGTCGCCGGTGAAGACGGCAACGTTCATTACTTGGTCGTTGAGTATGTACCGGGAACTGATCTAAGGCGGCTTGTTCGTTCCAAGGGAAAGCTGTCGGTTCAACAAGGCGCGAACATTGTCAAACAATCTGCCGAAGCGCTAGCCCATGCCCACAAGCGAAACCTGATTCACCGCGACATCAAACCCGGTAACATTCTGGTGACGCCAAACGGAACAGCCAAACTTTCTGATCTTGGATTGGCGTTCTATCTCAATGACCCAAGCGATCCGAGAAAAGGAAAAATCGTTGGAACGGCCGACTACTTGTCTCCCGAACAAATCAAGACGCCGCTAAACATCACACATGTCAGTGATATCTATTCGCTTGGCTGCACGCTGTACTATGCCGTCACTGGCAAAGTCCCATTTCCGGGCGGCACGCCGAAAAGCAAAGCCAAACGGCATCTCGAAGAGACGCCTTGGCATCCGCGCCGATTCAACGAAGAGGTAAGCGATGACTTCGTTGATTTGATCGGCGACATGATGGAGAAAAATCCGGCAGAGCGTATCCAAACGGCCGAGGAAGTCGCCGAACGCCTAGCGCCATGGGCGTCCGACAACAGTCCGTTGCTAAACGAAGATCTCGGTGATCGTCCGCGTTGGATGGCACCGCCAACTCCTTCGTCTGACAACTCGGCAGACAACCAGGAAACGGATCCAAACTTGGATGAAGTTGCCGAGATGGCCATGAGCGAGATTAGCGATGCGTCGCAATCAGGATTGCAAGGTTCGGTGGGCGACAATTCAGATACCGGTTCAATTTCTGGCCAAATCAAAGACGCGGCCAACAAGCCGCCTCCACCGCTTTCGACGGTTGGACTTTACAACGCGGCGGGGCATCTCCCTAAAGACGAAGCCACCTTCGGCATGTCAGCGCTGTTCATAACGGCGGTGACTTGTCTGGCAATCGGTATCCTGACCGGCTTCATCAGCGGCTACTTATTCGGTAAGCAATAAATGACGCGCAGCGCTGTATCCTCGTGACGATTTCTGATTGCTGGGAACGCATGACCTGCAGCGCTAACTGGGACACTTCGCTTCTCTGGGGTTGTGTTCGCTAGACATCAATCGAACCACTTCAGTCGGTATTGGATTTAGCCATGGAACGTAGACAATTCATCAAATCTTCGAGCCTATTGATCAGCGGAATGGCGGCCAGCCCTGCCTGCGGACTCATCAGCACTGAAAAACCACCTGAGGTTGCCGTGACAAAACAGGAAATGGGCGCGATGCCAGATTATTCGAAATCTGGAGTCAAGCTGCTGAAAGGAACTCCAGCCGCCGACGGATTCTTCTTTCCCGGCGAATGGGAAAAGCATGAATATACGATCATGCAAATGGCACCGCCGCAAAACTGGGCTGGGTTTGGATTTTCCGCCAAGGAAGTGCGCAAGCAATGGGCAGATGTCGCCAACGCCATTGCCGAGTATGAGCCAGTTTTAATGGTCGTTCGACCGCAAGATAAAAAGCACGCCGTCAACCTACTCGCTGGGGAAATCGAGTTGGTTGAACTGCCGCTCAACGATGGTTGGGCACGCGACTCCGGCCCCATGTTTGTCATCAACGGCAAGGGGGAACGACGAGTCGTTGCGCCAACGTTCAATGGCTGGGGAGAAAAAATGGATGGCATGTTCCATGAAGATCAAATGCTCAAAGCACGCCTTTGCAAGCACCTCGACCTACCGATGTATCCGGTTGATGTTTGCATGGAAGGCGGTGGAATCGTGCTCGATGGAGACGGCACGTTGATCACAAACGAACAATGCATGATGCACAAAACGCGCAACCCAGGCATTACAAAGAACGTGCTGGAAAAAAGACTGAACGATGCCTTCGGAACCACTAAGGTTCTGTGGACAGGCAAAGGGCTTGAACCCGATCCAATCACCGATGGCCATGTCGATGGCATGATGGCCTACATTGATTCGGGCACATTGCTGCTATCGGCAACGGAGGACAAATCCGACCCAAATTTCAAAATTTGCTTGGACGCCAAGAAACGTCTTCAAGGTGTTACCGATGCCAAAGACCGCAAGATTGAGATCATTGACTTGCCTTTGACTCCCGAGGGCGGTCATATGAATTTCTACATCGCCAACGATTGTGTGGTCGTGCCAACGACGGGCGATCGCAGGCAAGACAATGCTCCGATGGCGATTCTTAAAGAATTGTTTGACGACAGAGACGTGATTGGCATCAGTGGTCGGGTACTGGGTGACGGTGGTGGTGGCATCCATTGCATCACGCAGCAGGTTCCGGCGGTCTAGCATTGCTTTGGCCGCGCCGCCTTCAACAAAAACAAAATCAATACTCTGACAAAATTGGCAAGACTTCCGTTTGCAATCCGCCCGTGACTATCACTTGTGAATCAGCATCGATGAAAACGTTGATTTCCGAGCGGATCCCAAACTCCTCGAGGTAGATTCCTGGTTCGATCGAGAAGCAAGTTCTCGCCATGATTAAACGGTCTTCTCGCGTTTCCAGGTCATCCATGTGGGCTCCATTGCCATGTGTTTCGGTGCCGATATTGTGACCGGTTCGGTGAATGAAATACTCACCATAATTCGCGGCCTCAATAACATCCCGAGTCGCGCGATCGACTTCCCAGCCTTGCGGTTGACGCCCACTTTCGAAAGCTGATCTCGCACACTCGATTCCTGCATCACGAGCCGCCGCCACGATATTGAAAACATCCGTGTACTTCTGCGGCACACTCGATCCGACGTATCCGACCTTTGTTAAGTCGCTATAGACGCCGCCGGGCACATCCATTTTGACCCACATATCCAGCAACACGAAATCGCCTTCTTTGATTTCACGATCCGAACCGTCGGATGGCGCATAATGAGGGTCGCCACTATTGGGGCCAGCTCCAACAATCGGAGGGTGATAGGTGGTCATATTGTTGGCGGCATAATATTCCATGACGGCGTTCTGCACATCCATTTCTCGCAGTGTCTTTCCGTCTCGCACATGGTCGGCGATCATCTTCCACGCCAAATCAAACGCGGCTCGATTCAACTCGTCGGCTTGGAGATGAAGCTTCCATTGCTCGTCTGTCCAGCGGGCTTCGAAATACTGAATCAGGTTGCCTGAACTTTTAACCTCCACTTCCATCGAGCGGATCAGCTCCACGGTTCCCGCATCAACTCGAGAAACATACGGATTCGAATTGTTGGGCGAATATTCCATCGCAACATTCTTTGCCCCTTCGATCAAAGTCCGAATCCCGTCATGGAGTTCCTGCCAAGTCAGATAAATATGTTTATCACCAGGCAGGTGATCAAGCGCTGAAGCTTCAATGCGATGGACCAGCTTTTGCGGCTGGCCATGTGCCGGAATGAAATAGAAGAAGCGTCTGGATCCAATCTCGTCATCGGAAATGCCAAGCACCTTTAACGCGAGAACATTGAGCCCGCGAAAATCGTAGAGCAACCAGCCGTCGAATCCAAACTCGACAATCGCATCTTGAATTTTTTGCAGCTCGTACGAACCAACCAACTTTTCTGACATCAAAGATTCCCGGCGTTGAAATGGTAAAATTGTGTTCCGCGTTCGAAATGTCCGCGAACTTGCTCCAACAATCATGACGATTCGCTGTTGTTTGAAAAGCAGATTGGCAACTTTTTATGATTGTGCCCATTCAGAAACTACTAAAACAACTTGGTTTGCGTTCAAATAAACCCCCTGACCAAACCAAAAGACCACCTGAACTGGCTGATAGAAATGAAATTTTCAATAGCGACGACCAATCGTTCTCCGCTGATGCGACTGATTATTTGCCTTCCTTTGACAATGTGCCTTCCCTTGGCCATGAGCACATTGCTTCTTACTCCTGCGCCTGGATTCGCAATGCAGTTACGCGAACTTGCTCAAGCCCAGGAAATCAACCAAGTCAAGAAAGGGGTAGCAGAGGCGAAAGCAACCGATGCCACAAAAACTGCCGGCGAGAATAAAACTGAAGCCGCTGCTCAAGATGACGGACGAGTCACGGACACTTCCAAACTAGCTGGCGAACCGAAGCCCAAATTGGATGACCAGTTCATTCGCTTTCACATGTGGGATGGCTCGATCGTCGGCGGCGACGTGACGGTCAAGAAGATCGAAGTCCAAACTGAATTTGGTTCACTGCAAGTACCGATTGCCAAAATCATCCAGTTTCATCCCGGTCTGGACAGCATGCCTGAACTCAGTCAGCAGATCGATTCGTGGGTGGAAGGTTTGGGAGACAAGAATTTTGACATTCGAGAGAATTCTCATCGGGAACTTTTGGCACTCGGGGCTCAGCTAAGATACGAACTTGCCAGGTTCGAAGACGGAGGAAGTGCCGAACGTAAGAAACATTTAAACGAAATCAAGAAGGAAATTGCTGAACTGGTAGATGAATTGGACGAACTGGATGAACCCGGTGAGCGCCCATTTATTCGGGGTGACACTATCGTGACCAAGGAGTTTTCGATCGTCGGAAAAATAAAGCAGGAACAATTTTCTGTTGGAAGCAAGTTTGGAAAATTGGTTGTAAGCTTAACCGATATCAAAATGGGGGATCGCTCGTTCGTAGACGAATCGCAACCAGAAGTCCGCAAATCCGTTACGGTATCTGGAATGGCGTTTTTTCAGAACAAGCCGGCGACGACCAAAATCAAAGTCAATCGTGGCGACAAAATTGTGATCCGTGCCAGCGGGCTCGTGCAGTGGACGAACTGGAACACTGCTTCCGGCCCCGACGGAATTACCAACCAAGGCCAGTGGCAAGGTATTAATTGTGGCTGCCTCGTCGGTCGAATCGGTGATTCAGGCAAATACATAAAGCTTGGAACCAAGTCGGAATTTACTGCGAAGCAAACTGGCGTGCTCTATTTGGGAGTCTCCATCCGTGACAACTACGCCAGTAACAATGGTTACCGCTGGGAAGGTGACTACCAAGTGAAGGTCTTGGTGAAACCAGTCGAAAAGTAGATCACGTAAAAAATGCCGCTCGACTCAAGAGAGGCGAACGGCATAGAGCTTCGTTTTATTGGTTGCTGGCCAATGCCGGCTGGCGATTTTTGCTATCGCTGATTCGATTGCCGACGGCTTGCCTGGCGGATGGCGTCCACGTTGGCTTTGCCTGGCTGTGAAGTTCCAGCAAGGAAGTTATCAATCTGAGCTTCTTCTTTCATCTGCATGAAACGATCAGACATCGCAAGACGTAGTTTCTTTTCGTAGATGTTCTTGTGCAATTCATCTTTAACAACATCGAAATCGGTGACCACTGGTTCGGTTTGACCGCGACAATACATGATGGCCCAATATTGTCCGACCTGGACGACTTTGGAAATTTCGCCAGTCTGCAAGCTGAAGGCTTCTTTCTCCACTTCTGCGCGACCGCCGTGTTTCTGAATTGCTTCCACTTCTCCAAAGTTGTTCTTTGAAGCTGGCTCGATGGAATACTGGTTAGCCAATTCGCCAAAGTAAGCGGCAGTCGGATTGGCCGTTGCCATGTTCCAGACTTTGAGAGCTTGACGATGATCTTGCGTAAGAATTAAGAGAACTTCGACTCGCGGCCCGAAGTTCGCTTCAAAACCTTTGATCATGTCTTCTTTGGAAACCTCGACGGTACCTTCCACAATCTTGCGGGCGGCGGCTTGAGGCCAGACTCCGTCTTTGACATAAAAGTCGGTTTTTGAAAGATCATTGTTGGTCACGAACTTCAACCAGCGATCCATATCGACGGTACCGTCTTTTTTCATGTGCCCCATCGCTTCGGCTTCTCGCCCGATTTCAGCGTCCACGTCAGCTTGAGTCACCTGGAGGCCTTGTTGTTCCAAGGCTTGATTCAGGAGCATTCGATTGACTTCCGTTTCGAGCATGTCTTTACCGAACCGCAAAATGCACTCTTCAGCGACGTCCTTCTTGAGGATCCGGTCATTGTTGACGATGGCAGCCACACCCGGCATTTGCTGACGAAGCTGTGGATCATTCATGACATTTTGAATCTTGGCCGTTTGTTGCATTCGCTTGGAAAGGTCAACTGCCGCATCGGTCATTTTGGCTTGCGTGATCTTCTCGACCAATCGATCGTGCACGGAAGTCAGTTGTTCCGGCGTCAGTTTCTCTTCGGCAATGAAGCGCTCACATTTCAGAACGATAAACTTATCGGCGACCTGAACAACCTCAGAGATTTGACCGACTCGAAGCCCAAACGCCACGTTTTCGAAAGCCGGCAAACCAGAGTGGCGGCGAACAGGCGGCAATAAACCGCCCACAGGACGAGTGTTCGGATCGATCGAATGCTGCTTCGCCAGTCGCTCGAAATTTTCCGGATTGGCTCGAGCGGCTGTTAACACCTCTTCAGCTTGTTGCTTCGAATTCAACACAATTTGACGGACTTGAACTCGCGTTCCAAATTCAAACTCCATCTGCTCCTGAAGCTCTTCCTTAGTAACCCGAATGTCACCGGCCACCAATCGCCGCAGTGCCAACTTGTTCCAGACATATCCGTTTTTGATTTGATCAATTGACATGTCTCGTTCTTCGCTGATCAATTTCAACCAGCGATCACCGGACATTCCGAATTTCTGTGCTTCTGAAACGATCTCGTCGTTGACGTCTTTCTCGGTGATCGTGACGCCCTTTTTGGCGCACTCATTGAGAACAAGAAGTTTGCTGACGATATCTTCTAGAACATCTTCGCCGAATCGGCTCAAACATTCATTGGCGACTTGCTGCCGGGTGATTGGCTGGCCGTTGACGACCGCCAAGGTTTCAATTTGCTTTTGCGGTGGCTGGGCACGATTGGCTGGTTGCTGTTGAGCCACCAACGTTCCACAAACAAACAGAACTGACATGACGAACCATGTCAAAACGCGTTTCAAAAGTCTCGTTCCTTGACCTTGCGCACAAGCGTTGGCAGTGACAGCCATTTCGGTTTCTCCATAAACCTGACATTGAAAATCGCATTCCTCAAGCGAGCTTTTGACTAACGTCATGCCGGGAGGAATCGAACGAATTCGGACGATGCCGAATTCGAATTTGTGGAGGGAGTATAGAAACGGAGCTGAGCGACCGTCAATACAAATCGAAAACTTGAGCCAAATTGGGCCACGCTAGCGGAAAAAATTGGCTAACGTTTCACAGTCGCAAACGAGTGTGTTTGAGAAGGGCTGGCTCATAAACGAGAAAAGGGCACCGAAATGGTGCCCTAGTGTTTTGCAATTTGAAAGTGCTTCCAAGCTGGAATTACTTGTTGTTAGACATGTCAAATGGATCTTCGATCGACCAGTCAGCCGCCGAACTGCTTGACTCCGTAGCTGGCTTGGAGAAACTCGCTGGCTGGAAGTCGTTCGAACCGTCGAATGAGGAGCGGGGCCATGACAGTGCCGAATCATCACCTGACTCAATAACTTTGGTGCCAGTGTCACTCGAATTGGCTTCGCTTGATGTCGCAGCGCTAGGCTGGGCTTCCGCAGGCGAGGCCGGTCTGACCGGCGTCGACTCTTGGAATGTTGGCTGCAATGATCCACCCGGAAGCGAATTGAAATTGCTGCTATTCATCGTGGATGAAGGCGCGTAAGACGAAAAGGGGGTCGAACCGCCGTCCATTGAATAACTCTGATAACCACCGTAGCTTCCCGCCATCATACCGCCTTGCGATACGAGCGACGAGTTATGAGCATTGTAGGGGTTGTAGTAGTCAACATTCGGGCCAGGGTTTCGATGGTGGTAACCGGAGCCCCAACCTTGTCCGAGAAACCGAAGAGGACGCAGGGAGGTTTGTCGTGAACCTAGCCATTGGGCAGAGCTGACCGAAGTCATCACGGTGGTCAGAAGTACGGCTGACAACAACATATAGAGGGCGGGGCGGAACGACATTACGAATCCTTTCGACTGAACATTTCGTCTAAAACCAAGAGCGAACGCCATTATTATCGCCTTCCGCGATGGCCGACTTCAAGCGAAGGCGGGCATTCATCGACGAGCGAAGGGTTCACGACCGGTTGCAACGACCGTAATCGTTGCATGGCTTCCAACTAATGTCGCAGTGAGCGAACGATTGCAAATTCGATGGTTGGATAAGTTCAACGGTGCAATGAAACGGCCAGAATTGGGCGCCATCGGCCCGAACAGGCGCATGCAAAAACCGCCATGTGAGGAGAACATGGCGGTTTCAACGGTGAATGAATTGTTCTTCGAAGCAAAGGTTAAACGAACTTAATCGGCGATTGGCAACATGGCCTGCCGTTCAGTCGTTCCCTTGAGCTTTTCCGTGACATCATCTTGGGTATCAAAGCTTCGATCGGGTCCAGCACTACGAATAACGGCGTAGCCAACTTCTTCGTCGAACCGAAGAGATTCACCCCACGGATCAACATGTTTGATCACAAGCACATTGGCGTCGATCGCATCAGGTAATTCGCCGTCGTTGTAATCGCGATATTCCGACAGCTCGTCGGTGGCGACTGCGAGCAAGCTTTTTGTTTTCATAACCTGCTTTTGAATGACACGATTCATCTTGGCTTGATGACGCTCTTGAATGTGCTGATTGTGCATTGCGATGCCACTAAATACAAAAGCAACCGCCATTCCGACGCCGGCCAACGAAGTCAAGGTTCCAACCGCCGCCATCTTTCGACCAGGACGACGTAAGCCAACCAAGCTGATCAGCAGCGGAATGGGCGATAGAAATCCAGCCGACAAGAGGCTGATAAACGACAGCCACATCCCATTGAATCCCCACCAATTGAATTTTCGACGGGGCGGCTGAGCCGGTACATCAAATCCAATGTAAACCGGAGCTTGGCGGGGAGCCGAATGTCGCTGATTGAATGGTACGTGAAAAGCCATTATTTCAAATCCTTATCATCATCGGGTGTCTTTTGTTTAATTCGCTTCCCGGAACCCGACATTGGGTAAATTTTGTTTTTTTTCCAGAAACCCGTCAAAGCCCAGAAAAGCACTGAAAAAACCGAGATAGCTTGAGCAAGGGGCAGGCAAAACGATTCGTGAATGCAAGTTGTTCTCGGGAACCAATAGACGGTCAGCCAATCATCAGTCCGGCAATAATCATCAGTCCGGCAATTGGTGGTCAACTTCGATAGCCAATTCAACTTAATCGTGCTTCACGGATTTCTTGCCATGCCCACCCAGCCAAACGTCAATCAAACATCCCCAGCTCCAGTTTGGATGAAGTGGATGTTGATCGCCGCTGGAATCTACAATCTTTGCTTCGGACTGTTTGCCATTCTGCTGCCCAATTCAATGTTTGAATTGATTGCGATGGAGCCACCGAAATACCCAGAACTTTGGCAATGCATTGGAATGATCGTCGGCGTCTACGGTGTTGGCTACATCATCGCCGCGTTTGATCCAGCGCGACATTGGCCAATCGTATTGGTTGGTTTTTTAGGAAAAATCTTCGGGCCAATCGGAATGGCAGTTGCCGTTTGGCGAGGGACGTTGCCAATCGAGTTTGGAGCTGCCAACGTGACCAATGATTTGATTTGGCTGAT
>CAZPTT010000060.1:29493-34589 GCA_964589435.1 uncultured Pirellulaceae bacterium
TTGAGTAAGCCTGTTACTCGGATGTTCTTTGTGGCTTGACAGTTTCAACAAAACAAAAGGCACGCCAGGCATTTGCCTGACGCGCCCAATTTGAACGGAACTCTAAGTGCGATTAGTGGAAGCGAGCAAGCGGAACCAAATTGACTCCGCGTCGTCATCCTTCTCCTCATCAAGCCTTCTTGATGTCAGTCATGTATTTCTTCAACTCCTCTTTAACCTTTGGAGCCAAAAAGAACAGACCAATCATATTGGGAACCAACATCGAGAAAATCATTGCATCGGAAAAATCGACAACCGATTGCATACTTGCCGCCGACCCAATAACCACGAACGCACAAAAGATAGCTTTGTAAAGATACTCTTGAGTCTTACTTCTTCCGAATAGGTACGACCAGGCTTGGTAACCATAGTACGACCAAGAGATCATCGTGCTAAAGGCGAACAGAATAACAGCGATCATGAGTACCCATGGGAACCAGGAAATGGTCGCCGCAAAGGCACCTGATGTAGCAACTACCGCTTGGGCGTCGTTGCCGACCTTCGTTCCATAACTCATCACTGAACCGTCAAAGTTGCTGATGACAATGACCAACGCAGTCATCGTGCAGACGACAACAGTATCAATAAATGGCTCTAGCAACGCGACCAAACCTTCGCTGGCAGGATGCTTCGTCTTAACAGCGGAGTGGGCAATCGAAGCGGAACCAATTCCGGCTTCGTTGGAAAATGCCGCTCGCTTGAATCCTTGAACGATCACGCCGACGATTCCGCCAGCAATCGCAGTCGGTGCAAACGCACCGTTGATAATTTCCATGAGTGCTTTGGGAATCAGCGACGCGTTCAAAATCAAGATGAAGAAAGCAGCGATGACATAAACACCAACCATCAACGGAACGATTTTGTCGGTGACGTTGGCGATGCTCTTGATCCCGCCGATAATCACGATGCCCACAAACACAGCCAGCACCAATCCGAACAACCAACCGTAGCCAGTTCCAACTCCGGTTTGCGTCGCAAACAGTTGGAACGCTTGATTTGCCTGAAACATGTTTCCGCCACCGAACGAGCCACCGATGCACATCACGGCAAAAATAACGGCGAGCACTTTGCCCAACATGCCGAGGCCTTTTTCTTTCAAGCCCTTACTCAAGTAATACATCGGGCCGCCATACACAGTTCCGTTGGAGTTGATCTCTCGATAAGAAACGCCCAACGTACATTCAACGAACTTGGACGACATTCCAAGTAATCCACAAATAATCATCCAAAACGTTGCACCTGGACCGCCAAGGGATAAAGCAATCGCGACGCCCGCGATATTCCCCAAACCCACCGTGCCCGAAAGTGCGGCCGTAAGCGCTTGGAAGTGAGAGACTTCGCCTTCATGTCCCTCGATTCGAATCGTGTCCGGGTTGTCGCCATCGACAGTTGAAACGCTTTCCGCTGAAACTTCTGTACTTCCGCCACTCTCGAGGTTGTCATACTTCCCACGAACAATGTTGATTGCCGTGCCGAAATAACGCAGGTTGGGGAAACCAAAATAAAGCGTGAAAAAGATGGCTCCGAAGACCAAGGGGAAGAGCACCCAAGGCACCGCGACGCCTTCCATGATCGGCACCATGGCGAAAACGCCTCCGACGTACCAACCCGTGGCATTTCCAAAAACCTCGTTGATCTTTTCGTCAAAACCTTGAGTGGCCGGCTCTTCAGTTGCGTCGCTGACAGCCTCGGCTGCCTCCGTAACCGCTGCCTCAGCCTCATCTTGCGGCATTGCCGAAGCCGAACTCACAAGTGCGAAAGGAGTTAGGACGACAATGGCCAACATGAATGCCATTGAAAAACGTGATTTGGAATGAGCTTTCATCAAAACTCTCTGTTTAAGAAACGTAAGAAAAAGGCAATTCAACTGACGGCATTAAAAACGACGTTTATCGCCGTTTAAGCAGGACTTTCTATCCCAGAAACACGCTATCGTCAATGATTTACGCATTTTTCACATATGTGGTTGTGAAAAATGTTTTAATGCGTATCATTGCTTTCGAAACGGGGCCGCTGTGCCTCCGCTTGAAAATGACTTCAAAACAAATCGCTCACACCCAAACATTCGCCTTCAATCAATCTCCAACGATGTCCCATCAACTTTCGCAAAATGACCACACGATGATCGGCTTGCTCCGCAAGTCGCCTCTGGTGACCGTTTGCGAACTCACTGAAACGATGGGCGTCACAGCGACGGCGGTTCGACAACGACTGAACCGTTTGATGACCCTTGAACTGGTCGAAAGAACCCATTCCGTCGAGGGAAGAGGGCGGCCAAGCCATCAGTACCGACTTTCCGACAAAGGCCGACGAACCGGCGCAAATAATCTTGGCGATTTAGCGGTTGTACTCTGGGAAGAAGTTCAGAAAATCGCGGACAGCGAAACACGTCATCGCGTGATTTCGGGCGCAGTCGAACGTCTGGCCGAGAAATACAAATCCGAAACAAGTGGCGAGACCACCGAAGATCGAATGCGTTCGATCGTCGGTTTGTTTGCCAAACAAAAAATCCCAGTCAGCTACGAGACCAGTAATGGTTTGCCGGTCATCAAAGTTGACGGATGTCCCTATCCAACGCTCGCACAAGACAACCGCGAGATTTGCGATATGGAAAAGGAATTACTGTCACGCTTGATTGGTCAACCGGTCGATCGCTGCCAGTGCCGCCAGGATGGTGACAGTTGTTGTACTTACGAAGTTTCCAGTACAGCCATTGGGGAAACGGCCATTGGGGAAACGGCGAGTTGAAGAACCGAGACACCTAATTAACTGAGCCCCACTATCAAACTGCTGGGCGAATCGCCCGGCCAAAATTCGAATAACCAGACTATTTCAAACGACCAACGACTTTTAGATAAAGAAATAAACATGAGTGATGTACTAGAGATTGTCGATCTTCACGTATCGATCGGTGACAAAGAAATCCTTCGCGGCGTTAATCTTAAAATTACCGAAGGTGAAACGCACGCTTTAATGGGACCAAACGGTTCAGGAAAAAGCACGCTTGGTCTGGCCATCATGGGTCATCCAAGCTACGAAGCGACCAAAGGCGAGATCTTGCTCAACGGCGAAAACATCCTCGACATGGAAGCCAACGAACGTGCTCGTGCCGGAATCTTCATGGCGTTTCAGCGTCCGGTTGCGATTCCTGGCGTCAAGATGGCGGACTTCCTTCGTCATGCGACGACCAACTGCCGTAACCCTGAGCGTAAGGAAGGCGAGGACTTGATTCCGATGCGTGAGTTCCGCAAAGAAATCAAAGCCAACATGCAACAGCTTCATATGGACAGCGAGTTCGCACGCCGCTACGTCAACGACGGTTTTTCCGGCGGTGAAATGAAGCGAGCCGAAATTCTTCAACTCGCAATGCTTCAGCCAAAGTTCGCGATTCTTGACGAAACCGATTCTGGCTTGGACGCAGACGCCGTTCGTTTGGCCAGCCAATCAATCAACGAGATTGGCCACAACAAGATGGGTTTGCTGATCATCACGCATCACGACAAATTGCTCGAGCACAACCCACCGAACTTCACCCACGTCATCCTCGGCGGCAAAATCGTCGAAACTGGCGGCAAGGAATTGGCCATGGAGCTTCACGAAAAAGGTTATGAGCGAATCCGGACTCAGTATCCTGAAGCTGCCAAAGTCAACGATGAAGCGGACGAGCCAGCGGCCGTTTAAGCTTATTTAGCTTCACGAAGACAACCATCAAAATTACAACCTCCAGACAGAGAACTTAACATGGCTACAGACATAACAGAGAGCCAAGAGCTAAAAGAAACAGAGATCAACAAGTACAACTTCAAAACCGAAACCACAGCGGTCTTTAAGGCTCGCAAAGGTATCGATGCAGAAATTGTCAATCAAATCTCTGACATCAAAAACGAACCAGATTGGATGCGACAATTCCGACTGGATGCTCTCGAAATTTTCAACTCTAAGCCGATGCCGGAATGGGGCGGCGACATCGATCTCGATTTTCAGGATATTTTTTATTACCTGAAGCCGACCACTGAGCAAGGCAAATCGTGGGACGACGTTCCCGAAGAAATCAAAGACACGTTCGAGAAACTGGGCATTCCAGAAGCCGAGCGTAAGTACCTTGCCGGCGTCAAAGCTCAGTTCGAATCGGAAGTTATCTACGGTTCGATTCAAAAAGAGTTGGCTGATCAGGGCGTCATCTTTACTGACACCGACACTGCTGTTCGCGAATACCCAGAATTGCTTCGCGAGCACTTTGGCAAAATCATCCCGTCAACGGACAACAAGTTCGCGGCTCTCAACAGCGCCGTTTGGTCTGGTGGTTCATTCATCTACGTGCCGCCAGGCGTGAAGATCGACGCTCCATTGCAAGCTTACTTCCGCATCAACGAAGAAAGCATGGGACAGTTCGAGCGGACTTTGATCATCGTCGACGAAGGCGCACAAATCCATTACGTCGAAGGCTGCACGGCCCCGATGTACACAAGTGAATCTTTGCACTCGGCCGTTGTCGAAGTCGTTGTCAAGAAGAACGCTCGCTGCCGTTACACAACGATTCAAAACTGGGCCAACAATATTTACAACCTCGTCACCAAGCGTGCTTTCGCTTACCAGGACGCGGTGATGGAATGGGTCGACGGGAACCTTGGTTCGAAATTGACCATGAAGTACCCGGCTGTATACATGATGGAGCCTGGTGCTCGCGGCGAAATTCTTTCGATCGCATTTTCATCCAAAGGACAACATCAGGACGCGGGTGCAAAATTGGTTCACTGTGCTCCTAACACGACTGGAACCATCATTTCGAAGTCAATCTCGAAGAACGGTGGCCGCAGCAGTTACCGAGGTTTGGCCCGTGTCGAAAAAGGCGCGGTCGACTCAAAATGCTCGGTCGTCTGCGATGCATTGATTCTCGATCCAGAAAGCCGAAGCGACACTTATCCTTACATCGAAATCAACGAACAAGACGTTTCGATGGGTCATGAAGCGAGCGTTTCGCGAATTGGTGAAGAGCAATTGTTCTACTTGATGAGCCGCGGTCTTTCCGAAGCCGAAGCCAGCACGATGATCGTCAA
>CAZPTT010000061.1:0-2739 GCA_964589435.1 uncultured Pirellulaceae bacterium
TGTGCGTCAACAACCGAACGGTTCGCGCCGTTCCGTTACGAGAGAGGCAAACTTTGCAGTTGTCCCCGATCGAAACCGATCATCAAAGTAGCGAATGTGATGCCGTCGTCCGGTCAAAACCGTCACATTCTCTGCGTCTATCGCCTTATCTGGATCCAATCGTGCATGACCCCCTAAACGCTGCAAAGCGAAACGACGAACCGTCACAGCTTAACGTACTGGTTTCTGTTGCCGTGAGAGTGTTCGATACAACCCGGAAACTTTCTCTGTTTTCGATTCTGGATTGGCAAATGTACCTTCAAAATTGGGTTTTCTCAGACATGCACTATATTTCTCGCCGATAAATAAAGTGGGGTAAGTGGTAGCTGACTGGGAACTTTCGACAACATGGATGCGGAAGTTATCCCACCGGTCATTGCCGGTAATCGTAAGCGCGTCGCTCATGTGATCATGAAGCCAACGCGCGATAACAAAACAGACGCTTGAATCAAAGCAGGGAATGGCTGGCTTTTCAGGCTCGTTCATGGATGAAGGAGTTGTTTATGAGAATGTATCTGGCCGCGATTGTCTTGATTGCAGCGGGTGCTGTTGCGTCGCCCGCATTTGCGCAGAAACCAGTTGACTATCGCACGGCCTACAAGAATGCCCAAGCTGGCGACAAGCCGCTTCTGGTACTTGTCACCGCAGAATGGTGTCCGCCTTGTCAAGTCATGAAGAAGAGTACGATTCCACAGCTTATGAAGAAGAAGGCATTTTCCGGTTTTCATTACTCAACCGTTGATCTCGACAAAGATGCAAAACTGGCTCGCCAGTTAATCGGCGAACGTGGTGTTCCCCAATTGATCATGTACGAAAAAGAAGGTGAGAAATGGGTTCGACGCTATCTTCGAGGAGCTAAGACTCCGGCAATCGTTGAAGCATTCGTTGCCCAAGCTGGAAGCTTAAGAACAGCCAGCGCTAAGCCAGCCGGCAACGTTGTCGAGAAGTAAGCGATCTTTTCCGAATGAGTTCGGCGAAGAAAAACTCCGCGAAGATATAAATAGGGCGTCGGTCATTTCCGGCTCCCTTTTTTCGTTTTATAGTTTCACATTTTTCGGCAGATGTCGTGAAGATTTCAATCGTCATTCCAGTCATCAATGAAGAAGCTGAAATCGTTAGGGCGATGTCTCGTGCGTGGGAGAGTGGTTGCGACGAGCTGATTGTGGTTGATGGTGGCAGTCGTGACAAAACAATGGAGCTGGCGCAAGCAGCAAATTGTCTGTCGGTTCAAGGAGCGACCGGACGAGGGAGCCAGCTTAATCTCGGAGCCAGTATCGCGACGGGCGATGTCCTTGTTTTCTTGCACGTCGACAATTGGTTGGCGGCTGGCTGCTGCGACCAGCTTCGGGAATCAATCGGAATCGTCAATCAGCCGTGGGGTGGCTTTCAGCAAGAGATCGAAAACGCTAGACCAATTTACCGTTGGCTGGAGAAAGGCAACGCGTTGCGGACGCGATTTCAAAGTCTGGTCTATGGTGATCAAGCGATGTTTGTCACTCGCAAAGCGTTTGATCAAGTCGATGGATTTCCAGATATCCCGTTGATGGAAGATTTCGAAATCTCAAAACGGCTTTACAAAATCAGTTTCCCGCTTTTACTCCCCGGCCCCGTTCATGTTGGAGCACGCCGCTGGGAAGCTAACGGTGTTGTGAGGCAGACGATGAGAAACTGGTCACTCTCGGCTGCTTATCGTTGTGGTGTGCCGCCTGAGAGGTTATTGAAAAAGTACCGCAGGCATGACGAATCGCAAAAGGTAGATGGCGAAAATTGATGAAGCCGGCGTTTTCATTCTTTCGTAGCCGCCGCTAAGTTAAATGAGTTGCTCGCTTCTAACGCCTTTGGTCTTCGCAAGAGCTGTACGATTAAGCCAACGGTCAACAGAAAAGCCATGAATGCACTTTGTGGCGTCCAACTGACGAAGATCCCAAACATGACTTGATCTACCGTCATGCCTAATTTCAATCCTGTTGCTAACGCCAGTGCGATGATTCCAATCGACGCAGCGATCACGATCACAATTCTGACTTGCCAGGGGATTTTGTCGGGTTGCATGGCGGTCAAAATCAAACCCAACGGCCCCAGGAAATAGATTGCGCCCAGCAAGTGATGAGATGAGCCCCAGCTTGTCGTTGCGGCGACGACGATTGCAAACAGCGTCGTTACGACCAGCATTCCTTTGACTGAAAACTGCAATTTGATTTGCCGATTTTCCTTTTCGCGAGCTTCAAATTCTGCAACCCAATCATTGAATTTGCTTTTGCCCAAGACACCGACCAGCCCAAACAAACTGCCCAATAAAACACCGGTCAAAATGTTCCACGGCAAAGCGGCGTAATTCAAAATCCAGCCGTCGTAGGTTTGCCCGGCTCTCCAAATCTCTAGGGGAAATCCCAGCGCCTCGGGGGAAGAATTCGGGGCTGATCCAAAAATGCTGCCAAAGCCGCGTGATCGAACGAAAAAGGAAGCTGCGTTCGCGGCCGCGACCAGCATCAACCCGCCGGCCATTCCGCGGGCGAACCAATGCAAAGTCGTCGTGCCGATTTGTTGCGATTTGGATTTGGAAATAGCCCAGTTCTCCTAGAGAGTCATTGGAATTTTTTGCGTTTTTAAACCCCCTCAAGCGAATGATAAGACGGATGGAGCTTTCGTCTAGTTGGTGACTTGTCGTCAATTTGCTTTATGAGGCCAAGGAGGCCAAGG
>CAZPTT010000061.1:2839-34531 GCA_964589435.1 uncultured Pirellulaceae bacterium
GAGGCCAAGGAGGCCAAGGCAAGGAACCGAAGGCGAGCAGTTCATGGCTCAATGGCAAGCTCAGAAAACTCAGTCATATGGAATGCAACCATCAAACGTCGCAGGCAGCTAGAGAAATTGTAATTTTTGCAATTGTCTGCTTCGCAGGATTCTCGTATTAAAGCAGAAGTCTCGGTAGTTCTGTAGCCGCAAGTTCGGCGAACATTCTTAGAATCGTTTTTGTAGGACGCGATTTTAGTAGTTCTCAGGTGATGGTGTTTCATGGCTCGGCGTAGCCCAAGAAAATGTAGTCGGTATGTGGACATGTGGGCGATGCCTGGCATCCACCCGAGCAACGTTGAATTTTTGCAGCAGCTTAAAACTGCGGACACACAGCACTTCACAAAAAATATGAATACGGTCGGCACCGTTTCTGAGAAAGACGAAGATTCGGGCAAGTGGAAAAAAACTCATCTCATCGGTGTTCGAACGGACGTTTGGAAGCCGGATAAAGAAGAGATGGAACATACTCTGGAGGTTTTGCGAGAAAATCGTAAAGAGGAACTTCGCCGAAGTATTAAGAAGACCGGCCGGCTGAATGCCAAACAATCCAAAGCGCTCGCCAAGCAAGTTGAAGATGACTTGGTGATGAACATGCAGTCCGACGATATCGAAAATCGGCGACTTGTTCTCAAGCTTTTCAAGACCACCGGCAAACGTGTTCGCTGGTGTGGCACGATCGAAGAAGTCACAACAACCGAGGTGCACAATTCGATCGGCTGTGGAAAAAGCCTGCTGACAATGGCTGTCATGCTTCCCAATACCGATTTTGTAACCACCATTCAGCAGAATCATCGGACTTGCCGAGTCCCTTCGGTGTTCTCATTTTGCTTTTTCGACGATAGCCAAGTCTACCATTTGCTGCTGCGGCGGAAGTGGTTTGCCGTCGGTGCTGATTTCGAAATTGTTAGTGAAGGGAAATCTCTGGGCCTTGTTGATGGTCGACTGTTCGGGTTTGGCTCCGACAGCTACGTCAATGTTTCAGATCACGAACTTACGAAGAAGTCTCAGTTTTTGGATCTGTTGACGCTGTTCGCGGCTTCGGTGGGCTACCACAAAGCGATGCGCCGCAGTGTGAAAGTTCGCGTCCAAGCAAATCGAGCAGGTGAATCCCATCGCCATATCATTGAAGACGAAGAGTTACGTCTTCGTCACAACGGTCGCCGAGCCGCGTGACGGAAATTGACTCAGACGACCAATTTTCTCAGTCAAGTCCTCAGCAGGTTCTCGGCCGGGCAGCCTAACAAGCCACATGCTTCTCGTGTGGTTTCTACACGTTTTACCGTGCTTTCTCCGGTGCGTACTCGTCTTGCTCTACTTAAACGCACTATTGAATGTGCCTTCGTCGAATGCCTCGGGCACGACGCCTTCTTCCGCGTAGATGTACAACGCAGCCAAGAGGATTGTATCGAGCGCCGTTGTGCACAGGATGCCACCGATCACGAGTATGATGCCGATGGCCAGCAGTAAGTAGCCGACAATCGGGCTTGTTCCCATCATGAAAAGACCAGCCATGATCGGAAGTCCGCCGACGAGGAAGACAACCAAGTTCAGCAACCCCAAACTGAAGGAGGCGGTGAAAGTTTCGCCCCAGGTCTTCACCATCACGTCTTTGGAACGTTTGAACGCATCCCATGGAGTTCGCTGCTCAACGACCAAGATTGGCGCGACGAAAAACGTCAGCATCGACCAAGCGGCTCCCAACAATCCAGCGATGAAACGTCCGACATTTTCGCTGCGCGACTCGATGACTTTGAGGATCAATCCGACAGTCGCGGCGACCAAAGCCCATAGGGTAATGTAATGAATGCTTCCCATCGCTGAACGTAAACCGTCCATCACCGTGGGGTCGCCGCCTTTAAACCGAATGATTGCACAGGAGACTAATGCGCAATTGAAAAAAATGACAATGAAGTAGGTTGCAAAGTAAAACAAGAACAGCAATATGTAGGCAACGATATCTCCGCCTGTAGTTTTGTCGTCAGTAATGACTTCAAGATAATCACCGCCAAGTCCCACGAGGGGAAGTAAAAAGCTTGCCAGTACCAATAGACAAGCGATTCCACTGGCAAGTGGAAAAAGCATCAATTCCGGATCAAGCTTGAGGACTTTAAAGCTCGATTTTGCAAGCGCCCAGCCGTTACCAATTCGAGTGAAAAAAGACATCTGAGCTCCTGGAAGTTTTTCGATTGATAAAGGGTCAACACCATCGCGTCTAAATCTAACGATTGCTAGCGACGGTTACCAGTCATTAAGGCTTGGAGTATTCAAACGACTTCGAGAGGTTCGACGTATGCGGTCTCGTACTTGAAACACATCAATTGGATTGTCGGACTTCTCTTGAAGCAAAGTCCCCGCGACTCTTGAACGCCACGCTGAAACTGGACGTGGGATGCTGGCGCTGCAGCCCCATCGTGCCAAGGTGTTGGCCTACTCAGTGATCGCCGTTGGCAGTGATCGCCGTTGGGTGCACGGGCTATGGTTTCAGCCTGTTGCTATCAATGAGCTGTTGAAATCTCCCGGCCAGGATATTTTAGAGCGTCGGATGGCTTGGCAGCGACGGCTTGCTATCAACTATTGCCATTAAAGTCACCGTTAGTTTGCGCATTTTGACTTCGTGCAAATCGGCAGGTCCAATATTTCCGGGAAAACAGTCGCAAATGAGATCTTCGTTAAATTCGGTATAGCTTAAATGGCGATCTACTTGGTGAGGTGGTGAAGCACCAGTTTCGCGCCAGTTGTCCGTTGGCGGCATTGATGCCAATGGAATTCACATCAGGGGGATATCATGTTCAAGGAAGTTGTTATGCCGAACTTGACAAACGCTGAGGATTCAACGGAATCCTGCAAGCCAAACAAAATTGTCATGCGGTTGGCATTGGCTGCGTTTGCAGCTTTGACTTTCACTCAGTCAGTAGGGTGTAACATCAGCCGGCTGGCTGTCAAAGATGCGGTCGCCGTGAGTTATCGCGACATGGTTTGGGCGAAGCGTGCCTACAACCTTCGCTATGGGAACTGCAATCGGTCTTACCCAGAGCATTTCGAAAACGGGTTTTGCGCGGGCTACTCGGACATCTGCAATGGGGGTGACGGGTACGTGCCCGCCATGCCTCCACAAGATTATCGTAGCTACGAATTTCAGTGTGCTGAAGGCGCCCAGTGCGTCAACAGTTGGTTCGAAGGCTATCCTGCCGGCGTCGCTGCCGCCCGGAAAGATAAGGTCGGCAATTTCAACGACGTGTTGATTTCTCGCATGATCAATTCGGCTGTGGCTCAGACTGAATCAGAAAACAAACTACCGGCAGATATTCCAGTCGTTGGTTCAGATCGCACAGCACCGCCTTCACCGTCGGTTGCGTACCAACAAAGTATTGCAAAGCCATTTGCGTTCACTCCGCCACCGATCATGACTGCCTCAGCAAACAATTATGTTAAGCAGGCAATGAGCGTTGAAAACTACGACGCACCAATGCCGCCAATCGTAACGGGATCGGGAGCCAAGCCAGGCGGGGGCTCAGTTCAGTCGGCTGCTTGGCAGTCGAACCGACGCTCGAAGTAAACCATGGGCTTATAGCTCAAGCGGTCTCTTGGCATCAATATCGTCGAGCTGACCGCGACAAAACAAAGCGGCAAACAAGACAAAGCTTCAAAACAAAACATCGAATCTAAGCAACGGCTGTTTTCAGCTGATACCAAGGGAGTCCGAACGTGATGGTTACTCGCACCGCAAAATCGACTTATCGGCACCGATACGGGCACTTGGCCCTTCTCGCTGCAATTCTGGTAAGTATGTCGCTAACTGGATGCACCGCGCTGTTTTCGCCGATCGACACGATCCCGGCAACACGAGTGCCACCTCAGTTTTTGGCGGAACCTCAGGCGAATAAAGTTCCGATCGATGTGGCGCGATTGCGTCAGGTCAAGCCGGATTTTTATACGCTCGATTCGGATGACGTCCTCGGTATCTTTATCGAAGGCGTGCTTGGGCAGTTCGAAGAAGCACCTCCTGTGCAACTTCCAAGTCCAGACAGTGACTTGCCACCGGCGATTGGTTTTCCGGTTCCGATTCGGGAAGACGGCACGCTTTCGTTGCCTCTTGTCAAACCGATTCCGGTTCGTGGTCTGACGATTCAACAGGCCGAAGCCCTCATTCAGCGTGCTTACCGTGGTGGTGCTGAGCCGATCTTGAAAGAAGACGGTCGTATTATCGTGACCTTGATGCGAGAGAGAACTTACCGCGTGTTTGTCGTGCGGCAAGACAACTCGCTTTCTTCTCGTGGCCAACAGTTTCAAGGTATTGGTCAACGAGCCGGTGTTACCGATCGTTCCGATCAAAGTAGTCGTGGTTTCGTCCTGCAGCTACCTGCCTATAAAAACGACGTGCTGAATGCACTGTCACAGACAGGCGGACTACCTGGTGTGAACGCGAAAGCTGAAATCAAAGTCCTGCGTGGTGACCGGCTAAATATTGCTCGACGCGACCAGCAGATGGCAGAATTTTACCGATCGCAAAATGCAGATCAGTTCCCTTACGGTGTGATTCCGAATGTTCCCGACGAAACCAACGTCGTCAAAATTCCGACACGGCTAAATGCCGGGCAAGTTCCAAACTTCCGACCCGAGGATATTATTTTGCGAGACGGCGATATCGTCTACGTAGAAACTCGTGAAACCGATGTTTACTACACCGGCGGTTTGCTCGGAGGCGGTGAGTTCCCGATTCCTCGTGATTATGATCTCGATGTATTGGCGGCCGTTTCTCTGGCGGGTACACAAATTGGAACGGGGCAACGAACCGGAATCCTTGGCGGAGCGGCACAGAATGTTCCACCAACCGAATTAATCGTGCTGCGGAGAATCCCGGGTGACCGACAGTTGGCGATTCGAATTGACCTCAACGACACGATCAACGATCCGCGTCAACGGATTCTGATCAAACCAGCAGACACGCTCATACTGCGTTACAAGCCGCAAGAGGAGATATTGAACTTCGCTTCGAACATCTTCTTCACCTTCGGTGTTCGACAGTTGTTCCAATAGGATGAGGTCAACTAGTCATGGACTAGAAATGATCTAAGAAAATTAAGCAAAGAGGGCTGTCCAATTGGGCAGCCCTTTTTCTGTGGGATTTGATTGTTGTTGAAAACGGTGGTGAGCGGTCGGTTAAAAATCAGCCGTTGGTTTTGTGAGTTTCGTTGGCTTTTTGTGAGGCATGCCCACGCAAGCGAGGGCATGGCACCCGTTGCTTCACGCAAGCGAGGGCATGGCACCCATTGTTCGAGGGTATGACGACCGTTATTCGAGGGTATGACGACCGTTGTTCGAGGAGTTGCGAAACTCTGTTTTGATTAACCTCATTTCAAACGAACATTCCTTTGACGAGCTTCTTTGATAAGCTTCTCTTTTAGAGTTCGTTAAAGTAAGCAGGTTTACGACGGGCTGTCCGGCGCCACGCGTTTGGCGACGGCGATTCGATTAACGGCATTCAAGATGGCTTTGATTGAAGCTTCTATACAGTCCATCGAAACGGCTCTGCCTCGGTAGAGTTGTCCGTCGTGTTCTACTTGAACACGCGTATCGCCGTGGGCATCATGGCCCAGCGACGTGCTATGAACGCTATATTCTTTGCAACTGAATTCGACTCCTGTGATTTTTTTAACCGCCAGAAAAGCGACATCGACTGGCCCTGTTCCATCCGACAACTCAACCGATTCTTCCGTTTTGCCTTTACGCAGAGTCAATGCGATCTTCGGTTGATTTCCGTAATCCAATTCCACATTGAATTTGACCAACGACCATTCTTCCTCGACGACGCCCAGGATTTCCTGGTCAATCAAAGCCGCAATATCGCCATCAAAAATCTCTTTCTTCAGATCCGCAAGTTTTTTGAATTCGCCAAACACTCGCTGTAGCTGTTCACCAGTAAGGCTGTAGCCCATTTGTTTGGCACGATCGGCCAACGCCGCTCTTCCACTGTGCTTGCCCATGACCAAGTCAGTGTCTGAGAAACCGACGTCCTCGGGACGCATGATTTCATAAGTTGTGCGTTCCTTGAGCATACCGTCTTGATGGATTCCGGCTTCGTGAGCAAATGCATTGCGGCCAACGATTGCTTTGTTGCGTTGAACCTGAAGTCCCGTGATCGTGGAAACGAGACGACTGGCTGGAACCAGGCGTTTCGAGACGATCGTCGTATCCAAGTCATAAAAGTCGTTGCGAGTTCGCATCGCCATGACGACTTCTTCAAGCGAACAATTGCCAGCGCGTTCGCCGATCCCGTTGATCGTACATTCAATTTGCCCAGCACCGTTTTGAACGCCCGCTAGACTATTGGCAACCGCCAAGCCCAGATCATTGTGACAATGAACGCTGATTACGGCTTGATCGATATTGGGAACTCGGTCGACCAGGTTCTTGATGCACTTGCCCATGTGTGCCGGCGTTGCGTAACCAACAGTGTCGGGGATGTTAACGGTGGTGGCTCCCGCCTCGATAACCGCCTCCACGACGCGGCACAAGAAATCCGGCTCGGTTCGGGCGGCATCTTCCGGAGAAAATTCAATGTTGTCGCAATAGCTCTTGGCGCGTTTTACTCCTTCGATCGAACGAGCGATGATTT
The DNA here is from genome assembly GCA_964589435.1 of uncultured Pirellulaceae bacterium. Lineage (GTDB taxonomy): Bacteria > Planctomycetota > Planctomycetia > Pirellulales > Pirellulaceae > Mariniblastus. The sequence continues at coordinate 9,498 of CAZPTT010000061.1, forward strand.
CGTCGGGACTCATGTTGAGTTTAAACTCGCGATGGATCGCACTGGTCGCCAAGAAAACATGGATTCGCGGATCCGCCGACTGTTTTAGCGCTTCCCAAGCTCGATCGATGTCCTTGTCGTTGGCCCGCGCCAGCCCACAAATTTCGGCTCCGCGAAAGTTCGAAGCGATTTCGCGAACTGCTTCAAAATCTCCCGGCGAGGCGATCGGAAAACCAGCCTCGATCACGTTGACGCCAAGGTCGATCAAAGCCTGTGCAATCTCCATTTTCTCTTGGAAATTCATGCTTGCGCCAGGTGATTGCTCACCATCACGCAGCGTTGTATCGAAAATCTTTACTATGCGTGAGCTACCCATTCAATTTTCCACTTAATAGTCTACGAACGTCGGTCAAAAAATCGAGCTTGCTGGCTCCGATTGAAAGCGGCTGAACGTCCATTTCATCTCGCAAAAACGAGAAGCTAGCAATGTCGTTCGCCCAAATCGTTTGGTCATCCAATTATCCGGCACCTCAAGCAATTTGGGAAGGCGAAACCCGGAATCGAATGTCGATTGATTACTAATAAAGCCCGACCGTTTTCCAGCGTATGGACAAATTTTTGGGCAAGTTCTTTTCAAGCCAGATAATTGAACGTCACCGTCTTTGACGACAGCGTCAAAGATTGACTTTGCGATTGAGTTTAAGCCAATGAACTGCCAGCCAAAAAGAAAAACGATCCGATCAACGTATCGACTGTCGTCGCTAATTTTGTTTTCCTGCTTCGCCGTGATCAGTCTTCCCGCCGGTGGGGTAGTCGCTCAGGAGCGCGAATGGGTTGATAGCAGCGGCACGTTCAAAGTGGTTGCCGATCTAGTCACGGTCGATGAACGCATGATCGTTCTCAAAAAGCGAAACGGGGTAAATATCAATGTGCCACTCGCTAAACTCTCGGTCAAGGATTTGACTTACCTGCGTTCGCTGTCGACAGCGTCACCAAAAGCCAATTCAAAAAACAATAGCCCGGCGGCTAACGCCAATCCAAACGTCGCGCAGAGGAACACGGTTGAGATCAGTCCAGCCATCGAGTCCGCTTCACCATCTCGCCGACCAGTTATTGGCTCAACGGATCCCCAGCCACCGAGGCGTGGTCAAGCAACCAACTCGCCGTCGACTCCGCTGGGAGCGAGCGGAAAACGTTCTTTCGAATTAAATTTTGACGAGTCGAAAACCGAAGGAACCAGCAGCGCAGATCTGCTAGAAGGAAGCCAAAATTCAGTTAGCTCAAGTGGGATGATTGGCAATGGAATGACTGGCGATAACAATGCAGAGAACCGTTTCGCGGTTGTGAAACAACCGAGTGGCATTCAGCAAGCTCCGCCTGCGATGAAAATTACCGAACCGACCGGGCAATTTGGTCAGCCGGTCAGTAACGTTTCGATTTCGAATCGACAAGCTAACTTTGGCTCGCAAGAGAATTTGCGAACGGACTTCGACACTTCATCAGCGAGTAATGCGGTCGGGTCGAAACAGAATCCAGTCTCATTAGAATTGGCCGCCAGCGAACCACTAACTCAACCCGTATCGCTTCGCTCGATAGAAGACGTCGTGGCGGTTCGCCGTCAACTGGTGGAATACAACCAGCAGTGGCCCAACAGGACACAAGCCGACTTGCAAAGAGTTGGCCAACTGACATTGTCGGATGACAAATTTGTTCGCAAGTTGGCTTTGCAATTGGTCGCCAAGTACGACTCGGTGGCGGGCTTTGATTTAATCCTTGAGCGTCTGAACGACAAGAGCTTCGAAGTTCGCTGGTTGGCTTATGATACGCTCGAGGAACTGGCTGATGAACGTGCAATCGTGCCACTGGTCAGTCGTTTTCGGGGGGAAGACCGAAGTAAAATCTCATCGGTTTTGTCTTCGTTCGGCAGCAAAGCGGAAAGCCAGATGATTCCGTTTCTACAAGACGATTCGCGCGACGTCCGCATGTCTGCTTGCAGTTTTCTATCTAAAGTCGGGACATCGTATTCGATTCCCCACCTCGAGCCATTGCAAGAATCGGATTCAGAGTTGTTGGTCAGAATGCAGGCCCGCAACGCCGTGCGGAAAATTACTTCTCGCCGATAGGGTGTATTGGTTGCGTGGACGTTCCAGTCGCGAATTGAGCTGTCGGTTTTTCTGTTGAGTTGTCGGATTCCTGTTTTGCGATCAACGGTTGACCCAACTTTGCTTGTTCCGATAAACTTCTTCACAAGCACCACGCGAAAGACGGAAGCAGTCAAGCGAAGAGAGAATTCGATTGCTCCCAACAAAAGCCCCTTTCGTCTAGTGGCCTAGGACGTCGGATTTTTCGATCCGGAAACAGGGGTTCGACTCCCTTAAGGGGTATTTCTTTTCGTTTTGCGTGGGATCTTTGACGCTCAATTGAATTGCCACTGTGTTTTGTTGATCAGTTTCATGGATGAATGGTATTCGATTGGCGGTTTCAACGACCCCATGAGCAGCCTCTCCCATTTGGTGGGGCTGGTGATTTTTTTCGTGTTCTCCATTTTCTTGATTCGAAGTTCTTGTCGATCGAGAACGGTCTTCTGGTTTAGCTTTCAATTCGTGATTGCTGCACTGCTGCTGTTATCGATGAGTTTCGTCTTTCACATGATGGCAGTCGGCGGCACAGCGAGAGCGGTGATGCTGCGTCTGGACATCGCCGCCATATTTGTTTTGATTGCCAGTACGATTTCTGCGTTTCATGGCATCTTGTTTCAAGGCTGGAAACGATGGGGAGTCGTCGCGGCCATTTGGACGATCGCAATCGTTGGGATCACTCTTCGAACGATCTTCTTTCGTAGTATTCCTCCCATCGTAGGCGACGGAATTTTTCTCTTGATGGGGTGGATTGGTGCCAGCTCCAGTTGGCTGCTGTGGAAAGACTATGGTTGGGCTGCGGTTCGTCCCGTAATCATTGGCGGAATGTTTTACACGGGCGGAGCAATCATTAATGCGATCAATCAGTTAGTGTTGATCGATAAAGTCTGGGGGCCACACGAAACGTTTCACTTCTGCGTTCTGTTTGGGCTGGGCGTACATTGGTCATTTGTTTGGCGAATCGCCGATGGTTCTTTTCAGCGTGAATTGGGTATGTCGTCGACCACGTCCAGATCCCGTCCGTCCTCCGTTTAAGCGAGTGGCGTTGAATTCATAACGCCATGTGTAGAACGGGCACTCTTGCCCGTTCTTCGGTAGTTTTTCATCTGCCGTTCGGCTTTGGTTAGTGCGATGATAACGCGATTGGCAAAATTGCCCTTTGCTTGACCGTTCAGAGCTCGCCAATCGCGGCGAAGACAGCCATCGCTTTCTAGTGGTGGCGTTAGCTGAGAAGTCACGAAAAACGTTCTCATGTTTTTCTTGGCATATTTTTCTTGACATAAAGCTATGCGTTCAATACTATGTCGTGCATAGTAACGTTGCCTTGCAAACTTACGGCTTCAATATTGACGATTCGGGAAATCAGGAATCACCATGAAACTTGAACGAGAAATGATGCGAGGCGCTGGACCGACGGCGGTCATGCAGTTGCTGGTGGACGGCGAAATGTACGGATACCAATTGGTGGAAACGTTGGCCAAGCGATCCAAGGGAGTTTTTGAACTTGGCCAATCGACGTTGTACCCAATGCTGTACAACCTTGAATCCAAAGGGCTGGTTTCTTCCAAAGAAAGGCCAGGATCCAACGGTCGAATGCGGCGGTATTACCGGCTGACAACCAAAGGCAAAAAAAAACTTAAAGCTGATCGGGAGCAATGGGTCGAGCTCGTTAAAGGTATGACGGCACTCGGTTTGACTCGACAACTCGGACAATTGCAATTTACTCAAGCAACCGAGCGTTTGGGTTTTGCGACCGATGGCGGTGCTCAATGAGCGAAACATACTTCCCAACATTTAAAAAATGGTACCGGATTCCTTGGGGATCGTTGTTCACCCGTCCTTTCGTTGAGCGGAAGAAATGGCAGGCTACTTTGTCGGGATCTGAACTGCCCGGCGTTGTGCAAGACGTCATTCGGTCGGTGATTAAGCAAACTCGATTGAATCGCTCGGAGAAGGCCGACGTTTGTACTGAATTGATAAGCCATTTCGTTGACGGAATTGATGCCGGCAATTCAGCGGAGAGGATGATTGAGGATTTCGGCGAACCCAGTCTGGCCGCCAAGCTAATTCGTCGTGGCAAGCAAAGGAGCAGGTCAATGTTTCAAAAAATAGCGCGAGCGTTTGGATTGATCTCGGTGTTTGCTGTTGTCAGCTATGCCGGTTTGTGGATCGCTTTTTTGTCTGGACAGCCGAAGCCAGAAGTAGACTATGTCAAGAGTTTAAATACGTCAGCGATCGAGTTGCCGGAAGACCAGAAGGCTTGGCCTATCTATCGCGAAGCCTGGATCGAAAATGGTTTTATCTCATCTAAATTTGGCAGCGAAATCTATCGAACCGATGAGCAAGGCGAGATGCTAAATGAACTATCGCAGCCAAGTGACAAGGACTGGCCCAAAGCCGTTTCTTTTCTGAAGTCTCACTCGGCGATGTATGATGCGTTTCGTGCTGCCGGAGCAAAACCTGTGCTCGGATTGGAATTGCGAAAGCAATACGCTGATTACGATCTTCGCGACTTACGAGCGATGTCCCCAGGTCATTTCGATGAAGATGGTACTTTGATCAATGAATTGTTCGACAATGCTGAAATGACGCCGGTGGAGAAAGAGGCGAACGAGCTGGTGATTGGGACGTTGCTGCCACACATTCAATCCTTTCGCGAAATGGCACGTCATTTACAGTCGGATCTTCGGCTTGCGATTGAAGAGGGCGATTCGGAAAGGGCGTCGCAAAACATCATCGCGATGTTAGGAATCGCGAGGCAGGCAGCGGAGGCGAAAGTTCTTGTTTGCTCACTTGTTGGTTTAGCCGTGGCCGACGTGGCGATGGATTCCATCGAGATTGCCGTGAGCGACAACCCAGGCACTTTTTCGATCCAGCAATTGACTGAATTAAAAAGCCAATTGGAAAAATTCGAAGTTCGTTCTCTTGTTCAGTTTGGTGGCGAGAGGGCAATGTTCTACGACATCTTGCAAAGGCTCTATACCGATGATGGAAATGGCGATGGCCGCATGACGTTGATTGGGCAACAACTCTTGCCGTATGTGAACGGAATGTGCGGAAAGCGAGATGAGAAAGGCAACCGGCTATCAGCTCTCTCTCATTCAGCCGTGGGCTTGCCGACGAGTATGTTCTTTTGTCCTTCTCGCAAAGAGATGAAAGACAAGTTTGATCAAATTATTGGCGAGGCTGAAAGGCGATTTGCGCAACCTGACTCTGAGCCAGTTGATCTGGAGAGTTTTTTCGAAGACGGCGAATTGGAGGGTGCGTACTCGTTGATAAATCTTTTGATCCCAGACGTGGAGGCGATCAAGTCCAGTACTGAACGGAGAGCGGTACGTCGCGACGCAACCATTGGTTTGATCGATGCAGAGATCGCCAGTCGCAAATCGCAAGATGTCAAATAGGTTTCACTTGCCTTACCAAATCGGGCCAGTTCATTCCGCCTGCTCGCCAAGTGAATTTGCTACTTGATATCTTTTTCGGTGTTTGTCTTGGGGCGAAACATTAGGAATTGTTTTCCCATGTAGAAGCCATCGCTTTCGGGCCATTGGAGTGCCTTGATTTTCTCCGTCATCGGAGTGTGTTGACGGTTGTCGAAAGTCACGCTGGTGATGATTGGTTTGTTTTCGTTTTGTCCGTAGACGATCTTCATCCAATGAATGCCACCTTCCAATTTTAGATTAGACTGGGCGATGGTTTTCTTGATCTCATCGGTAACCGGATTGAAGTCGATCGGATCCTTACTGTTGGACATGTGGAACAAACCCACTGTCGTGTACTCGTAGTTCTTGCCGCCGATCTCGACTTCTTCGCGAACAACGTGGGGGTCTTCTTCATTCAGGCAACACGCGTAAACAGTATGGAAAGTTGACATCGCAAAATTGGAAATTGCGCTATCGACTACGTTGTCTTGAGCCCCCATGCCAGCCACGAATTCCTGAATTTCGCGACCGTCAGGAAGGACAACTCGAAACTCAACTTCCGAGCTGTCTTTTTTCGTTCCGTCAGCGCCTTTGTAGTGGAACGCCCACAGTCGTGTTCGTTTTCCTTTGACTCCGACGCCAGTGCCGTCGTTAATGATTTCTTTTTCACCGTGACTTTTCAGCCATTCAGCAAAGAACGCGCGAGCCTTTTTTGTCACATCATCCGGTGTCATGTCTTTGGCCAAGACTCCACCTTCGATCGGTGCTTTTAAGGAAGTCTCGGCCAGGGCGGTTGATTCAAGTTTGGAGTCTTGTTGCTTTTCGGTCGTTTGGACGGCGAGGCAAGGCGCGACTGCAAACGGAATGAGGAGGCAGGCAGTAATGAGTTGTTTCATTGGAATTCGTATCAGCTAAGTGAATTAGAAATTTGGGCAAACGATTGTTGGTAGCGAGGCGCGAGAGAGAACCGTCGAGCTCAATCCATCGAGCTCAATCCATCGAGCTCAATCCATCGAGCTCAATATTACTACTTAAGTGGCGTCACCACAAACTTTCGATTTGCGATCGGGCCGTGATCGCCTTGAATCGAAATCGGCCTGAATTTCTTTTTGTTCCGGGGTTCTAAGTTTTAGTTTTTCAATTTTTTGCCACGAAGTGGCGATCGCATATAGCCGCGCGGCATGAGCCCGCGGTTTAGTTTGACTTGATAGCCTAAGCCACGAAGTTGCGACCGCGAACGAATGGCCACCTTGCGAACTTCACTTCGAGGCTTGATTGCGATGAAACGTCGACTCTGCGGGCTCCCGCCCGCAACTAAGTGCGACCGCTCCGTCGGAGCTATACCGGGCCGTATGAGACGATCAAGTCTTTTTACGAAATTTGCTGTTTGAATCAATAAACGAGCGGTCGCTAAGGTGTTGAACGAAAACTAGAAATTGCGGTTCACGTCGTTAATTTTTGTTCGCGTCTTTTAACCAAGCGAAATCAAAGTAAAATATCGAGCGATTCGGGTTTCTAAAATTGGGAACGCGTCGTGAACAACTGATTCATTGAACCTTGCGAAGGCAGAACTCTGTGAAGAATATCAAACGAACTCCGAACGTGTTACTGGCGTTGATACTGATGATGGTTGGAGGATTGCTTCCTTCGGCTTATGGGCAAACCACCAACGACGGCCCGCTAGTCTACGAAGGCACCGCCGGCCCCGGCTTAGGAAAGCACATCGTTTTCTTGGCTGGTGATCACGAGTATCGTGGCGAGCAGTCGCTGCCGATGCTGGCTCGAATCTTGGCCAAACATCATGGTTTCAAATGCACCGTTTTGTTTTCGATTGACGAGCAGTCGGGTGACATTGTTCCTGGGTCAAGTTACATGCCCGGAACCGAAGCCCTGGCCGATGCCGATTTGGCGGTCGTCTTTTTGAGGTTTCAAAATTTTCCAGCCGATCAGATGCAGCCGATTGTTGATTACCTTGACCGCGCGGGCCCTGTTGTTGGATTGCGAACGTCGACCCATGCTTTTCAAATTCCGGGCAAATCTCAGTTTGCCAGATACGACCACAAATTTGCTGGCGAAGACTACAAAGGCGGATTTGGCCGCCAAGTTCTTGGCGAAACCTGGGCTGGTCACTATGGCAAGAATCACGTGATGAGCACACGCTTGGACATTGTTGATTCGCAAAAGAATCATCCCATTCTAGTGGGCGTCGAGAAACCGTGGACGCAATCGGGCGGCTACTGGACGGAACCGATGCCGGACAGCCAAGTCCTCGCGATGACTCAGCCGTTGGCGACGATGAAACGCGACGCCGCTCCGGCCGAAGACAAACTGCCCTGCCCCAATTCATGGATCAGAAATTATACCGGGAAAGATGGCAAGTCAGGCCGCGTGTTTACAACGACATCAGGTGCATCGGAGGACATTGAAGATGATGATTTTCGTCGCATGTTGATCAACGCCTGTTTTTGGGCGGCCGGCATGGAGTCCGAAATCAAACGTGACAACAATGTGGACTTGGTCGGCCCTTACAACCCTTCTACGTTTCGCATGAATTCGAACTACTTCGTCGGTGTCAAACCACTTGATTTAGCAGGATGGGATTCACCGATCATGCCGGATCGCCCATTGAAGGAAGCACCGAAAAGAAAAAAAGCCAACAAGAAGAAGGCTGACGAGAACAAGAAAAAAGAAGCTGAGAAAAAAGACAATCCAAAAGACACTCCAAAGGCCGTCGCCAAAAAAGCTACAGAAAAACCTGTGCGAAAAGGTTGGGCGGGGCCTTCGCCGATGTCAGTCAAAGCTGACACTTCTTCACGACGGGTTGCGAAAGTTCCCGCTCCGAAACCGCCAGCAGGAGCGGCAATCGAAATCGAGTTGGGTGACCACGTTTGCTTGATTGGCAATGGACTAGGTGAGTCGTTACAGCATCACAATCATTTTGAGACGTTGTTGCATCAGGCTTTTTCCGACAAACAATTATCTGTTCGTAATCTCTGCTTTCCAGGCGATACCGTCGATTCACGACTTCGTTCGTTGAATTTTGGTTCACCAGACGATCACTTGCGTCACTCAAAAGCCGACGCTGTTTTGATGTTCTTCGGAAGCAATGAATCGTTTGCGGGCGAACCGGGCCGCGAAGCTTTCGCGGCGTCGCTTGAAAAGGTCATTCGAGAAACAAAAGAACAAGACTATTCAGGAAACGGCAATGGCGCCAAAGTCGTTTTGATTTCGCCAATCGCGTTTGAAAAAACAGGAGATACAAATCTTCCAGATGGCGTCAAAGAGAACGCGCAGTTGAAATCTTACACTGAGACAATGCGGCGGATTGCAGAAAAGAATGGCGTTGGCTTCGTCGACCTGTTCACCCCAACTGAGGAAATGTTCAACGAAAGCGCGAAGCGACTGACGACCAATGGATTTCAGCCAAACGATGCAGGCTATGAAAAGCTTGCTCCTATTTTGGTGGAAGGGCTCGCTGGCGTTGGTTCTGGTGACGTCAAAGCGGATCCAAAACTTAAGTCGGTCATCGACGACAAGAACTTTCATTGGTGGCACCGATATCGGGCGGTTAACGGCTTTTCGATTTACGGAACTCGAGGCAAAGCTGGTTCTGATGGAACGTACAACAACGAAGACGTGATGGAGCGTGAACGAGCGATCCTCGATCAAATGACAGCCAACCGTGACGAAGTCATTTGGAAACTGGCGGCGGGCGAGGAAGCCAACCTGGAAATCGATGACAGTAATACGTTGCCCTTCATTAATCCAAAAACCAATGTCGGCGGCGAAGATGATAAACAACGAAAAGCCGGAAAACTTGGCTCGCTGGATTACAACCCGGCTGACGTTCAACAGACGAAATTTAAAATGGGCGAAGGCTACGAAATCAATGTCTTCGCAACAGAGCAGGATTTCCCCGAGCTTGCGAATCCAGTTGCGATGAACTTCGATAGCCAAGGCCGATTGTGGGTGTCGACGATGCCTTCGTATCCGCATTGGAAACCCAAAACGAAGCTCGCCGATAAGCTTTTGATCCTGACTGATACCGATGGAGATGGACGCGCCGACAAATGCAAGGTGTTTGCTGACGGACTGTATCTTCCGACCGGTTTTGAGTTGGGGCATGGCGGCGTTTATGTGGCTCAGCAACCCGATATTTTGTTCCTCAAAGATTCCGACGGCGATGATGTGGCGGATGTTCGAACGCGAATCATTACTGGGTTGGGTTCGGCGGACTCTCATCATGGAATTGCTGCTTTTGAATGGGGGCCTGACGGAGGTCTTTATTTCAACGAAGGCACATTTAAGTATTCGCAAGTCGAAAGCCCTTACGGTTTGAATCGTTGCAACGAAGCTGGAGTCTGGCGATACCATCCGAAGACGCAGGAAGCTTACGTTCACGTCAACTATGCGTTCGCCAATCCTTGGGGGCATGTTTTTGACGACTGGGGTCAAAATTTTGTTGCGGATGCGTCAGGCGGCCAAAACTATTGGGCAACGCTCATTTCCGGCAAGACTATCTTTCCAGAAAAGCATCCCGGTGGCGGTCACTACAAGCGAACGTTGGGCTTGCCTAGAAAAGCGAGTGTTCCGGACGCGCCGAAGCTATTAAAGAAGCGAACCCGACCTTCTTCAGGTTGCGAACTTGTATCGAGCAGCCATTTTCCTGACGACGCACAAGGCAATTACTTGGTCAACAACGTCATTGGTGATTTGGCGGTACTGAACCACAAGCTTGCTGATCAGGGATCGGGTTTCTTTGGCACCGAAGTTCCGCCGATTCTCGAAGGTGGCGATGGAAACTTCCGTCCTGTCGATTTGCAGTTCGGCCCGGACGGAGCTTTGTACTTGGTCGATTGGCACAACGCGTTGATCGGTCACTTGCAACACAATTTGCGTGAACCCAACCGAGACCACTCACACGGAAGAATCTGGCGAGTGACTTACAAAGGACGCCCATTGGTGACACCGCCGAAAATTGCGGGTGAGTCGATCCCGAATTTGCTGGAAGCGTTGAAGGTTCCAGAGTATCGCAATCGATATCGGGTTCGTCGAGAGTTGGCCGCGCGTCCGACGGAACAAGTGATCCCAGCCGTGGAAACGTGGATCGCCGGATTGGACAAGGCTGGTCAGGATTACGAACGTTTCGTTTTGGAAGGCCTTTGGCAGTACCAAACCCACAACGTATTGAATGAGGAATTGCTGAAACAGATGTTGTCCGCCAAGGATCATCGGGGTCGCGCGGCCGCCGTCCGCGTATTGTCGTATTGGCATCCGCGAATCGAATCGGCGGCGGCATTGTTGAAGCCAATGTTCCGCGATGAAAGCTCACGGGTTCGAGCCGAAGCGGTGCGAGCCGCGAGTTTCTTTGCTCCCGACGAAATCACGGAATCGGTGTTGGATGTTCTCGATTTAGAGATGGACGGAAATCTTGAGTATCTAATGGATGAGACAATGAAAGTTCTTGACCCGAATTAGACTCCTTCATTGAGTATTCGAATAATTTGGTGCCGAAAAATTGCTTTCAAATGTCAAGCATTTTTGCCGGTTCAAATTTTAGACTCCGTTTACAACTTCGATTGTCCAAGCAATTTTTGCCAGGTGTGCTACCGATATGAAGCGCCAATGTTTGCTTTTGTTTTTGACGTGTTTGATCTTTCCTTTTGCGCTTGCAGATGCAGCGATTCTCGTCGATGAATTACATGATCATCGTCACGGAAACCAGGATCAAGACATCGAACCACCCAAGGTCTACTTGGACAAAAGCCCTCGAGCTGTTGCCTATCAATTGAAGCGTTTAGACAATGCGCGCTTGTTGCTGGTTGAACGTGGTAACGACGACAAGAAGTACTTGCCCGTCCATTTGGCGATTCTCAAACGCTCCGGAATGGCGAGACAGAACCGAGAAAATGCTCTTCAAGCGATCGTTGAGATTAAAAAAACGGAACCTGTTTCCGAACTGTTAGCCGTCATCGGTGGCTTGAGTTCGGAAAAGAAAAACGAGCTGGCCATTGCGAAACAATTGAGCCAACTCTTACTCGAGCAGTCGCCCGCGGTTCTTGGTGCCGGCGAAGCGTCCATCACTAAGGCAGCGAAATCGGAAAAAAGCGTGCTGCGAACGGCGGGCTTGGCAGCCTTGATGACTGCGGGTCAGGCCGAAGCCGCGTTCGAGCTTGTCAAAGAAATCCCAGCCGCCAAGGTTGATTTCCTCAAGGCGGTGCCGATGTTGGGCAGCGCGAAAACTCGAAACTCGTTGCGTAAATCATTGCTTGATCTCTGTGACGCTTCCGAGCCAGTCGCGGTGCGCCGCGCGTCGATTGCGGCGCTCGCGACGATCAGTGACGAACAAGCTGAGACGTTTCGACTGGTCGCAAATTTTGTAACCGAGCCGAAATTACGTCGAGTATCGATCAAGACCATTTTGAAACTCCCGCGTGAAGTACGCGACGAGAAAACAGCAACGATGCTCGCCGAGTTCTTGACGAAGTTGGCTGAAACGACACCGCCAGCCGAGCGGACGACCAACGAATTTTTGGAAGCCATGACGCTCGCGGATCAAACGTTAGTGTTGGTGTCGAAGGACAAAAGTAAAGATCTGCGTGAGCGCATGGACGAAGTCGTCGTTCGTGTGGTCTTGATTCATACCGTCGAAGAAGAGATGCGCTACGACGTTCCCTGGTTTGCTGTCGAAGCCGGCCGCGATATTCAGGTTGTGCTTAAGAACGAAGATTTGATGCCGCACAATCTTGTTTTCACAACTCCTGGATCGCTTCAAGACGTTGCCATCGAGGGATCGGCTCTTGGGCCAAAGATTGGCGAGAGCGGTAAACAATACGTTCCGGCCTCGCCAAATGTTGTGTTCGCGTCAAAGATGGTGGCCAGTGAGAAATTCGAACGCATGACATTCAAGGCTCCCAGCGAGCCGGGCGAGTACCCGTATGTCTGCACGTTTCCTGGACACTGGATGCGGATGTATGGTGTGATGGTCGTGGTGAAAGATCTGTCAGAGTTTCAACGCAATCCAGTCGAGCCTAAGGATCCTGTTGGATCGAACCGAGCGTTCGTTCAGGCTTGGAAACACGAAGATCTGAATGGCAAATACGAATCAGGACTTCGTGGTCGGTCGATGGAAATTGGCAAAAAAATCTTCGCGGAAGCGACATGCGCGCAGTGTCATAAAGTTGCCGGTGAAGGAAAGGTCGTTGGTCCAGAGTTGACCGATGTTTGGGCTCGTTGGAAAGGCGACGCGGCCGGCATTTTTCGAGAGATCGTTGAGCCGTCGCACAAAATCGAACCAAAGTATGTCGTGCGGAAATTGATTACGTTGGATGGCGAAGTGATTTCGGGCATCGTGTTGACCGAAGACAAAGAGTCCATTTCAATCTTGCCCAATCCCGAATCAACCGAGCCGACGGTGGTTGCCCAAGACGACATCGAAGATATGGTGGAAAGCTCGGTGAGCATTATGCCCAAAGGCTTGATGGATCGTTTCACCGAAGACGAAATCATGGAGCTGATGGCGTATTTGCAAAACGCTGGCAGCAACGCGAAATAATTCCGAGAACTTTGCGGATTGATCGTCGTGGATCTTCACGGCTCAGACGACCGCTCGGTCGAGATGGCTTTCGCTGTTAAGCAGACGTTTTCGTCATGGTCAATGGCGACATGTCAGCTTACAATGCCTGACTTTCCATTTTCTTGATCGAGCGAGACGACGTTGAACCTACTTGCGGCCTGCGCATTCGGCTTGGAAGCCATCGTGAAGCGAGAACTGATCTCGTTGGGCTACGAAGACGCCCACGTTGCGCAGCCTGGCCGGATTCGATTTGCGGGCGATTGGTCAGCCGTTTGTCGGGCTAACATGTGGCTGCGGACTGCGGATCGCGTGCTGGTTGAAGTGTTGAGTTTCGAAGCTGCCGATTTTGATGCCCTCTTTGACACGGTCAAGGAATACGATTGGAGCCAGTTTCTACCGGCAAATGCGAAATTTCCAGTTGATGGAAAATCAAGACGATCAACGTTGACCAGCGTGCCGGCGATTCAACGAACGGTGAAGAAAGCGATGGTGGACAGCCTGCTTCGTGAACACAACACGAATCAGCTGGATGAATCAGGCGAGCTGTTCCGAATCGAGGTTGCGCTACTCGACGACATCGCGACAATCACGCTTGATACGACAGGCCCTAGCCTACACAAACGCGGTTACCGAAAGTTATCCGCCGAAGCGCCGCTCAAAGAAACGCTGGCTGCTGCTCTGATTAGCCTGAGTGTTTGGAATCCGAAACGAGTCTTGATTGATCCGTTTTGCGGCTCGGGAACGATTCCAATCGAGGCGGCAATGATTGGCTTGAATATAGCTCCGGGTTTATACAGGAGTTTTTCTGCCAGCCACTGGCCAAGTATCGGCGAAAGTCTGTGGATGGACGCCAAGAATGAAGCGACTGAAGCGATTGATCGGAACACGCAATTGCAGATTCTCGGTTGTGATCGTGACGCTGAAGTTCTTGGTCTGGCGAAGTTTCATGCAGAGCGGGCCGGGGTTTCTCGGCAAATTACGCTTCGCAACCAAGCATTTGAAGCGCTCAATAGCGAGCAAGAGTACGGCTGCATCGTGACGAACCCGCCATACGGAGAGCGGTTGGAGGATCAGCAGAAATTGATCGGACTTTATGAGAGCATTCCGTTTGTGGTGACTCGATTGCCGACTTGGTCGCTATACCTGATCACCAACATGCCACAATTTGAAAAGCTGATTCAGAAAAGGGCGACGCGACGTAGGAAACTTTACAACGGTCGAATCGAATGCACTTACTATCAGTTTCTTGGCCCTCGCCCTCCCAAGGGTTGGGCAAACGATGGCCGTGGCTTTCGTGCTGAGCTGTCCAAAGAGGATGATTCTGGAGATTTAGGTTCGGCTTCATCCAGTTCATCACCATCCAGCTCGCCGCCATCCAGTTTGACGGAAGATGATGAGCCGAAAATCGAATCAGTAGAGGACGTTCGAGCACCCGCTGGCAGTGAACTCGGAAATGAAGTTGCTCCCGCTAGGGAAACAGTCGCGCCAGTGTTTACTGGGCTTCAGCCCAAAGACCACGAGCAGGCTGAGTTGTTCAAAAGCCGGCTGGCGAAGCGAGCCCGTCACCTTCGTCGTTGGCCGACGAAGCGCGGTATCACCTGTTTTCGGCTTTACGAGAAGGACATTCCTGAAATTCCGCTTGTTGTAGATCGCTACGAAGACAACTTGCACATCACCGAGTACGAGCGGCCTCATGATCGCGATTTGGCTCGGCATGCGGGTTGGCTGGAGCTGATGAAGAACGCTGCGTCGGAGACTCTGAACATTCCCAGTGAAAGAATCTTCGTCAAACGGCGAATGAAGAATCGTGATCGCAATCAATACAAGAAATTCGACACATCAGGAAACTTGATTACAGTTCAGGAGGATGGGCTGAAGTTCTTGGTGAATCTCACCGATTACGTCGACACTGGATTGTTTCTTGACCACCGTCAAACTCGAAAAATGGTTCGTCAAGAAGCCGACCATAAAGATGTTCTCAACCTGTTCGCCTATACCGGTTCGTTTACCGTTTATGCGGCGGCTGGCGGTGCCCGGTCGACGACCACCGTTGACCTGTCTCGAACCTATTTGGATTGGGCCAAGGAAAACATGACGGCCAATGACTTGGATGGCACGAATCATCAGTATGTTGCGGCTGATTCAATAGATTTCTTGCGACGAGCGGCTAAGGATCTCGAGGAGTGTTTTGATTTGGTCATCGCTGATCCGCCGACTTACTCCAACAGCAAACGTACCGAGAACGATTGGGATGTGCAGAAGTGTCACGCGGAAATGTTGCAACTTATTCAACCGACGCTTCGCGAAGGTGGAGTTGTCTATTTTTCAACCAATTTCCGGAGATTCAAGTTGGCGGAGGCTGAGCTGACGGGATACGACGTTCGCGAGATCAGCAAGCAAACGGTGCCGGAGGATTTTCGGAACCAAAGGATTCATCGGTGTTGGCGAATGGTCGCGAAGTAGTAAAAGGCTTTGCCAAAAAAAGACTGTGTTCAGATAAATTGGCAATCTTCGTGTTTTTGTATTAGCCACGAATCGCATGAAGTCACACTAATTTTCAGACTTGGACTTCGTGTTTATTCGTGCGATTTGTGGCCGTTGATTGACCGATTGGTAATGGCCAATGCAGGGAGTATTGTTTTGCTCGGATGATCGTTTAGCCCGTTCGACTTACTTTCTGAAATCGTAAATCGCAGCGATGGTATCGTCCCAGTCTCCCGTGAACCGAACGGCTCGATCATCGACGTAGACATGGGCGGGTGGCTTGTCGCGGCACACGTCGTCAACTTCGATGTTGTGTTTTGTCAGCCAATCACGAATGGCTTGAACGCCTTCGTCAGATCGGCAGCGAGCTGAAAAAACAACGACACGGAAATCTTTGCGAAGGCGATTGATGGCTTGATCGACTCGATGAATGGGCGGATCAGAGATGATCGTCTCACCATGCCAACCTGTTTGGTACGAGTGAACAACTCCGTCAAAATCCAGGCAAATGGTTCGGCGTTTTCGCGGCATGCCATGCTGCTCCACTAAGTCAACGGAGGCGGGAACTAAAGAGGTGATTCGGTCGATCGCTTCATGACCCTCCAGCCACTTTGTGTCAGCGTAGGGTTCGTCATTCCACACGCGCGTGTGATGTTTGCGCGTGTGATGCAAGCCTGGCAATCGCAACCAGCTTCCGTAATGGTTCGCGCCTTGCGAGCCTGGGAATAAGTCTGGTTTTTGGTCAAGTCCTTGTCTTTCAAAATCTGCAACAAATCGCTCGGCAAATTTTCGAACGGATTTTGTTTCGTGAGGTTTTTCGAATACTAAGAGAAGATGGAATCCGCCGGCTCCATTGGAGTCCATCAGGATTGGATCGAATCCCCATTCGGTCAATTGGTTGAACCAAGCCTGAGCTGCGACAAAATTGCCTTCGCGAGAGACGGATAAGTCTTCGTCATCGTGCAAGTCGATGTCAATTGCCAACCATAACGAGCCGCCGTCGGAGGAAGAACTGTGCAGGCCTAACACACCACCTCCGTGCTTGGCCTTGAAGTGTTTCTCAAGCGATGAAATACCGAGGAAAACCTTGCCACGTTCTTGCCGAAAGGGAGCCGTGATGGCCTTGTTGTTGGTGATTCCCGCGACTGATTCGTCGCGATACTTGGGGGCGATATACCTTCCCCAAACATCGGTGCGATTGACGAGGTGATTCATGACCCAAATGGCCAGTTCAGGCGCTCGTTGCCTCCATTCGTCGGCAATACGTTGCTCGAAATCTTCCATCGCAAACCACGAGTGAACGGTTAAGAATTGTAAAATTGCAGAATTTCTGGCGTTTATGAACAAAGTTGATATCAACCCGTTTCACTCAAGACTAAACCAATTAAAATAATCGGCGCAATCGTTGGGACAGTAATTAGAATCGGAGGGTGCACGGCGATCGTAGAACGGCCCCTGTTCTCTACTTTGGAAGTCTACTTTTTGCTTTCCATGAAACTGCCCTGCGACTGAATCAGCGAAACTTCCTAGCTTGACAACTTTGCTCTATCTCCAGCTTCCCAAAATGAAATCTACCCTCCCCAATCACGTTACCACAGAACTTGCCGAAGCAAACGAGGACGCGCAACGAAATCAGCTTTCGTCTGATGTGCAGAATCGTCAGCAAGCTTCAAGAACATCAGATCCAATCGAAGCGGGCACCATTTTTGTTGTCTTGCCGGCTTATAACGAAGCACAAGGTTTGCCTTCGCTGTTAAAAAAGATCCAACTGGTTTTTGCCGGCAATGGACGTGATTACCACGTGATTGTTGTTGATGATGCCAGTACCGATGATACAGCAGAAATCGCCAGCCGAGCGACCTTTCAAATGCCATTGACGCTAGTTCGTCATAAAGTCAATCAAAACTTGCCGGGTGCCCTTCGAAGTGGATTCATTGAAGCGACACGACTGGCGGTTGACGGCGACGTAATCGTTACGATGGACGGCGACGACACCCATCAGCCTGGCTCGATCAACCGTTTGTTGCAGATGATCGAAGATGGTTACGACGTGGCAACGTGTTCTCGATTCCAACCCGGTTCTCGTGTTTGCGGCGTTCCGCCACTACGAGTGTTTATGGCTTGGGGAGCTCGCATGATGTTCAAAACGATCATGCCGATTCCGGGCGTCCGTGATTATACTTGCGGGTATCGAGCGTATCGGACAAACGTTTTGAAAGAAGCGATGGACTATTACGGAGACGAGTTTGTCTCTGAAGCCGGATTCTCCTGCATGGCCGATGTGCTTTTAAAAATGCGTCGCTTCAAATTCGTTTTTGGCGAAGTGCCGATGTTGCTACGTTACGACCAGAAACTGGGCGGAAGCAAAATGGCCGTCGCCAACACGGCGATCATGTCATTGAAGCTGCTCGTGAAGCGTCGACTCGGCGGATATTAAAGCCCGAGTTTGATCGTTTTGACGTTCCGCTGAAGGCGAGGCTTTTTACGCTTGAGCCCGCTTGGCCAACTGCAGATTCTTCTTCCCAGTGGATCACCTTCCACAACAAAATCCAATTCTCCCAAGACGCACACCGTGATTGTAAAACAACCGAGAAAAACCAAGTTCGCCATTGCTGGCGGAGGAATGCTGGGCCTCACTCTCGCCATGAGAATGGCAAAGCAAGGCCACGACGTCACACTAATTGAAGCCGCCCCATCGTTAGGCGGATTGGCGTCGGTTTGGAAACTGGGCGACATTGTTTGGGACAAACACTATCACGTCACACTGTTGTCGGACTCTCGTTTGCGGAATCTTGTTGATGAAATCGGTTTGGGTGACGAGATGAAATGGGTAGAAACCAAAACCGGTTTCTACACCAATGACACGCTCTATTCGATGTCTGACACGGCTGAATTTCTTAAGTTCCCACCGCTGAACTTGATTGAAAAACTTCGTCTTGGTGGAACCATTTTTTATGCTTCCAAGATCAAGAATTGGAAGCGACTTGAAAAAATGGAAGTTGCTGCTTGGCTAAGACGTTGGTCGGGCCGAGGCACGTTCGAGAAAATCTGGTTGCCGCTACTGCGAGCCAAGCTGGGCGAAAGCTATAAGAAAACGGCTGCTAGTTTTATCTGGGCTCACATCAGTCGAATGTATAAGGCGCGGCGAACCGGATTGAAGAAAGAGATGTTCGGTTATGTCAAAGGCGGCTACTCGCGCATCATCAATCGAATGTCGGAAATGATGGAAGAATTAGGCGTCGACGTTCGCGTCGATCACCCAATCTCCAAAATTGAAAAGAATGACGCGGGTCGATTCACGATTGATTTCAAGGACAAGCCATCCGAGGAATTTGACCGGGTCATTATGACCACGCCGAATTCAATCCTTAGCCGGGTGTGTGTTGACCTGAGCGAAGACGAAAAAGAGCGTTACGACCGAGTGGAATATCTTGGAATCGTTTGCGCTTCGTTGCTGCTGAAAAAGCCTCTCTCAAAATATTACGTTACCAACATCACGGACACGTGGGTTCCGATGACGGCGGTGATCGAAATGACCACGATTGTTGATCCAGCTGAGGTTAACGGCCATACCGTCGTGTATTTGCCCAAGTACATTCCTGCGGAGCACGAGCTGTTCGATAAATCAGATGAAGATATTCAGGAAGATTTTCTGGCAGCCCTCGAGCGGATGTATGATCACTTTTCTCGCGACGATGTAATCGATTTTAAGATCTCGCGAGTGCGAAGCGTGATGGCGATCCCAACAATTCGCTACTCTGAAATCTTACCGCCGATGAAGTCGACTGTTGATGGTTTATACGTTGTCAACTCGTCTTATATCTTGCGTGGTAATCTCAATGTCAATGAGTCAATCACGATCGCTGAAGAGGCCATGGAGACGGTGCTTCAGGATGAATTGGCGTTGAGCCAAGCAAGCGGTAAGTGATCTCGATCTTCTTTTGAATGACTTAGGTGAAGATTGCGCTCGCCTGGTGGTCATTAAGATTCCTGGTGGTCATTAAGATTTGGGTTCGAAATGACCCTGATTCGTTCGCCCGAGTCTGAAGGATGCGACGATCAGAATGATCAGGGCCGCAAACAAGCAAACGCCATTTACGGCTGTGATCACGTTCCAAATCGCCGACTGATTTTCTAGACTTAGCAGCGATCGAACTTTCAGCGTCGATGCATAATTGATCGCCGTAATTCCCAGCAGAACCGAGAGCGCCCAACGTTCGATTGACTTCAGTTCGGGACAAACGAGTTTGCCGAAAAATGTGAGGCCAACCCATGGGATCGCGACCAGTAGGCAGTCATAGGAGTGATGGTAAATCGTGACTAGAATCGCCACGCTGGCGAGTATCCCCGTCAAACCGGTCATGCCGGAATTGCTTTCGTACTCTGCGGCATTCCAGATTGCCCAGCATGGAATAATTAGAAGAACGACCATGCACGCCAGGTAGGTCTTGTTGTCGGGTTTCCAGTCGATAATCTTGGCGATCACACCAACCGAATCCAATCGTGTCCAAGTGTTGACCGGTATCTCATTTTCATCAGCGTCAAATGCGTCCTGGCCGGACTTGATTTCTTCGACCACGGTTGAAAAATCGGAGGAAGAAGCCAGCCAGCCGATACCTGCCCCGGCGACAGCAGCGCACATGATCACACCAATGATCGCAGCTTTAAAGTTCTTTCTGGCTAGTAACAACATGATCAGCGGAATGATATAGGTTGGTTTTCCAGACGCGATGACCATGCCGATCCCGGCCAGCCACGGTTTGGTCTTGGCAAAGTGCAGCGCCAGAACTGTTCCGACCACTAGCTGTGCCGTAAAGTAGCCGGTGTAAAGCGACATGTGCCCGGGGCGGCTGAAAGCCAACATGCCAAAGATTAGCAGCCAAGGCGTCCAGGCGAATTTTGATTGCGACATGGTGATTGACCAGTAGCCGAGCAAGCCAATCAACGCGGCATTAAATAGGAAATAGACAACGTCTGCCGCTTTCACTGGTAGGAGCGAAAACGGATAGTGAATCATGAAAATGGATGGCGAATACGTGGCAGACGGCCGAGTGACGGGATACAGCTCGCAGACTTCTGCCGCGTAAGGGTTGACGCCCTCACGGAATGCAAGTGCAGGTAGATAGCCGCCGTTGTGAAAATCGAAGTGTCCGGTTTTTTCGAACTCAAAATCGCGGACGACGGGTGCGTAGTCTCGATAAACTCGCGCTCCGGCCGCACCCACACCGAACATGGCAAACGCTAAAGCAAGTACGAAAAGAATCGTCGACTTGGAGGAGCTTTTTGCCGATTCAGAATCGGGTGAATCAATGGGCGACGATGAATCAAGATTCACAGATAGGGGTCCGAAAGCTAAAGTCGAGAGAAATTGGTCGCGAGAGAATTTGGCGGCCAGAGAGGTTGGTGCCGTTTCGCCTATCCTAATTCGACGCGTGCTAATCTCAAGTAACTATGTCGAGTTGAAGACGCTTGTGCCAAGGCTGGACATGTTTGGAAGATAACGCCGACCTACGGTTTGAAAAATGACTCTTCGAGAAACCGCCGCTCCATCTTCAACGCCTGTTGCACGACGTCTTCCCATGAATCTACGTATTGCACTGGGTCTTTACGACCAAATTTATGGAACGCGATGATTCTTTCGACGTCCGACCCAGTCAGTCCGTGAGATTTACCATCCTTATCGGGTAGGTAACTAGTACAAGTGTTTCGGAAAATCGTATCAAAATCTAAACCAAGTTTTTGAATGGATTGGTCGGCGTCTTTAAGGATCGTAAGTTTGTCTTCCTTGAGATACGGCAGGTGGAGCTTGACCTTGTCAGAATCCCAATTGCCAATTGAAAATGCATGAAAGATGGCTTCGTAAAATTCTGGGCGACAGTCCGGGTAAATCGCGTGATCACCACTGTGAACGCCCAAGCAGAAATCGACGGTCGAATCGTATTCTGAAGCGATCGAAAGTGCATACCCATAAGCGATCGAGGAGAAAATGGCATTGCGGTTTGGAACAACCGTTTGTTTCATGTTCTCTTGTTCGTAGTGTCCCGTCGGGATTTGCCAGTCGGCATCGGTCAACGCCGAGTGAAATAATGAGCCAAGTTTTGAAAGGTCTAGAACTTGGCAATCGACATCGAGGTCTTTTTCCCTCAGATAATCGAGGTTCTTTTGCAGGCGTGACAATTCGATTTTGTGTTTTTGACCATAGTCAAAACTCAAGCCAAATACACGCCGTCCTTCAGCAAGAAGTTTTAACAACAACGAAGTCGAATCCATTCCGCCGCTCAAACAAACGACGGCTCGGTTGGGTTTGGACATGAAAGTTCTCAGCTTGATCTTCAGGTGGGAAGCAACAAAATATTGCAAGTCAATTCAAGGTTAACGGCGAACGCATGCGATTGCACCTTGGCTGGGGCTTGCACTTAGTCTGGGAGCAGGAGCAGCACACTACTCGCGGAAGCATGATAACGTAAACCTGTTGAGCCCTGCCACGTTTCCTATCTTACGATTTTTGAAATTTTATTCCAATGACACGGTGCTTGCTGATTGTGGGAACGTCCCTACCTTGGCGAGACGATTGCGACAGTGGATAATCAGGTGAACAAATTTACATCTTAGCATCTGAGTGTTGTCCAATAACAAAATGGGCAATTGACTATGCTTTCGCGTCCAATTCCCACGCTGCAACACGATGGCCCGAAACGAACAACTTATCCGTCAGCATAAAGTCCTCCAGGTTCTTGAGCGAGTTCGCTTCGGTAAAACTTTGGAAGAGATTCAAACTGATATTATTGACGAACTTGGATTGAAATCTCTTTCGACTCGGACACTTCGTCGTGATTTGGAAGCCTTGCAAGCTGCGGGGATCGACGTCGACGTCCATGATTCACAGCGAGGCAAAATTTGGAAATTGGGGCCGCGTGCAAAGTCGGCAACCAAGATCAGTTTTTCAGCGACCGAGCTAATCGCCCTTTCGATGGGACGCAAACTCATGCACCCGTTGGCCGGGACTCCTTTTTGGACTGGCATCGAAACGTTCTGGAAGAAAGTCCAGGAAGAAGTGCCGACTTCGGTTCTTTCTCACTACGAGAAATTTAGCAAGACACTCCGGGTCCTTGGGGTGCCGTCAAAATCGTATGAGAAACAGCATGGCACGATTAAGACATTGCGGCGCTGCATCATGGAACATCGGGTTGCGGAGGTTCAGTACGTTACGCCCGGGAAACCTCCCAAGATTCGTAAAATCGAGCCCTATAGCGTGGTTTTGTTTCAGTCCAGCATTTACATCATCGCGGCGGCATGCGAAGTCACCGATCCTGAATCGAGAATCAGGTCGTGGAAGCTCGATCGTTTTGGAAAAGCCAAAGCGTTGGATGAGTACTTTAAGGAGCCCGAAGATCTTGACCTTGATCAGTTCGTTGGCAACACACTGCGGATGTTTGTCCGAAAAAAGAAACAAGCCAACTACAAGATTCGCGTCCATGGCGCAGCAGCGGTTTGGGTGACGGAAGATCCGTTGCACGCCGAACAAAAAATAAAGAAGCTGCCAGATGGCAGTATCGAATTAACGGTGTCCGCAGTTCATGACATGGAGATCATTCCACGAGTGTTGAGCATGGGCGAAAGCGCCGAAATTATTTCGCCGAAAGCGGCTCGCAATGCGATCGCTGATATCGTCAAGAAGATGACTGCAAAATATGTTTAGCCAGCCAACTGATTCTTCCTACTGATTCTGCAACTTGATAGTCACCCTCGGCGTCGAGTTGCGGTTTTGTGTTTAAGCCTTTTCTGTGATAACGGGATTTTGATATGACCAAGCAAAATGAGTTTGAGCAAGTCGCCAATGGCCCGCGATCGGGTGGCTTACTGGCCAAACTCAAAACATTTTCGCTGTTGGGAATTCAGGCGATGCCAGTCGAAGTCGAAGTCGACGTTTCCCCTCGTGCCATGCCCAAAACGATTTTGGTTGGCTTGCCGGAAGCCGCCGTTCGCGAAAGCACGCATCGCTGCGAACGAGCCATGGTCAATTCGGGCTTCCAACGACCAGCGGATCGGGTCGTGATCAATCTGGCACCGGCTGAATTACCCAAACAAGCCGCGACGTTTGATTTACCAATTTCTCTGGGCATCTTGATTGGCTCTGGACAGATGGAGTCGGACAAACTTCGAGAGTATGCGGTGGTCGGCGAGTTGGCATTGGAAGGCCATACGCGACCGGCCAAAGGCGTGCTTTCGATGGCAATCGCCGCGCAAAAAATGGGGCTGATTGGAATCGTTGTTCCCGAGGAGAATGCTTACGAAGCCGCCGTTGTGGAAGGCCTCGAGGTCATCGCGGTCAATTCCTTGTCACAGGCCGCTGCGTTTTTCGCCGGCCATCTCGACATTGATCCAACGCCATCTCGAATGGAGGATTTGTTCGAAGAGTACTCAGCGTATGAGATTGACTTCGCCGATGTGCGCGGACAGGAAATGGCAAAACGCGCGATCACGGTCGCTGCTGCCGGCTCGCATAATTTGTTGATGCTCGGTCCGCCGGGGAGTGGTAAGACGATGCTTGCCAAACGAATTCCGACCGTACTGCCTCAGCTTTCTCCCGATGAGTCGATTGCGACAACACGGATCTATAGCGCGGTTGGGCGGTTGGAGCCGGGTCAGCCGCTGATGGCAACGCGTCCATTTCGTTCGCCACATCATACGATCAGCGAACCAGGCTTGGTCGGTGGTGGCAGCACTCCGATGCCGGGTGAAATCTCGATGGCACACAACGGCGTTTTGTTTTTGGATGAGCTGCCAGAATTTAATCGGCGAACGTTGGAGGTTTTGCGGCAACCTCTCGAAGACCGAGTTGTTACGATTTCTCGAGCCCTCACATCGACTACGTTTCCCTGCGAATTCATGATGGTGGCAGCACTTAATCCATGTCCCTGCGGTTATCGTTCAGATCCGCGTCGAGCTTGCAATTGTACGCCCCCGCAAATCGAAAAATACATGGGTAAGATTTCAGGCCCGTTGTTGGATCGCATCGATATTCATGTTGAGGTTCCCGCCGCAGAATTCAAAGAGCTTTCATCGACGAAACCTGGGACGTCGAGCGCGACGATTCGAGAAGAAGTCATCAACGCTCGGAAGGCTCAACTTGAGCGTTTCGAGGGCACTTCCATCAACTACAATGCTCAAATGAGTAGTCGCCAGATCAGGGAATATTGCAAGCTCAACGATGAGTGTATGAATATTCTGAAGATGAGCGTCAATGAACTTGGATTGTCAGCCCGCGCTCACGACAAAGTTCTTCGGCTTTCACGAACCATCGCCGATTTGGAAGCTTCCGAAAACATCGAAGTCCACCACCTCACCGAAGCCATCAACTATCGAATGCTTGATCGAGATATCTGGAAGTAGGGAGTCAAGCAGATCGAAAGGAGTGATCACGCGTTAAAGTAG
>CAZPTT010000062.1:0-34115 GCA_964589435.1 uncultured Pirellulaceae bacterium
GTGTAGTCCTCTTCTGGAACCTGGACACGATAACGCTTGCGAAGTTCCATCACGATGTCGACGAAGTCCATACTGTCTAGTTCAAGCTGATCTCTAAAATCGACTTCGTCTTTTAGGTCAGTAAGATCTTCGTCGGGAGCGATGTCAGCAAGGATATCAAGAATTGCGTCTTTAATTTCTTCAGGCGCCATTGGGCGTTTCTCCGTTGTTCAAGGGCCGACAAAAAATCGTGCTTCGCCAGCCAGGCTCAAAACCGTTTGACAACCAATGCTGAATTAATTCCAAGCATGCCAAACGAGTTGTTCAAAATATAGTCAACTTTTTCGATTTCGCGAGGCTCGTTTTTCACTAGCCCGGGAATTTCACATTCCGGATCTTGATCATCTAGGTTGATCGTCGGGTGGACGACTCGGTCATCGAAGGACGGTAGATTTCCGCCTAATTCTAACGCACCAGCCGCTCCCATCGTATGCCCAATAAAGCTTTTCGTGTTATTTACACAGGTTTTGTCGCTGTCCCCAAAGACGCGCCGGACAGCGTCACATTCGAGCGAATCACCCATGCCGGTTCCTGTCGCATGCGTGCTCACAATATCTACGTCGCGAGCCTCAATATGAGCGCGTTTAAGGGCCATGTTCATGCACTGGGCTTGTCGTTCAGGATTCGGCAAAACGAAGTCCGTGGCATCCGTGTTCATCGCGTAACCAACAATCTCGCAGATGATATTCGCCGAGCGTGCTTTAGCGTCTTCAAGTCGTTCAAGCGTGTAGATGCATCCGCCTTCGGCGACGACGATTCCGTTTCGATTTTGGTCGAACGGGCGTGAAGCTTTAGCCGGATCGGCATGGGTTGCCAAAGCTCCCTGACTGGCAAAACCGGCAAAGATTCCAAACGTGTGAATGCTTTCCGAAACACCGCCAGCAAGCGCCAAATCGCACTCACCAAGCCGGAGCATTTGCAGCCCTTGAATCAGCCCGGCGTTTCCAGCAGCACAGGCGGCACCGATCGTGTAGTGCGGCCCCGTGATGTTCATGTTCAACGCAATTTCGCCAGCCGGATTGTTGGCGACGGTTCGCGGATTGTGGTGGTGCGACCAAACCTTCGTGTCGTAATCGAAACCTTTGATCTCGTGGATCTCGCTTTCCGTTTCGACATTGCCATGTTCCGTAACGCCAATGTAAACACCTACGCGGCTGCTGTCGGTGTTTTCCCAATCAATGCCGGAGTTGAGGATGGCTTCGTTGGCGCAGTAGCATCCGACGCTGCCCGCTCGTGTCCCGCGACGAGCGTCTTTGCGAGTCTGGTGTCTGCGGACATCAAAGTCGCAGATCCCGGCCAGCGTTTTTCCGAAGTAACGAATTTCGTAATCTTGGACGCCACTTTTTCCAGCCAAGAGTCCAGCTCGAAATTCGGCCAAGTCATTGCCGTTGGGAGACGTCAAGCCGATCCCAGTCATTACGATTCGCTGTGAATCGGGAAGTTCATCGGGCTTGGGAAACGAAATCATGTGCTGTCCATCTGATTGGTCAATTGACCTTTGAAATTACCGGTTGCCTCAGTGATCCGCAACCACCAATTTCAACAACAAGTATCAAATTGATAGTTCGCGGAGACTTAGTAACAAAACTCTTACTCTCGGATCGCTCGCTACGTTTCACCGTTGCTACTGGTGGTCAAAGATTCACCTAAACGTTGCATTCCTTCAACCGTCGAGATCTTGGGGTAGTAACCAAAATCACGTTTGGCCCGCGATATGTCAAAGTAGTGGCTTTTGGCAAGTTGTGCGGCCAGAAACCGAGTCATCCGAGGTTCGGTTTCGATGTTGAACAACTCGTGATAAGTCTCCATCGAGTAGCCCAAGCGGTAGGCCCAATAATATGAAATGGATTGTTTAATCCTGGGAACGCCGCCGAGGGCCAAGACCTCGTTGATCCACTGCCAACAATTCACCGGATCGTCTTGCGATATAAAGTAAGCACTGCCACAAACGGGCGAGCCCTGTTCTTTCATCGCTTCGGCAGCTTGGATGTGAGCGAAGGCCGCGTTCTCGACATAGATCGTGTCGACTTGATTGGTACCGTCACCAACACGACGAAGTTGCTTCGATCGCGCTCTCTTAAAAAGTCGTGGAATCAAATGCTTGTCGCCTGGTCCCCAAATCAAGTGAGGTCGTAGCGCGCACGTCATCAGATCCGGATCATCGTCGGCTTGAAGCACGTATTGTTCAGCGAGCGCTTTGGAATGAGGATAGTGACAAAGCCATTTCTTGGGATAGCCAACCGACTCATTGACGTTCATTTGGTGGTCACCGTTGAACGTAACCGACGGGCTGCTCGTATAGATGAGCTTTTTAACGTTGGTTTGAATGCAAGCCTCGACGACGTTGCGCGTGCCGATCGTGTTGTTGCCGTGAAAGTGTTTCCACGATCCCCAGATGCCGGAGACGCCAGCCGTATGGAAGACGACTTCTTGGCCACGACAAGCCTCAAGAACGTTGTCGAAACTTCGCACGTCGCCGTGAACGACATCCAAATCCATCGTTGCCAACATCTCGTCGCGCCGGCGAGTCATGGCAGTCACTTCGTAACCGGATTCCAGCAGTAAGCGAACGAGATAGGAGCCCAGAAAGCCGTTCGCGCCAGTTACCAAAGCCTTCATGTTTTAGCGAGCCAAAGAAGTCAATCGAGATGGCGTTTACGTCCAACGCCGGCCTGTTATTTTTAAACCAGCATTTTAGCGTGAAATGCCAGACAAACGAGGGGCGAACTCTCGGTATTCTATTCGTCAAATTCTCCCGGCAACGTCCATTTAGCGATCTGATTCTTTCTCATCTCGTCGATCGAATATGTGGCTGAGCAAATTTGACCGCCTACAATTATCGCTGAATCAAGTAATAATAGACGAATCCTGGCCAGCTCTCTATTTCGTAAGCAGATCCATGCGAATCAAACCAACTCTCCTCGGTTTTCATCTCCGCTTTTGCGTCGTCTTGACCGCGACATTTTTTTTGCTCTTCGGCGGTTGCAATCGTGATGCTGGGCTCAGCGAAGGTGGTTCATCCGCTGGGAACGCGGTCGATTTTACGGTCGCCACCGTTCGACGGCCTGACGCCAATTTGGTTGAAACGGATCCGGTCGGCGCACGTATTTTTCGCACGAATGTCTCCGAGGATTTGATTCTCAAGTTGACTCCGAAGTTTAAGATCTTCAAAAACAAAATCGAAAGTCCCGGTGCCGATTGGTCAGAGCTGTTTCTCGATTCTGTTTCGAATGTCGGTTTAGAGGAATTCGACCCATCTTCGGCTGTGTCGTCAGCTACCACTGATGTTAATCATCCAGCGATACATTTGAGCTGGCCGTTGTCGTTGGTTGAGACACCCGTTTCAGCCGGTGAGATTTGGGCTCCACTATTGCAGGGTGGATTCAAATTTGAAGAACTATCAATGGGCGTCGTCTCAGGTGAAGTGTTGGCCAGTGAAGACGTATTCGAAATGAAAACTATCTTCGAAGGACGGTTTCGCGACGCGGAGAACCGGCTTTTCGGAATCAAGGCGAAGCAAACGTTGGGTTGGTTTCCGGCCAGCAACGATGATTGGAAAATCGGCAATTGGAAGCAAGATAGCTTCGAGCTGACTTACGCACCGAAAGGATTGTTCGAGAACGTCACCGCGAAAGTCATCCCGAATGAAGAAACGCTAGAAAAGGTCTCTCGTTCAAAGCATGAAGAGGTTCTGATCGAAAGGTTCGAAAAGGCCACGTTGATGCGAGACGCCAATCCGAAGTACAAATACTTCAGCGATTGGGAATCGTCATTTCAATATCCGGCGGTCAGTGTGGTCGATATTGATGGTGATCAATGGGACGATCTGTTCGTGGTTGATCGTTGGGGTGAATCAGCCCTACTACGAAATAACGGCGACCAGACGTTTGAAGATATTTCGGATTCGTCAGGCCTGAAGATCGACGCATTTGGAAACTGTGCGATGTTTGTCGACTTCGATAACGATGGCGACTCTGATGTCATGATTGGACGCAACGTTGAAGGCTCATTGTTTTTTCGCAACGACAACGGAAAGTTCGTGCCTGATGAAGAGATCAACGAAATTCTCAGCGAGATCAAATTTGTTGTTTCTGGATCGGTGGTCGATGTCAACGGTGATGGCCTGCTCGATGTCTATCTTGGAACCTATTGTTTTACTTCGGGGCAACTTGAGGAATGGGTGCCGTTGGTCGTTCGGGAAGAGGACGAACTCAAGTTCCGAATGGGCGTCCAGAAAAAACATCCTTACGTTGATCGTGGTGGGCCGCCGAATGTTCTGCTGATGAATCGAGGTGGCAAATTCGAACGGGTCAAAATTGACAATACGCTTAAGCAATGGCGAAACTCGTATCAGACTGTTTGGAATGACATCGATAACGACGGCGACCCGGATCTTTATGTCTGTAATGACTTTTCGCCAGATGTGTTTTTGAGAAACGACACGGAAAAGGGGTCATTCGAGCCGAAATTCTCGGATGTTACCGAAGAGGTATTTCCCGGTGGCACGATGGGGTTTGGGATGGGTGCACAATACGGCGATTACGACGCCGACGGACAATTGGATCTTTACGTTTCCAATATGTATTCCAAAGCCGGCTTGCGCGTCCTCGAGAAAATGGGAGACGATGTTGATCCACGAATTAAAGTGTCGGCTCAAGGGAATTTCTTGTACAAGAATCAAGGCGGCAAGTTTAAGCAGGTGGCAGGCTTGGCTGAAGATGATCAGCACGTCTCGAAAGTCGGTTGGTCGTTCGGTGGCCAGATGGCGGATTTCAACAACGACGCGAAGTTAGATCTTTACGTGCCAAGCGGATTTTTTACAGCTCCCAAAGTGCTTCAATCCGACCGGGATTTGTGATCGTGTCTCTGGCGCACGGTCGTGCGTATGGATCCGTCAAAGGGAATGGAATTTGTTAAGGCGGAACAATGGAATGATACGGATTTGACAATGTTGTTGTTCGAAGAGCGTCCTCCAGAAGATAAAGAGAAGGGGTTTCTGGCAAATTCGTTCAGTGGAAACGAGCGAAATCGTTTGTTCTTCCAAGGCGATGGAAATTTCGACGAAGCGACGTTGGTTTCCGGAGCCGATTTTCGGCAGGACGGCAGAGGGTTTGTTTTGCTCGATTATGACCAAGATGGTTTTGTCGATATGGGAGTTGTCTCAACGCAGCGCCCGCGATTCCGGATTTTGCGGAACACGATGGGAGATGGCGACCAAACGTCAGCCAACCGGTCGGTTTTTGTGAATCTAATCGGTGGAAACGATAGTTCTGAGCCTTCGACCGAGTGGAGCGCGCGTGATGCCTATGGAGCCACGTTGTTAGTGACGACTGGTGACACGCAGCGGATGTACCAGAATTCTTGTGGTGAAGGATTGTCCAGCCAAAACAGCAAGTGGGTTCACATTGGCGTTGGTGCCTTGGGGGCAATCGATCGAATCGAGGTCACTTGGCCTAGCGGTAAAAAAAGCGTTCACGAAAATATCAAAGCCGGTGAGCGTGTGACGTTTTATGAAACAGGCAAAGCGGCTGATTAGATCACTCGAACCGTTCGTTGAACGAGCTGATGGTTTTTTAAGACGCGTGCGCCTCCGGCTGCCGGTTAAACTCATTTGTGTTCAAAGGAGCAGATTCGTTTAACGATTAGCCGGCAGGCGTCAGTGTCCTATCCGCGGGTATGAGACGAGGCATCGTAAGTACTCTGGTCACCTACGGATGAACCCATGGAGCCCGATACGGGCGGGCCAGCATTTTGTTGGCTTCGTCGTCGTCGACGACTTGATGAGTTTCCGGATCCCAAATGAGACTCCGGCCAAGTTTCATCGAAACGTTTGCCAGAATGCAGCTGGCAGACGAAATGTGGCCTTCCTCGATATCCGAGACTGGTTTCTCTCTTGACTCAACACAATCCATAAAATTCTTCATGTGTTGCCGGACTGCAGGCGCAACGTGCTTTTCGAGATCCTTCTCGGTTTTGTCTTCTGGGAATTCTTCCAGCTCGTAGCCGACATCCTGCTTGATCGGCTCGCCCTTGCCGACAGGTTGGAAGTCAAACTTATGAACGCTTGCTCGCAACGTGCCTTTGCTTCCATAAAAGGTTGCGCCCCAAGGGTATTCCTTGTCTGGCGTAGAGCCGTAGCTGCGGTGCTGCCAGACGACTCGCAAATCGTTGAAATCGAAAGTCGCAGTTTGTGTGTCGGGAATATTTGCTTTGCTATCCGTCTCCACCAAAATCCCACCGGTTGAAGAAATGCGGGTCGGCCATCCAAGCCCCATCATCCAACGAACGGTATCGAGCATGTGAACACACATGTCGCCCATGATGCCATTGCCGTACTCTTCGAATGCTCGCCAACGCCGTGGGTGAACCAGTTTGTTATAAGGCCGCATTGGAGCCGGCCCCGTCCACATGTCGTAATCTAAGTTGGCCGGTGGATCCGTGTCGGGAGGATTGCCTTTGGCTCGCATGTGGTAGTAGCAATAGATTTCCACCAAACCAATGTCGCCCAATAACCCGGCTTCGATGACTTTCTTTTTTGCATCCTCAAGGTGAGGTGTGCTGCGACGCTGCAAGCCAACTTGAACGACACGATTTTGTTTCCGGGCCGCATCAACCATTGACTTGCATTCGATTACATCGACGCCGATTGGTTTCTGTACATAGACATCCAGGCCCGCGTTGACGGCGTCAATCATTTGGAGAGCATGCCAGTGGTCGGGCGTGCCAATAATGGCAATGTCGATATCTCCATGCTTAATCAGATCCCGATAATCGGCAAACGTCTTTGGACGATTTTTTGAGACCTGGCGTTCCGCCACCATATCGGCGGCTTCTTCCAATAAAGTTGAATCAACATCGCACAGCGAAACAACTTCGACTGGGGAAACTTGCAGTAACCGAAACAAATCGACTTTGCCGTACCAACCACAGCCGATCAAGCCGACGCGTTTATTTCGAGCGGTCCGATTCGAGGACGACGCCAATTGGGAAGCGGCCGCGCCGATCGACGTGGTGCCGGTCGCTGCAATGGCCGATCCGGCCTGGATAAATTTTCTGCGATTCATTGCTTGATACGTTTTCTATTAAAATAAGTTACAAACGCGAGCGAACATCCGGATGTGAAGAAGCTAGAGAATCTTCCCAGCTGAATTGCTTGTCCAATGCCAATCTGTTCGAATCAACGTTCTAAAATAACGACGAACGGTCGTCAACAAAATTGCCAGAATTGAGTTGTCCAAATGAAGTCAGCCATCGCGAATCCGCCAGTTGCCAGGAAAACTCCGATTGGAGGTTTTTCATGTTACATGGAAGGCAAAGAGTTGCTGGGCGATCAGTATTTCACGTTTTTAGGAATATCGCTCGTCGGAATGCTAATTTCCGGTGCTGTGCCGTTGATTTTGGTGGGGCCAGTTTATTGCGGTATGGCGCTGTGTCTTTTGAAGCAAGCGCGAAACGGCCCGATGGTGTTCGACGACCTGTTTAAAGGTTTCGAATATTTTGGGCAGAGTATTATTGCCGCGTTGGTATATTTTGGCGCGACGTTGGTGGTTTTTATTCCTTTTGCGATCGCGTATGTCGCCGGAATGGTGATGATCGCCAGCGGCGAAGGGCCGTTGATTGGCATCGGGATCGTATTGCTAATTCTGGTCGTGCTCATGTCCAGCTTCGTGACGGTGATGGGTGGAGTCGTCTTTTTCTTCGCTTGTAACTTAATCGTCGAAAGAAATATGGAAGGACTGCCGGCGATTGGTTTGGCATTCAAAGGCTTCATGAAGAACGCGATCGGAATCACGTTTGCTGCGCTGCTTGGTCAGATCGCAATGTTCATCGCAGCGATGCTTTGCTTTGTGCCGATGCTGTTTGTGCTGCCAATCATGTTGGCCGGACATTTTGTGATCTACAAGAAAGTGTTCGGTGACGGACAAGTCAAACCACCTGTTGCGCAGGCGGTTTGACTGAGTCTGGCAAGTTCTCAAGAAGTCTCGCTGTTGTTGCCAGCGGTTGTAAGTTTTATGATTCCTCGCTCGGTTTGACGACGCCACTTGCTCAGCCAACCGAAGCAGAAAATGCCGGCGTAATTGGCACTTAAGTCGACCAGGTCGAACGTCCGATGATCGAAGAAGTTTTGGCTGAACTCTTCCAGCGTAACAACCACGAACACGATTAGGCTGCCAATCAGCCATTCACGCGGGCCAAGCCGAACGCGTGCATTGCGCAAGCTGAGATTGAAGAGTAGCGCGAGAGTCCCGATTAAGCAGAAGTGGGCGACCTTGTCCCCCAGCGGCCAGTTCAGCATTTTAAAAAAGAAGTAGTCCTGCTTTGTTGCCGCCGCCCACGTGATGAAGCAAACAACGGCGATAAATGCCAAAGTGATTGCATAGATGCAGGCCTGTTTCATCAAGAATCCTGGGTGAATCGTTGCCAGCGCCCGTCAATCAATCGCTCGTTGGGTACAAAACGCGATTTGTATTTCATGTGCGGAGATTCGGCGACGAAATAGCCCAAGTACAAATACTGAAGCTCTCGCTGTTGGCAGTATTCAATTTGTTTGAGAATCGAGTAAGTCCCGACACTGTCTGATTTCAATTCCGGTTCAAAGAATGTGTACACTGCCGAGAGGCTGTTTTTTCCAGCATCGCAGACGGCAAGGCAAATTAACTCGTCGTCCAGCCAATAGCTAATCTCAAACGATTCGAAGCAACTCCGAACGAACCCCCAAACATACTCTTCGATATCGATATTGGTTTCTCGTTTGGCCAATCCTCGCATGCGTCGATGTTTATTGAACAGACTGACTCGCGTATCGTCAGATTCCAGTGGGCCAATCGATTGGCGAAAGCGACCGTTGCCACGGCTCAGAACGCGTTTCTGATTCCGACTGAACTTGAATTCGTTACAGTCGATTCGAATGGGTTCGCATGCTTTGCAGCTTGGGCAGTTCGTCTGATAGATGAACTCGCCCGTTCGACGATGTCCGTCCGCCAGCCTGCGATCGGCTTCGTCGAGAGTGACTTTGCCAAGCGGCATACGCAACGGCATCCTGGCAATCTCATTTTCGAGATACGGGCATTTCTCGTTCTCGTCAATAATGACGATGTCAGTTGCTTCGGGTGCCGTCATGAATCTCTCAAGCGTGCCAAAAATCCAGTCTCATCAAGTCCCATATAACCTTAGCGGAAGCCCAAACCACCAATCGACTCAAATGCGATCGCAAACTTTTGATTGGCAAAGTTTGATTAGCAAAATTTTGCGTCTTGCCAATCAATCGAGCAAAGCAGGACTGAATGCCTAAGTGTTTTACGGTGTTTGAAGTTCAACCCGCTCTACGCTTCGCGGTGCCCGACTGTTATATGTATGATCCTACGTCGCGCGACAAAGTCAACTGATTGAAGCAAAATTACTTATCAGATATGTGTTCCCGCCAACGAATCCGATCCCCAAGGATCGGTTGCAGGATTACCGGGTTAGTCATGCGTCAGCGCTAGTGTCAAACGGAATCAAAAAGAC
The DNA here is from genome assembly GCA_964589435.1 of uncultured Pirellulaceae bacterium. GTDB lineage: Bacteria > Planctomycetota > Planctomycetia > Pirellulales > Pirellulaceae > Mariniblastus. The sequence goes on from CAZPTT010000062.1 coordinate 9,547, forward strand.
GACGGCTCGGGATATTCATCGAATTCTGAATATCGCTCAGGAGCACGGTTGGAAAAGCGGGTAAAGTTTCTTTCCCAATGTAGCTCGACATCGCCCGTAGGTCCGTTTCGTTGCTTCTCGATAATGATCAAGGCTTCTGTGTCGTCTTGATCCGCATCGGGGTCGCCTTTTTTGAAATAGCTTTCCCGGTGCACAAACATCACGACATCCGCATCTTGCTCGATCGCTCCAGATTCGCGGAGATGGCTTAGCTTTGGTCGGTGGTCTTTCGAGTCTTCAGCTTGTCGATTCAATTGAGAAAGACAAAGGATGGGCGTTTTAAGTTCACGCGCCAGGCCTTTTAAACGACGAGCAATCTTGGCGACTTGTTCTTGCCTCGCATCGTTGGAATTGTCAGGTTGAATCAGTTGGAGATAGTCGATCACGACCAGGCCTAAAGAACCCTCGCGTCGCTTGATTCGGCGAGCCGCACCAGCGATCTCCGAGACGTTACGCGTTGGAGAATCGTCGATGAAGAGTGGAACTTCCGCCAATTCGCCGGCAACTTTCACCAGCCGTTTTCGGTCTTCAGCCGCCAGGGAGCCGTTGCGCAGTCGATGGCCATTGACCTTAGCGACTGAGCAGAGCATCCTTTCGATCAATTCGATGGCTGCCATTTCGAGGCTGATGAACAGAGCTGGTGCATTCGACTTCATCACCACATTCTCAGTGATGTTCATGGCGAAGGCAGTCTTTCCCATACTTGGGCGAGCCGCCAAAATGACCAATTCCGATCCGTGCAATCCGCCGGTCATGCGATCCAAATCTGTGAATCCAGTTTCGACGGTTCCCTCTTGGGCTTCGCCCCGGACACGTGCATCAAGACGATCCATGGCCTCAGAAAGAACTTCATCCATGGAAGAAAGATTATTCGATTGACGGCTTTCGCGAATCGCGAAAACTTTTTGCTCGGCATCGTTGAGCAGTTCTTCCGGATTGCCTTCCGGTCGGTAGGCCTCCGAAAGCAGTTCTGAACAGGTTGAAATCAGATTGCGAGCGGTGGCTTTGGAGCGAACGATGTTTGCGTAGTAATTCACGTGAGCCGCATGCGGCACGGACGTGAAGATTTGAGCCAATCCTGCTGCACCACCAACGGTTTCGAAGTCACCGCTGCTGGTCAGCCGTTCACGCAAAAGCAGAACATCGATCTTCTTGCCGGCACCATGCATTTCCATGATATGCCCAAAAAGCGTTTTGTGGGCCTCGTCGTAGAAATCTTCGGGGCGGAGCACATTGACAATTTCGTCACAGGACTCCGGCATCAGCATCAAGCTGCCGAGCACGCCGATTTCAGCCTCGAGATTGAACGGCGGCTGGCGATCAAAAGCATCGGTTTTCTCCGGCGATGGCTTTTTGAACGGCTTTCTTTTCTTGGATTTCTCTGCTGACGACATTCCGTTCTTCCATTGCTCCTGGGATCCCTGTTCTCCTGCATCTTACGAAAACAGAATCGGCTGACAACCGATTGCTCAAAATATGTGGCGAGCAAACCGTCACGCTGGCTAATCGTGGCGAATGTTGCGGTCAGGCGAAAAAAAGAGCCTGGCACGAAAGGCCAAGCTCATTTGGTTTTGCTAATTTGATTTAATCGTCGACTGGAAAAGTCGTCAACAACTCACTCGACGTCAGTCGGGATCCGACTATGCATCGACTTCGACCGTCGGAACAACCCAAACTTTAAGTTCAGATTCGATTTCCTGGTGCAAGTGAACGTTGACTGTGTACAAGCCAAGTTCCTTGAGAACACCATCGAGACGAATTTGATCGTTGGTCAACGTGATGTCGTTTTGCTTCAACGCCGCAACAATTTCGGTCGCACCGACACTGCCATAAAGCTGGCCTTCTTCGTTGGCGTTGGCTTCGATTGTGATGCTCTGCTTCGCGATCAGTTTGCCAAGATCCTTAAGATCCTTGAGGCGAGACTGCTCGATCGCCTGAAGTTTGGCTTTGTGTTTGTCGACCATTCGTTTGTGGTGGTCGCTGGCGATTGTGGCCAAACCTTGTGGCAGAAGGTAGTTGTTGGCGTAACCCGTTTTGACTTCGACCACTTCGCCTTGCTTGCCAAGATGGTCGACCGATTGGATCAACAGCAGTTCGACACCGCCGTTTTCACCGCGAGGCAAACGCGCTAGCGAAGACTTGGTTCGTTTACGTTTTTTCATCTTTGCCGTTACCATCGTCAACTTCCTCTTTCGTATCTTATTTTGATGATTCGATTATTCTTGGTCGCCATCCATTCAGGTTGGCAAATTTTGTTTGAGTTTAAAACGAGTCTGTCTCGTTGCTGGTTCTTAACGATCTAGAACGGGACTTCATCGGCCGGTGGTGCACTTTGCTGAGGCGCGTCGCTTGATGTCGATTGGTTGGAAGACGATTGGTTGGCTGGTTTGGAGTAGTTTCCGCCACCGCCACCGCCGCCTCCTTTGCCACCGAGCATCTGCATCTTTTCTCCGATCACTTTCACTTTTGATCGCTTTTGGCCGTCCTGTTCCCATTTCTCTAACCGCAATCGGCCTTCGATCAGAACCGAGGAGCCTTTTGATAAATACTCGCCTGCGACTTCGGCTGTTCTTCCCCAAAGCGTGACGTCGAAAAAGTTGGCTTCCTCGACCCACTGGTCGTTCTTTTTGACGCGTTCGTTCACGGCCAACGAGATATCAGTCACAGCGGTTCCCGATGGGATGTACCGAAGTTCGACGTCACGAGTCAGATTTCCAACAAGTACGACGCGATTAAAACTAGCCATGAGAACCTCCAAACAATGACAAAAGAGTCAGCGGCATCCACTCCTTCGAGTCCGCGTTAATAATCAATCCTGTAACTAGTTTTGTTGAGGCGGCTGACACGTTCGGTCAATCGCTCAAGAACTTTTCGGGACTTTCCGTTTTCAAAAAACGATTTGAAAAACAAGCTTAAGTGGTTGCGGCGGCTTCTTTGGCCGGGGCATCTGCTGCAGGTTTTTCTTCTTCAGGTGCTGGTTCTTCTGGAACTTCACCTTTGGCGACAGCAACCATCGGATCGACCAAGCGTGGGTCGAGCTTGATGGCCAAGTGGCGCAAGATCATGTCGTTCAGCTTGCAAGCGCGATTGAATTTGACCAAGTTCGTGCTTTCGACTTTCATGTACGTCAGCCAGTAGGCGCCCTTGCGGTGCCCGTTGATTGGGTAAGCCAATTTTTGTTCATTCCAAAGTCGGCTGACCAACAACTCACCGTCAACTGATTTGGCGATTTCATCGATCGCGTTCGCAGCACCGGTTGGGTTTCTCGCGTAGGCGTTGGCATTAAAAATAAACATGCACTCGTAAATCGTCTCAGCCACGTCGTTTTCCTTATTGTTTTCTTAAGTATTTCAGTCTTAAGTGTGTCAGCAATCTTAAGTGTGTGTCAGTTTTCGTCGTTCTGATCCAACTGAACTGTTGAATCGGAATCGCTAAGTCTTGGCTTCGTCTGTTGTTCTCTTGGCTGTCTGTCGAGTTTGCTTTTTTTGGATTTAGGTTTCTTGTTGGGGTCGGCATTAAACTGATTCATTGCCAACTGCGTTCCGCCGGTCATCCAAGCTTCCGTTGCCTTTACGGCTCGGGAAATCGCATTCTCAATTTCAGGTTTCTCTTGTTCGGTAAATTTTCCAAGGACATAATCAGCTGTTTCCCAGCCACTTGGCGTCTTCCCGATTCCCACCCGAAGCCGAGTGAAATCTGAAGAACCCAATCGTTGAATTATGTCTTTGAGCCCATTCTGGCCTCCGGCTGATCCGCCCGGCTTGATTCGCAGTCGTCCTACATCCAAAGCCAAGTCATCACAAATGATGATTAAATCAGCCAGTTCCAGTTTGTAAAAATCGAACGCAGCTCGGACACTTTGACCGCTCAGGTTCATGAAAGTCAGTGGACTGGCAATGACCACCTTTTCATTTTCGATAACAGTTTCAACCACTTCCGCATTGAACTTGGACTTCGGACGACCCGTGTCATACCGCTGAGCCAATTTCGCAATCACGTCAAAACCAACGTTGTGACGTGTTCCTCTATACTTTTGCCCAGGATTCCCCAAGCCGACAACTAACTTCATGGTTGGGCCGATTCAGCCAATTATTGGCTTAGCCTTCCTCTTCTTTGTCCTTGGCTCCGATCACTTCAGGCTCGGCTCCCTCAGCAGCGTCAGTTTCGACTTCTGCGGCTTCCGTTGGAGCTGAGCAACCGACGATTGGCTCTTCCGGTGCACTTGCAGGAGCCAATCGAGCTCCTTCAGGCAGCGTAATATCGCCAGCGGTGATCATCTGATTCATTTCCAATTCATTGATGCTCAGCGTGATCAGATCCGGCAGTTTGTTGGCTGGGCAAAAAATCGAAAGCTCATGCTTCAAGAATTTGACAACGCCGCCTTTGTGGGTACCCGGTGCCTCGCCTTTGAGCTCGATCGGCAAAGTAACTTCGACTTCTTCGTTGGCATCGACGCGCGTCAAATCCAAGTGAAGAACTGAAGATCCAAAAGCATCCCATTGGATTGTCTTGATCAACGCACTTTCGTTAACGGATCCAGCCAACTCAACGATGTGACTGCCGTGGTCGATGACTTTGTTCAAATCTTTGGCCGCGACGGAAAGCATTACGGTGTCTTCGCCGTGACCATAAAGGACGGCTGGAACTTGACCTGTTTGACGAAGCCGCTTCATCCGCAGTGATCCAGTTTCCTGTCGCTTCGTTACGTTTAATGATTCTGCCACGTCTTTAGCCTTTTGATTGTTGATTCGCGATCAAATTTCGGTGGTCTAAGCAAAGACCACCGACAAATTGTGTTGGAATAACGCAGTTGGTCTCGTTAATTTCATTGGTCAGAACGAGGAACACCACAAGCACACCTTCAGTCGTTGAAACTGGCTTTCTTCCCGGTTCGTAATCGGCAGATTCTCCCAAAAAAACGCCTTTTTACAAGCCCAAGTTCCACTTTTCCTGTGACTTTTCAACTTCAGCCCCCAAATCTCCCAAAGGCCCATTTTGTTCAGGGATGGGTGGCTCGACCAAATAGGCGTTTCACGCATAATAACTGATCGTCGTCACGCCGAACAAGAAGTGATTTCGGCTGTGGATTCAAACAAAGCTGTGGATTTAAACAACGTACAGGGAAGAGGTTGATCGGATGGCAAAAGAGCCAGAAGGCAAAAAGAAACGCGCTCAGAAATTTGAATACGTTGAGCCCATCGGATTGCGTGTGCTGGTTCGTAAAGACGAGCCAAAAAAGGAAACCAAAGGCGGGATTGCACTACCCGATGCCGCTGAAATACCGACCATCACCGGGCGTATCGTTACAATTTCGGCAGCTATCGAGCACGATGAGGACTTGCCACTTAAACGCTATGACAAGGTTCTGTTTCATCCCAAAAACGCGATTCCCGTCGACTTCGAATCCGACAACCAGCTATTTGTTGTTCCGGCTGATGACATCGTAGCCGTCTTTCGACGTGAAGCCCCCAATGATGATTAGATTCTGATGCCCCCCAATGTAAACCTAGCCAATCACTGCTGACACGGCTCAAACTGAATGAGACGAAATGTGATTCAGAAACCACTCCATTGGTTCAATCGCATCAAGATGTCTTTTCGAAGCTGGCCAATTCTTGAGTTGTAAGAATGCTCGATGCGACTTTTTCCTAAGCCAAAATTCTGGCTTGGAATTGAGATTGACTGAATCTGTGGATTCGGAAAAGCTGAGATTTCTGTCCCCATAGGTGTGACGGAATTTCCTCTTCTCAATTAGGAGTCAAGTAATGAAGTTTTTTACTCAAAATCTGGCAGCGCTGTGTGTCGCGTTTTGCCTGACAACGAACGTCGACGCGATGCAGCAGTTGAATTGTCAGCAACAACCCATTCCACAATGTTTCTCTGATTCCTCTGCCAATCAGTTCCTTTCGGTGAACATAGCCGATCCGTCACATTTTGGGCCGCAGTGTATCCCCCAATGTGTGTCACAAAATGTTCCACCGTTACCATGCCAATCTATTGTTGAAGCACCCACGAGCGGCTGGTGTTTTTCTCCAAGCGTACTTCAGCCGAGCTCGACGCCGCAACTGTCGGGTTGCCAAGCTTGGGGGCAGGCACCGATCGTAGGCGGAGCGATCGTGATGAATGGCTCGACGCTCATGGGTGAATCGTATTCGATCCCGCCCATTCAAGCTTATCCAGCGCCATGCTTGAGCCCATCACCCTGCCCGTGTGATTCTCAATGGGTTGGCAGTCCGCAGGTGGTGATTAACGGTGCGAGAAAAGCCGGTTGTTCGTCTGCTAAGCGGAACCTTACGAGAGAGCAAGCGGAAGCACTGCAGAAGACTTTTGCGATGCTCAAAAATTCTACGCCTCAGCAACGGATGTCGGCATGTCGGCAATACTGCAATACATTTTTCCCCAACGGCCCATGCAACGAAGAATGCAAAAACAAATGTCCGTTTCAGTGGGTGGACGAGTGCGATTGCGAATGCTGGGATACACCGTTGGGAGAAGTATGTGACTGCGAGCTAACTTTCCTGCCACCCCAAGGTAGTGGTGGCCCTGGTGGTCAGTAGGAGCAGGCTTGGTAGAGACGCGAGGCAGATCCAATGCCAAATCCCAAGTCGAATGAATCTGCTTGAGTCATTGGAGCAGGTTTAGATCTGACATTCAGACCTGGTGAAGCCGGCAGAGCAATTGCCGGCTTCTTTTTTTGGAAACCGATCCGGCATTAAGAAATTGACCCGACAAAAGATGCACCATTGAAGCGGCTATTTGGACGAAGGTGGTTTGTCGATTGCGACGCGAAATCCCATTCCGAATTCTTGCGTTTGGGGCCGAACGGGAACCAGAAGCCCTTCGTTATGAAAGAGATCGGAGACATTGTCACCGAAGCCACGACCGTAGCATGTGACCGCTGGAATTCCTGCCCGATGATTGTCGACGCAAATGTCACGGACGCCACCGAAGATGTCGAACAATCCGAATTGAGTTGGTAGGTTGACGCAGACTGGAAATGTCTCAAACTCAAATCTTCTTAATAGTTTTTTAGGAAGGCTTTCGGTAAACGAAGCGTAGTTCATGATCCATTCGTTCCGAATGTCGGAGCCCAGTTGGAATTCAATATCCAGCCCGCCGTACCTCATCTGAGAGATTTCATCTTCCGTCGGTAAGCGGAAACCATTGCGATCCGGGATCACCGCAAAACTCGGATTGATCTCGTCGCAAGCTCTCGAGAGGTCGTAAACTTTGGAAAGGCCATGTTTTTCGCTTAGCCAATTGCAGAATCTGGCGGCCATCACGGGGGAAACCCATACGGCGGGATGATCAGCGGTCGGTGAAACACACGGAGCGAATTTCCAATCGCACACTTTCGCGTCCCACGGCTTGCCTTCAACACGGATGATTTGTTTTGGACGTTGCTGAGAATAGTCCTTGTCGTTGACGAATTGCAGAAACTGCCCGACCGTTATCATGGAGCTGGAAACCATGAACTCCGTATAAAATTCTTCGTCTTCAAATTTTGAATTGTCGAAGAAGCTAACCTTTGCCAGCGTGATTCCTTCAGGCATTTCATACCAATCAGAGCCCGACAAGGGTTTCGTCACCGGAAGTTCTTGGCCTTCTTTTTGCAAAATAAATTTGGCCAGCGAATGCTGCAGGCCGTCTTTCGAATTTTCGTAAAGCGAACGAACGTAGTCCAGCACATTCTCTTTCTCGCTGGCCGTTAGTTTCGTTAAGCCAATTCGATCCTTGTTTTGTTTATCGGGGCCGGACGCCTTGTTTATTTCCGCGTTGGATTTGATCCCCAGGTATTCGTTGCTCAGACCAGATTTTTCCAGGCAGAGAACGTTTAATAAAACCGCCTTGACCTTCTCGTTTTCGTTTTTCGATACGATTTTCTTTGCGACTTCTGCGCTTGTTTGACCACTGAATTCGTTGAAGCGATGAATGAAATTTGTAAGGTCTGTCGGATCAACGTTGCTTCTTCTAATGATTTGCTGAAGTAACTCGCTGTGCCCCAGATCCAACGCGATCGAGGCAAGCTTGATTCGCTCCTGTCGAATCGCCGTGTCTCCAAACATCTCTTTCAAAACGGGCAAGATGATCGACGATTCAGTGTTCGCCCCAAGATGAGAAACCGCAGCGTTGTAGTCGTTTTGATCAGCCTCCACGATCAATCGCAAGACTTTCTCAGCGCTGGCTTGGCTGGGGTCGGCAAGCAAATGGGTCGCAGCAGCGCTGTGGATTTTTCCGCGCAAAGATGTCGGCGAGAATTCGTTGGCCAGTTCTGAAATATCTAGTTTCGAGTTGCCCAGTTGTTCCATGTAAGAACCAAATTCGAAAGGCTCACATTGGAGGAATTGAGCATAGACCTCTTTGTTGGCCGAGCGAATACGCTCATTACGAATCATTAAGTAAGCAATCGAAAAGCAAAGCGCCGCAATTGTCGCTACCCAAGCACTCGCTCTGGCAATTTGAAACCGAAAGGCATGGTTGAGAAAATCTGCTTGTCGTTTGCCAATGGAATCCCGACCAGAAGCGATTTTCATCCGAAGAAGCTTGGGCAGTGACGGAAAGTACTGATTGCTACGGCGGACGTTCCACGTTTCCGAAAGTTCGCTCAGCTCAATCTGTGACCGACCTTGCCAGGTTTGCATTTTTTCTTGCAAGACCCAGGTTCTCAGCGGTTCAATCAACACGTCGTGACAAAGTTGAAAATGCAACTCACCGCCGGATGTGTCTTCCGTTCCCGTGTTGATTGACTTTATGAATCGACATTCACTTTCCAATGAGCGAATTGCGTTGTCAAATTTCTCGTTCGACGTCGAACTCGGACAAGCCTTAAGAAGTTGTTGGCGTGTTTTGCTGGCCGACTTGATGCGTGAGCCAGGGGTGGGTAAGAGCTCTTCGACAATCGCGCGGACTTGGGGAAGCAATCGTTGCTTCGCGATTGGCGATGTTTCAAGTGAATAATGTTCGTTCATGAATCGAACGAGAACGCCTTGCCAACCGCCGATACGCGAAAGCTCTTCGATCGTCCAGTTTCGATTACTCGTTACCGAAGCCAATATTGAGAGGTGGGCACAATTGACTTTACCATTGGTCGCCAAGGCGTTGATGGCCCGCTTGGCAAACTCAGCCGGTTGGGATGTTGAGCCATTGACGGTCGCGGGAATTGTCCCAAATGCTTGGCCGAACTGGAGTAGGATTTTCTCCGCATGCTTCTTCTCAAATAGCCGAAACGCTTGCGAGTTGCGACCGTCTTGAATTTTGACTTCCAAGATGCGAAGGAACTCTTGAGTGGGCGTCCAAAAATCATCTCGAACGGAAATCAAGCAGCTGATTCGGTTTCCATCACAGTGTCGCAAGGCAACGGCGAGATCTGAGGTCGCCATCTCTACCAAGTTCGAAAGATACTGTTCAAACTGATCTAAAACGATCAAGACGCGTTTGCCGCGTCGCAAGTGTTCGCCTTCCCGGATCTCCCTCAGTAAATCAGCTAAACTGGAAGACGAAGAAATTTCGATATCCAACTGTTTAGCCAGCGATCGCGCCAAATTACTTTCAGTTTGATTGGGTGAGCATTCTAAATAAATGACTTCAATTTCTGCAGGCAGACGCGGGATCAAACCGGCTTTCACAAACGAGGTTTTTCCACACCCCGACGGGCCATAGATCAATCCGTGGGAAATGTTGTAACGCGAATCAGAAAACCTCGACAACCAAAACCGGATAGATTCAGGAACTCCCAAACGATCTTTGGGATCGGGTAGTAGTTCCAAGAAAAAGCCAGCGTCGCTTTCATCGTATGCATGCAAGCCTTTCGGGATGACATGAACTGGCAGAGGTCTTTCTTCGTGACCATACTCATTCAGCAGGTTCGAAGTCAGCGAATCAAGCTGGTCTAGTGCTGTACCGATTGGCTTGTTCTCTGCTGCGATTTTGTTTTGCAGCGCCTCGATATCTTCTAGGAACGACTGCGCCGAAGGGTACCGGTCGTTGATCAAATCTGAGAGGCAGCGTCGGCAGATTCGGTCGAGTTCGACGGGAATGCGAGAGTTGTTTTGATGAAGATTAGGGTGGGACTGGAGGCGAATCTGTTCGTTAAGATCATAGAAGTTGGAGCCGTTGAACGGATACTCTCCGGTACACATCCAAAACAAAATGACTCCCAATCCCCACAAGTCCGTGCGTTCATCGATTCGATGGGACTCGCCGCTTAGTTGCTCGGGAGACATGAATCGAGAGGTGCCTCCGAACGAACCTTTCTTCTGGGGGTCGCGACTCGTATTTACTTCTAACGCCAGTCCAAAGTCGGCGATGCGGGCATTTTGAAAACGGTCGATAATGATGTTCGACGGTTTCAAGTCTCGATGAATGATTCCATTATCGTGAACATACTGAAGGCCAGAAGCAATTTGATGAATCAGGCGAAGTGTTTCGTTTAAGTCGAACGGACGTTTCAGCCACAGCGTCTGAAGGTCAGTTCCGTCGACGAACTCCATCACGACATAGGGCGTGCCATCTTCCAGACGATCGACATCAATAATCGAAATGATGGATTCATGCCGAAGCTTCGCCACACTGCGGGCTTCGTGAAGCAGTTCCCGCCACGCCGCATCATCAATCTTGCGGTCGATTCGAGGTGTCTTAATCGCAACGGCTCGGTCTAATCGCGGATCATGGCCCAGCAGAACCGAACATAGCCCACCCGTGCCAAGTCTTTGGACGACTTCGTAACGACCGACTTTATCAGGAAGGAGCCTTTGTTCATCGGCCTCTTCAGAATTATTGGGATCGATGACCTTGGTTAGGCGGGGATCATCATAATTCGATGATTCTTCATGAATAATCGACATGGAGTTTCTTGGTAAGGGGGTGGAGAGAAATGATAGCAGTATGATAACTCTCGCCGCAAAAGCAGGCAAGAAACCCAACGCAGTTCAGTTTTACAATTACTGCCCCATGGCGAGCCACATAGGAATCATTCCATAGGGGTGTATTTGATATGCAGCCTGCCAAGGATTCATAAGTGGGAATGTCAAGCTAAGGCAATTCTTGAATCCAATAAAGCATGAATTGGCCGTGCGGAAAGCGAATCCTCGGCCGATGTTAAAACCAAGTTGCATCAGGACTCACAGTTTAACCTGTGCCGAAAATGTCGCTGATCGACTTGTGGTGGTGGATTCGCATGATTGCCTCTCCCAGGACTGGGGCAACACTTAAGATTTTCAATTTCGGCAATTGAGCCTTCTTTTCTGCCGCAATTGGGATGCTGTCGGTGACGACGATACTGTCGACGGGGGCGGCGCTTAGGCGCTCCACGGCCTTGCCCGCAAAAACGCCATGCGACGATGCGACATGAATTTGGGCAGCACCATGCTTCTTTACTAAATCCGCTGCACCGCAAATCGAACCCGCAGTGCTGATCATGTCATCAAACATCAACGCGACTTTACCTTCGATCGGGCCACCAATGATGTTCTCTTGCGAAACGGACTCCGCCGAGTGACGTCGTTTGTCGATGATCGCGATGTTACCACCTAATCGCTTGGCATGGCCGACGGCCCGTTTGATGCTGCCCTCGTCAGGACTGACGATCACCAAGTCTTCGGGCGGGATGTTCAGCGATTGGAAATGTTGATTTAGAACATTGGCCGCATAAAGGTGGTCGACCGGCACGTCGAAAAAACCTTGAATCTGTGCCGCGTGTAAATCCATCGCAAGGACTCGGTCGGCCCCCGCTCGCGTGATCATGTTGGCAACCAGTTTGGCCGTGATTGGAACTCGCCCCTCGTCCTTGCGATCCTGCCGGGCGTAACCATAGTAAGGAATGACCGCCGTGATTCGCTCTGCACTGGCCCGCAGGCATGTGTCGATCATGATCAACAACTCCATCAATGTGTCATTGACGGGTGGACAGGTTGGTTGGATCAGGAAAACGTCGCGTCCGCGGACGTCTTCAATCTTGCAGTGAAATTCGCCGTCCGGAAACGTCGAGAATTTGCACTTGCTCAGTTCTATTTTCAGGTATGCAGAAATATCTTTAGAGAGATCCGTATTACCTCGGCCACTAAAGATTTTTAGTTCAGGGGGCATGAAAAAACGTGCTGCAATTAGGGAATGGTTGCAAAGAAACTAAACGCCGAGTGTTCAAACATCCTCAAACAAGGCTCTCGTTAAGAACCGGACTCGATCTCTTGCATCGCTTTTTCAACGTCTGCTAAATGTTCCACCGTGTTGACGCTTAAGGCCTCAATCGGTTTAAGAACTGCTAACGCACGAACGTCTTCACCTTGGCTCAGCATAATGCCGGGGACGTCGGTGATGTAATACTCTTTTTGCTTGTTGTCGTCGGTCAAGTTGTCCAACGCCGCGAGCATTTTTTGGCAATCGAACACGTAGGTGCTCATGTTGACTTCCTGAATTTTCAACTGCTCTTCGCTGGCGTCTTTATGCTCGACGATCCCAGTGAATTTGCCGTCGCTGTCTCGAACAATTCGCCCAAGCCCAGTCGGGTCGTCACGTATCAGCGTTCCTAAAATACAGGCCGGTTTTGTTTCGGCGAAATCATCCAACAGATGCTTAATCGAAGACGCCTGCAGCATTGGCGAATCACCCGCGACGACCACGACGGGGCCGTCGTGATTGGCGAGTTGATCTCGGCACATCATGACCGCATGACCGGTGCCAAGTTGCTCCGACTGGAGCGCGAACTTCGCTGTTTTGTAAGTCGCTAATTCGGCCTCAACCAACTCCGCCTTGTATCCAACGACGACGACGAAGCCAGCCACTCCGGAATCAACCAGTGAATCGAGTACGTATGCGACCAAGGGCCGACCATTGGCCTGACAAAGAACTTTAGGCAATTCGGACTTCATGCGAGTGCCTTTGCCGGCAGCCAGAACGATCGCGAGGGGAGCATCCATTGTTTTGATTCAACTGTTCGGGAAAGAGGCGGTCACCAACCAAAAAACATGGCGGCGGATTGAGACACTATGAAAACCTATCAGACGTTTATTTTCTACCCCTTCTAAAAGATTGCCGTTGAATCATCTGTGAAGATTCGCAAGTCCGGTCAATACAAACGAAAATTCGGCTCGCCGAGTTTCTTCCGTTCGAAGCTATTTAGGCAACACACGTAAAATTGCCGGATTGGAAGAGGGGCGACCAGCCTCCTCGGATTCAACAAAGATCAGTCTTTCACATGGCTGCATCCATGGCTCCGCAGTTAGCGAAAATTCTCGTTCCTTTTCCTCCGGTGGAATTAGCACGCCATTGAGCCCCGTGTTGTTGACGTACACTCCAAACGGCGCGTTGAATGCCGCGTCCTGTTTGCCAAAATTAATTCGCGCTTTGTGTTTTTTGCGATCAACTGTAATCCTGGCCTGAATCGTTTGGCCGGGCCGAATTTCGATCACTGGAACGGATGAATCCGAAGCAACGTTGCCATGAAGCTGAACCGCTAGTTTGGTTTCCTTTTCCAACTGGATTTTTCCCAGAGACTTTGTCTGCTTGATTTCTTTGCCTTCAACTATTGCCGTCAAGACGATTTGCACTTCTTTTGCCGGTTGACCATCGGTCGCGTCCTCGCTGCTTGATTCCTCGTCGACTGTTTTTTCGCCGGTAGTAATTTTGTCTGAAGTCGTATCGCTGGTTGGGTTGTCTTTCTCAGGTTTGGCAGCAGAAACGATTTCCGCATCAGCGTCGGCTTTGATGACAAACCAGGCTCGAGATTGCATTGGCTCGACGGTCGTCCCACCAAAGCTTGAGAAGCCCGCCGGCAAGCCGGTCACAGAAACGCTAACCTCACCCGTGAAGCCATCCAGACGATCGATGTCGACGCCGATACGCTTGAATGTCCCCCTGGCAATCTTGGGGTTTTCACCGTTGATTTTCTTGATGGCGAAAGAAGGTTGAGGGCGTCGTGCCGAAAGTTCATATTTATAATCTTCGCCTTGAAAATCTCTTGCATCTTTGACGGAAACGAAATACTCGCCGTCGTTGGGCGCTGTAAACGTAAGACGAGAGTCTTTGCCGATGAGTTGCTGGCTGTCGTCGTCGTTCTCATAGTTGACCAGAAACTGCGGCAATCCTGTTTCGATTAGCTTTGCACTTGGCGGCAATGCCTCGACGATATAGCACGGCTCATTGAGCGCATGGGCCAGCGGTGTCGTGTCGAACAGCGTTTGCCGCTTGCCAAAATTCGGGAACAAGTTAAACCCAGAATCCGGGCCGCGCGGGTAGTGAAACAGCCGGACAACTTCTCCATTGCAGTAAAGCAATTGGCCGATTCTCATTTCCTCCCAATTGAACACGCGAAAGTCATCCGATTGAGTCGAGTTCTTGCCCCGAAACGTAAAATATGAATCGCGAACGGCTTGAAGGATGACGCGTGGAACCGGCTGGCCATTGGAATCGAGAATGGAAATGCGCGTATCGATTGGTGATTTATTGCGGGCGGCCTTCGTTTCGAGTATCCAAACCTCACCGGCTTTGGCGGAAAATTTCACGAGATCGACGTCGGAGTCGCCAGGCGAATTGATCACCCCGTTGAACTTGAATGGAGCTGTTAAGGAGTTGGCATCGGCGATCGAATCATTCGGTTCCTGCTCTTGGGATACATTTTCAACGGCGATTTTCGAACCGGTTTGCGCCGTCGACGCGGAAGATGATTCATCATCCGATGAAACCTTCACTGTCGGACGTTTTAGATCTGGCCAAGGATAGGACTGCAGGCTCCCGTCCATCCGGCCGACGGTCAATTGTGATTTACCAATAGCGATCGCTTGGACGCCAGCGGGTTGCTCTTCCAAAACGTACGCTTCATTGAGCGTCGCGGTATCCCAGAATTTGATCAAACGATCCTGCGAAACAGAAATCAGCCATTCGCCTGAGGAGTCAATTTTGATTTTATCAATGGTTGCGTCGTGAGCGAATCGGGAAATCTGCAGCGGATTGATTTTCGGTTCTTCAAACGAGATAAGTTCCCATTTGCGGATTCGATTGTCTTCACCTGCGGCAAAAACGAATTTCCCGTCATGGCTGACCGCGATCGTGTTCTGTTCTTTTAACGGTTCGCTGCGAGTGTCGAGTCGTTGACCATCAGAAACCTGCCAGATTTTGACCGTCGCGTCCGCACTTGCGGTCGCCAAAATTCGTGAAGAGGGATCAAACTCGGCCGCAAAAATTGATCCATTGTGGCCGCGCAGTTCTCGAATTACCTGACCAGTGTTCAAGTCCCAAACCATGGCCGTTTTGTCATACCCAGCAGTGACAAGTAGACTTTCGTCTTGGTTGCAAGCCAACGTATACGCCAAATCTCCGTGTCCCCGAAATCGACGTTTGATTTTTCCTTCCACGACGTCGATTTCGATCGCTTCGCCAAATAATCCAGTCACGCCCGTTGCCGCGAAAAGTCGTTTGCCGTCGTTGGTGAATCGAAGAGCCGTGACCTTTCCCGGCAATTCCCCAATCGTCCGCTCAATTGTGTCACTAGTAGGGGAACGTAGCTCGATCGTGCCAAAACGACCGACCGCAAGAACTGATTCGTTGGGCGCGAGAGCTAACGCGGTGACTGGAATGAATTTCGCCGCGGACTCGATCTTCGGTGTAGAGATTTTGCTCGGCAGCGAACTGTCGCCCGCAGGCCCATCAGGCCCATCAGGCCCCTTGGCTCCGGCGTCGAGCCATTCCATGACCAGTTGAATTTCATCACGAGTTGGTTGGGCTTCGTCTTCCGGCGGCATTTGGGGGTCTAGTTTCGAAAGCATCATTTGCACCAACCGACTGGATGCTGCGCTACCCGATGTCAGTGCGTTTCCGGATTCGCCACCTCGGTTGATCGACTCAATTGATTCTAAGGAAAAATCCCCGCTGGCTTCGTCGGCGTTATGGCAACCTGCACAGTACTTGGTCAGTACAGCGTTCGCCTTCTCGAAATCAACATCCGAGGCAGTCGCTTGAACTGCGAAACAAGACTGGAATAGCAATGCGCACCCGATTGCTAATGCCAAACGTGTCAGGTTTTTCAATTCTATTTTCACAAGCATAAAAAGCCCGTTTGTATTCTGTTGCAAAATTGTAAAAGCGAAGCGAAGCATAGGTGTCTAATGTTGGAACAGAAATTCTCGACTGCTCATCAACCCCCAATAGAGATCTTCCAGTGATTCTCGAAGATCAACAGGAGCGACATCTTTGAATTCGGCTCGCAATTTCTGAAGTTCAGCAGAGCTTGGTTCGCGAGAAAGCGTGGCAAGAAACGCACTTCGAATGACAAGCGGTACGTCGATCGCTGTTAGTTCTGTAGCCGGTTCGGTAGGCTGTGATTGGTCATTCGGTTGTGATTCGTTGGCCTTGGCCTGTTCAGCCTCACCTTTCGTTTTCTGTTCGTCGTTGCCTGGTTTTTTCGAGTCTGTTCCAGCCTTCTGTTTCGAAACAAACAATCGGCCAACGCAACTGGAATCTGATTGAAGTTTTTCGTTGATGGTTACCCCGTTGGCGATATGCAACACTTGAATCATGCTCGGCTTGTTGCTGCGTTCGCACTCACAAACGATATCGCGTTTGTTTCGGCCAAACTTTGAGAGGAAACTCGAAAAGACGGCGGAGTCGTAAAGCTCAATCGCGCGTGTGCCGATCGGATACTCTTTTGTGTCCTTGATGTCGGCGCCGTCGTGAGCAATTTTCTTGAACTCAGTCGGCACTTCGGAAACTTGCGACACCGCATCAAGTAAAACTTCCGCCATCAGGCGACGAGGATAGAAGCGAGAGTAGAAACGGTCGTCAGCTTGATTTCCTGCGTTCGCGACACTACTTCGCTGATATGTTTCCGATTGCAGAATCAAACGCATGAGAACTTTCAAATCGTATTTGTTGTCGACAACGTATTTTCCAAGGGCTGCCAGCAGTGGCTCATTGGTCGCCGGATTAGAGACCCGCATGTCATCGACATTTTCCACCAGACCGCGTCCCATGAAGTTTGCCCAAACTCGGTTGACGACCGAGCGACTGAAGTAAGGGTTGTCGGCGTCGGTCAGCCAAGTCGCCAAATGCTTTCTTCGATCGGACGGGTCATCAAATTCAAGTGGAACTCCGTCGAGTGGAGTCGGCGGTTGCGGTTTGCCAGTCAATGGTTGATCGAGTTCGCCGGATCCTGCCAGGAAGACGGTTCTAAGGCCATCGCCATTTCGGGCATCACCGCCCCAACCCTTGGCTCGGACTCGCGAGAACATGTTGGCCATCGCGTAGTACTGGTCATTGGTCCACTTCTCGAGCGGATGGTTGTGGCACTTTGCACAGCCGATAGAAAGTCCCATGAAGGCTTGCGATACGTTCTCTGCCATGTCTTCCGGCGATTGGTGTAACGCGTAAAAATTCGTTGCCCCGTTTTCATAACTGCTTCCTTGAGCCGTCACGACTTCGCGGACAATTTCATCCCATGGCGTATTGGCTTTGATGTGCCCACGGATCCATTGGTAATAAGCCTTCACTGCTTGCGGGCGCAAACGTTTTCCGTTGATCAACAGTACATCGGACCAGCGATAGGCCCAATAATCGACGAACTCTTCCCGCGTTAGCAAGCGGTCAATGAGCGCGTCACGTTTGTCTTTGGACTTGTCGGCCAAAAACGATTGAGCCTCGGCGGCGGTTGGCAGCATGCCAATCGTGTCGAGAAAAACCCGTCGAACAAATGTCGAGTCATCGCATCGCTCTGACGGAGCGAGGCGAACCGTTTTGAGTTTGTCCAGCACAAGTTGGTCGATGAAGTTTCGCTTCGGTGCGGTGTCGTAAACGGAATCGGCAAGGTCAAGTTCGAAAGGCGATGTGATGGTGGAAACGGCCAGCCGACTGGAAAACCAGACCACAATCGAGCCTTCGCCGTGACCGACAACCTCGACTTTTCCAGATTCGTCCGCGGTCACTACGGGAGCGAGCGTCGATGTAAATTTGGCCCACTTTGTAACGTCTTCGGTGCGGCCGTCGGAATAAACGGCCTGAACGGATAGCTGTTTTGACTCGCCAACTTTCAGTGATACTTGAGCGGGGCTGACGACCAGCGTTTCGAGAATCGCATCGGCATTGGTAGGGCCAGTGGCTCCGTTGGCAATCCACTCGGACAAAACTCGATAGTCTTCGGAGTCCGGGTCCAAACGCAAGCCGCCTTTATGCGCGAGGGCCCCCGTCGGTTTGGTCAACACCAAACTGCGACCAGGATCGGCCAACTCAACACGTCTGCCTTTTGACTGCGACGTGATGTTAAAGTGATCACCAGTCGGGTCGTATCCATTGAGTGAAAGCTTAAACCCGCCCTTCCCTGCCAACGCACCATGGCAGGCCCCGGAATTGCAGCCAAGCTTGGAAAGGATTGGAAGAACGTGTCGGCGAAACTCAATTGACTCGCCAGAAAGTTTGTTTGAAGGAACCGCCGTTGTGCCAGCTTCGGAATCTGAGATCGTTTCGTCAGCCCAGCCAGTCGTCGCAAACGACAAAATGAGGGTAGCGAACAAGATCGACGGTGAAGTCTTTATAATCCACATGATTGTTGAATGGCTTCAGCTAAAGGAGATGTCAGTTTTTCGGTGCAAACTGTTTTGCAGCAGCGTTGCTGGCAGCAGCGAGTTGTTTGGCAGCAGCGAGTTGTTTGGCGGCAGCGAATTGTTGGGCAGCAGCGTCCTAGTTTGGGCAGCGGCGTATCAAAATAGCTCTCGAATTTCACGAGAACCAAAATCCACCAACGGAAACGGTCGACCACCGGGCCCCGGAAGTTCGGCGTGCAAATCCAATCCGAGGGAATGAAAAATGGTCGCGATAATATCACCTGGAGGCGTTGGGCGATCAGCCGGTACGGCACCGATGGGGTCACTAGCGCCAACCACACGCCCGCCTTTGACGCCACCACCGGCAAACCCGCAGGTGAAGCACTGCGGCCAATGATCGCGTCCGCCAGCTGGATTGACTTTCGGAGTTCGGCCGAATTCTGCCACGTTGGCGACGAGGGTGTCATCGAGCATTCCACGCTGATCGAGGTCTTCAATCAATGCGCTATAGGCCCGATCGTACATCGGAGCCACGATGTTCTTCATGCCTTCGATCGACGTAAACGGTTTGGAACCGTGGATATCCCAGGTGATTTCGTCAAAGACGGTCAAGAAAGTATTGATCGTCACGAAACGAACACCTGCTTCGATCAATCGTCGCGCGAGCAAGCAGCATTGCCCAAACCGATTGATTCCATAGCGCTCACGGGTCTTGGTGGATTCTTTGGAAAGATCAAACGCGTCTCTCGCCTGAGTGCTGGTCATTAAGCGGTACGCCGCGTGGAAGTTTTCGTCCAACAGTTTCGCGTCATCGCTTCTCTCGAACTGGGCGATTTTCGAGTCGACAATTTCTCGCATTCGTTTGCGTCGTTCCAGTCGAGCCGTGCCAATTTGATCTGGAGGCAGCAGATCCGGCACCTTGAAATTTGGCTTGGACGGATCCGCCATCAAAGCAAACGGGTCGTAGGATTTCCCGAGGAATCCGCCGGCCTGCCCGTTCGGTAAACCACCTCCGCCCCGCCCCATCAATTCCGGCAGAACGACATGCGGCGGCAAATCTGTTTTCCGCCCTTTGAGAAATGCGACGACCGAACCGGCATGAGGCGTGTCGACACCTCCGGCGAATTGTCGGCCGGTTTGCATCATCTGCCAGCCCGCATCGTGAACCGCAGCGGACGTGTGGTAACAACTGCGAACCAGCGAGAACTTGTCGGCGATCTTGGCGTGCATCGGCAAGATCTCGGAGACTTGAAAGTTGTCCGATGATGTGCTGATGGGTTTGAAAGGCCCACGGACTTCCGCCGGTGCGTTGGGCTTCATGTCAAACGTGTCGAGTTGGCTGGGCGCACCAAGGTTGAAGATCATGATGCAGGCTTTTTCATCACTGTTCGCTTTTAACGCGCCCAGCTTTTTCGCCCACAAATAATGCGGAAGCGAAAAGCCCATCGCGCCAAGACTGCCCACTTGTAAGAAGTCGCGGCGCGTTGTGCCATTGCAGTTATGGCTTTTGCCTTTGCCTGTAAACTCAAGCATGCTCTCACCAATTTGAATGTGATCAAGAAGATCTCCCCATTCTAAGTTGGCGTCGATTCCTGAACAACAGTCCGTTGGCGTCAAGTTCCTCTTTAAGAGCTTTTGAACAAATTAAGAATGAACGAATCATTCAGAGCATTCGCCACGTAAGCAACGTGACTGTAGTCTTGCCCACGGCTGTGCGATGTTGGCACGGCCACGGTGTAAGCGCCTGACGCGACACCAGCTCGCGATCCGGTTAGGCTGTCTTCAAGCACCAACATGGAGGAGGGTTCGATGCCAAAATTCTTGGCAGCTTGTAAGTACACTTCCGGATGCGGTTTACCATTTTCGACGTCGTCAGCAGTCAGAATAAAACTGAATCTTGGCTCCAAGTCGAAAAATCCAAGCGCTCGTTGGGCGAATCGACGGTGGCTGCTCGTACAGATGCCTTTGGGGATTTTGAGCCGTTCAAGCAATGCTAACAGTTGCTCTAGGCCCGGCATGATTGCGATTTCAGCTGGAAGTAGGTCTTTGAAAATTGCTTCGGCGTCGCGCTGTAATGTTTCGTTGGAGTCATCAATTCCCAATTCCTGCCGCATGACTTCGAACGCTTGAGCGCCCGGCAACCCCATCATTTTCAGTTTGAGTTCTTGCGTGTACTGGTGACCGCGAGGTTTCAAAAGCATCGCGCCGACTTTGTCATAGAGGTCTTCGGTATTGAACATTAAGCCGTCCATGTCAAAGGCGACGGCTTGGATTCTCGGAGCGTTCAAAGAAAGCTTTCGTTTAAGTATGGCAACGATGAGGCGGCAAACCGCTACTTTGTTTCTGCCTTGATTAACTTCATGCGAGTCCGCAGTGTAAGCATCTCAACTTCGGATGTTTTCTTGATTTGAATATGCGTCGGGTTGATCTCAAATTCATCCCATGTCGCATCCACAGGAACCCAATTACCATCGAGGACAATTTCGTTCCAAGCGTGAGCGCCGAATGCTTTGGTTTCGTCGCCCATGTAAATGAATCCGCTGACTTCACGAGCCGGAATTCCCGCCGCTCGCGCCATCGTTGCGAACAGCATTGAGTGTTCGGTGCAGTCGCCTTGACGATTTTTAAGAATTTGCAGAACTGAAAACGCGTTGGAAGAATAGCTGTCTTCGATGTACTGCGATACGAACGAGATCAGAAGCTGCGTTTTCTTCGTCGCATTCGTTTCGGTGCCAATCACTTCCTGCGTCAGCCGGATGATTTCCGGA
Organism: uncultured Pirellulaceae bacterium; assembly: GCA_964589435.1. Classification (GTDB taxonomy): domain Bacteria; phylum Planctomycetota; class Planctomycetia; order Pirellulales; family Pirellulaceae; genus Mariniblastus. Next base: position 30,878 of record CAZPTT010000062.1, read on the forward strand.
TGCTTGACCGGCAACTCGACCGTCTCTTGCAAATTCTCTTTAAGCTCCGCTGGCGTCGCTGGAACTTGCTTGCCAACGCCGGCCCCCAAAATCAAGACCGAATCGCCGCCGCGGGTTTCAGTGGCCTGATATGGCCCAACTGAAACGGCATTGAGTAGTGATTCGTTAATCTCCAACTCCAACGACTTCAGATCCGTTGGGTGGCCGATTGGGCGGTTAATTTTTAAGGTACCAAGTACGAAGAGGTCAGCCGAGTAGCTTAAGTCTTTTGCCGTTTCCGCCGTTTCAGTTCTCATCTCAAAGAATCCAGCGATCTTGGCCGACAGCAGCGATCCCGATTCGTCGAAACGATAACGGCCAAGATTGCCTTGTTTTTCCGACGATCCTTTGACTTCAAAGAACTTCACCGGCACCCCGCCCGCTGTCGTGTTCTTCACTTTGTCGAATACGAATTCTTGTTGATCAAATTCAAGTTCACCGATATCGAATTCTTTCAGGTTGATTTTGTCTCCGATGTTCGCGTCGTCCAAATTCCAAAGCTGAAGACGGCTCGCGTCAATCAACGTGTACTCGAAGTCCTCTAATGTTTGAGTTCTCTTTTCTCCGGCTGCCGTGATGGTCGCAGTTAGAATTCCTCCTTGAACTTCCGCATCGACTTTGACATCCGAACTGCCGTCATTCATCGTTTGACTGCCACGACGCAACTGGTAAGGCTGCGTTGAGGCAAACTCCATTCGCTGCGAGACTTTCATTTCCATTTTTTGTTCCAGGGAAATCAACCTCAAGACAAAAGTGTCTTTTAAGACGAACACCTTTTCGCCGTTAATCTCCTGCTGCTCAAGCTTCGAACTGAGATAGCCGGACTTTTGACCGCCGACATAAAGGCCATGCCACTCCGTTTCGCCTAATCTCAATCGCTTAAGGGAAAGTTCGGTTTCTTGGCTGGTCGTCCTCTCTTGAGCTGAAGCAGTAGGAAATCCGCTTGCAAAAAACATGGCAAGAATGGCTGTGCAAATGCCAAGAAGCCTTAGCGAGTCGGATTTTAGTCGTGTAAATGATTTCATTTTTCGAGGAACGTTGTGATTGCAATTGGGAAATCTTTAAGGCGAATTTTGGGTCAGTTCAATATTAGACCACCCGTAACATAGACAATTTTGTGTTGAAACGAAATCAAAGGAACTTAATTGTGTTTAGAAATGTTGTCGTTTTGAAGTTGAATTTTTGCTTTGGGAAAGTTTGAGTAAAGAGCTTGGCCTTTCACAAGCCTCACATAACTACAAAAAAGGCTCTCCATTTGCAGGAGAGCCTTTTCACTTCTTCAATTGAATTCACGACGCGATCAGTTTCGCCTAATCGACATCCGGAATGGCTCGGCCAGCCGTCCACGGAACGCCGGCGTCATCGAGGCTCGATTTGAACTCTTCCAAATCGTCGGTCAGCAGTTTTTGGATCTTCTCAGAAATCTCCTCAAAGTCCGCCTTTGCAATTTCCACTTGTTGTCGTTGCGTTTCAGTGATGCCATGCGTGTTTCGCATCGAGCCAAACAGCGCCCCGCCAATTCGACTTCCAATCGACGGAACGGTTTGTTCATATCGCTCCTCTTTTAATGGATCGCCACTCAGTTCAACTTCCAACGCTTTGATAGCCAGTTCAATCTTTCGAGTTGCCGCCATGATTTCGGCCGAAGCGTTGGTGCTGCTGGAGATCGCCTCTTTGGCTGCCGCAACTTGCTCACTGGCTAACGTCAATGATTGGGCCGTCGCGCTCACAGCGTTTTGCAGTTTGGCAACGTCTTTTTGAAACGCAAGCATCTCAGCCGGGTCTTGTGGTTCGAGGCTTGGCTCATCGATAGAAACCAATTCGACTTCGCGGGATTCACCCAACGCAGTCGCCTCGTTGTTGATCCATTTGAAAGCCTGAACTTGGTACGTTCCCGGAGCTGCCATTGGTCCGAAGTTTCGTCCGGTCACACTGGTAAGTTGAAGGTTCCAAGTCGTGCGGTGCATGCCTTCCGATGCATTGCCATCAATTCGAGCAACCAATTCATCGTCGCTGTTTGAGATTTCGAAATAGAGCTTAGGGGCTTCCTCGTTTTCTTCTTCACGAAGCTCCTCCCAACTCGGAATCGGAACGTCGCCACCGGCTTTGGCAATTTTCGCCTCGTTCGCTTTCCGAGTTTGTTTTTTGGTCTTCGGCATTTCTTTTACGTAATAAGTAAACGTTGCACCAAAATCTGGGTTGGGAGTTCTGAAATAACTGTCGCCTTGCGAGCCGATGGTACCGCCAAGAACATCCGATTGGATGTAGCGGAATGCTCGCCGAACAGGAAACATGAAAAACTCTTCGGTCTTCAGCGTCTCGTCGCTTAATTCGCGAAGCGGTGAATAATCGTCGAGCACATAAAACCCTCGCCCAAAAGTTGCACCAACCAAGTCGTTTTCTCGCTTTTGGATTGCCAGATCACGGAACGGGATATTGGGAGCTCCGGCGGACATCTTGATCCAATTTTCACCGGCGTTGAGTGAAACGAACAAGCCATACTCGGTGCCAAGAAAGAACAGGTTCTCGTTCTCATGATCCTGCTCAATTCGCCAGACCAAGTGACGGTCGGGTAGATCGCCTACCATCGAAGTCCACGTCTTGCCTCGATCCGTACTCTTTACCAAGTACGGTTTGTAATCGCCTGTTTTGTGATCGTCCCAGCAGGCGTAAACCGTATCGGCATCGTGTTTGTCGGCTTTAACGTCGTTTACAAATCCGTATTGCGGAACGCCAAAGACTTGATCAATCTTACGCCAGTTCTCACCGCCGTCTTCGGAAACCTGAATCAATCCGTCGTCGGTTCCAACGTACAGCAAACCTTCTTCGACGGGCGATTCGCTGATCGATGTGATGTTGCTATAAGCCGACATCGCCAACAGATCGAAGCCCGCATCGACACCCCAGACGCGATCCATCATCTTCAATTCGAATCGGTTGGTGTTACGCGAAAGGTCGGGGCTGATCTTCTCCCAAGAATCACCCCGGTCGTTCGACCGATGGAGATGTTTCGAGGCAAAGTAAATTCGTTTGTGATCGTGAGGGCTGATTAAGATTGGTGAATCCCAATTGAATCGAAAGTCTTCTTCACCAGAGTCCGGTCGCGGCCGAACATCAACGGACTGTCCAGTCTTCCGGTCGAATCGACGGATGTAGCCTTGCTGCGATTCGCAATACATCACGTTTGGATCTTCGGGAT
>CAZPTT010000063.1:0-34096 GCA_964589435.1 uncultured Pirellulaceae bacterium
CACGACGATTGCACCCACGACGATTGCACCCACGACGATTGCACCCACGACGATTGCACCCACGACGATTCCACCCATGACGATTGCACCCAACCACTATTGTCGATCCGCTGGTTCGGAGCCGGAACAATCGTTACATCCGATCTAGTTTCCGTTCGTTGTTCCATTGTGCGCCATGAGAATCCGATCATTCTTGATCTTCTCATTAAGCATCGTATTCAAATCGACGATGGTCAGGAATACAGCGATTTTCTCGTTGCGTTACTTTCTCCCGATTGTTGTTACGAAGGATCGAACAATGAAGGATTTTCTTTTTGCCCTTTTGCTCGTGTCCATTTCTTCGACAGCCGTCGACGCTGATATTTTCATCGACAACTACGATGCCGGCACTACCTTGACTCAGACTTTTGCTGGAAACAACACCAAGACAACGGTCGACGGTGGGATTCTCGGAGGCTCAAGAGATGAATCGATAACGGTTCGGGACTTGGGGGGAAGCGAATTCTTTGGGGCGATGGGTTTCAATGGTGATTTCACTATCAGTCAAGGCGACGACGATCAGTCTTTTGGTTCACTGACTTACAACGACTTCGCTGCCTTCGATATCACGGATGGTGGCAGCAACGATCGATTCAATATTGGCTTTGTAAACAACGAAGTCGATTCGGTTCTTACCGACGTGTTCTCGATTACAGCGGTATCCGGAGCAAATTCCTTTACGGAAACGTTCTCGGTTCCCGCGAGTTCTTCATTGCCAAGCACAGTCGCAATAGATTTCTCTTCGTTTACTGGAGTTGATTTCACTCAGCTTGACTCTGTTCAGTTGGCTTTCGATTTCGCTACGGTACCGGGAAGCGGCGTCTCCTTAAGCTCGTTTTCAGCATCGTCCGCCGTGCCAGAGCCAACATCAATTTTGGTTTTGGGTGTGATGTCGACCGGCTTGATGCTACGGCGTCGGCGTCGTCCAATCAAATCATAGATAGTCGTTGCCCGCCACTTGCAATATGGGCGTTGGTCTATGAATGACTTGGGTCGACGGAACATGTGATGATTTCGCGCCAGGCGATTGTTTCGTTTCGCCGACGTGACGCCAGGTCAGTCAGACCAAAGTTGCCAAGACACCAAGTAAACCACCATTAGAATTAACGTGAAGATTGCAATTGGCTGAACCAATCTGGGCCGGCTTGCTTGTCCGATCATTGCAATCGAAAATATAACTGTGACGCCGATGTTGCCCCAAGCAATGAGTGGATAGACGCACTCTGTTTCTGCAAAGGGCCAAAATGGCTGTAGCGCCCAATCGCTAAGTCCTTTTCCTCCAGAGACAACCATGTCGGCGGGGATCTGAGACATCGTGGCAAGAATGGCGACTAAAATCCAGGCGACCGTCCTCGAGTTGCCTGTCTTCAGTTCGGTGGAGCCAAGCCCTTCACTATCTTCTCCGAGTTTCAGCGAATGGTGCGTCGTTTGTTTCGATTGTGTAGGCGCAAATTTGGCAAATTGCTTGACGATCCATCCAGTCATTTGGAGTCTTAGGTCGACGCCAGCGATTAAGATTCCCAGCAGCACGCAAGCTAAAACGTTGTGTCCCCAGACTCGGTGACCACTTTCGAATCGCTGCATATCAAACAGCATCGGGATGCCGTCCCAGTCCGGTGCAACGGCGGCGATTCCTGCGAGCGCAACAATTCTCCAACTGTATTTTTGATGAAGCCCGAGCGCCAGTGATCCATTGATTCCGAGCATCGCATGTTCAAAGGTTGTCATTGATCACCATGTCCGCGACTCGGTCTAGTGTTGGTCTTTTCGTGGGTGGCTCTAAGTTTTTCGTGGGTGGCTCTAAGTATATGACAACCGTTTCGATTCCGTTGCAAAATCAGGTGTTGCAAAAGTTGATGGAGCGTTTGAAACGGGACTGGTAAACCGTTACGCTAAATAGCTGAAACGACCGGATTGTTACCGAGAGTTGGGTCGTCAGAAGAATTTACCGAAGAGCGAGAAAAGACAATGAGTGGATTGCTTGACATTTTCGAAGCCATTTTAGCTCCGCCAGACCAGTCGCGGGAGAGTCGCGATCGAGAACGTTCGCAGGGCAAGGAAAGACGTGTTCAACTTCCTCGACTGGACGAGTTGCCTGAGCCTGGACGCGGCGGTATCGGTGACGTCATGCATTCGGTCGTTCAGATCGTCGCGATGCGCGAAGGGTTTATGGGCGGAATGACATCGGCTTGGACTGGCTCAGGAACGATCGTTCACCCGCAAGGGATCATCCTGACTAATTGCCACGTTGCCAATCCGCGCGCGATGGGAATGTCTTCGCCGCCAGCAGACCGGCTTGGCATCGCGATCACGGAAAAATCAGATCAGGCGCCGGCGCTCAGCTACTTTGCTCAGGTGGTCGCCTATGACGCGGATCTTGACTTGGCGGTGCTGCGGATCACTCACGACGTGAAAGGACGCAAGACCAAGCGTTTGAAGTTGCCTTCGGTTGCCATCGGTGATTCAGATGGCTTAGACCTGGGAGATCGGATTTCGATTTTCGGTTATCCCGGAATCGGTGGTGAGACGGTCACATTTACGTCCGGAAATGTTTCAGGATTCTCAAGCGAAAAAGGCGTTCGTTCGCCCCGGGCTTGGATCAAGACGGACGCCACAATTGCCGGTGGTAACAGTGGTGGCACATCGGTCAATCAAGACGGATTTCTAATCGGAGTTCCGACACAGGCAGCCGCCGGCACTGGAGTAACGCCGGTTGATGCTCGGCCAGTTTTAGACACCAACAAGGATGGTCGCGTCGATCAACGTGATACTCCAATGGCGATCGGTGGATTTATCAATGGGCTTCGACCGGTCAATTTGGCGATTCCTCTTTTGGAAAAATCCGGAATGCGGATCGACTCAAACCGAGGAGAACGTAAGCACCATGACGTTCCCGATCACTCGCCAGCACCGATCCGAGGGTTTGATTTTGATCGCATTCGCGAAAAGCCGGAGTTCTCAAATTTGCTATTTTCTCGTACGGTCACCAGCGACGGTCGACCAGTGCATCCAACTCACGCGATTCCAAGCGGCGTCGATGAGGTTTATGCTTCGTTCGATTTCGATAACATGCGAAATGGGACGCCATGGAGTGCAGTGTGGATGAATGATGGCAAGATCATCATTGAGCAAAAAGAAGACTGGGATGATGGCGAGTCGGGGCGAAAGACCGTCAAAATTAGCAATCGCCGAGGTGTTCCTGATGGCGAGTACTTGCTCGTGCTGGGACTGGGTGGCGAAGTCGCGATGGAAGCAAAAATGCTGGTAGGAAAACGCGTCAATGAATCCGACAGTGAAGTTTCCGGTCGGATCGTCGACGCCAGCACCGGTCGTGGGATTGATGGAGCTCTGGTCATCGTGCTGAAACCAAACGTACGAATGAGAAGTTTTCTATCCAGTCGCAGGGAAGACGATGTGCAGTCGTCAACCGAATCGGAGCGAGATGGCGACTTTAAACTGCCAGAGCAGTTGCCCAAAGGACAAGCCTACAGTCTGGTCGTGGCGGCTCGTGGATTTAAGCCACTGACCGTCGAAGGGGCGTTAAGGATCGGCCCAGGCGCACCAGAAAAAGCTGATGTCGGTGTCGTTGAGCTGGAGCGAGACTAATTCGCGGAAGCGCATGATCGAATCGAAACGTAAACAGCCCGCTACTGATTTTGTAGCGGGCTGTTTTTTTGGGGGCTCTACAACAGTTCGCTATCAAGACGGAAGATCGACTTCTACAATATTTACTCAATCACAAAAAATAACCAGTCACACAATCTACCTTACAGGCCCCTGCTGGCTGTCGCTTTGATCCAAGGAAACCGGCACTTACCCGAGGTGACTTTCCACTCAGGCATTCCGAGTTGTGTTGAGCTTCAAAATGTTTATCACCGAAATGCTATTTTCCTTTCTTCGTACTCGTTTCTTCCATTGCCCAATCACCATTTTCGGTTTTCTTGGTCTTGTTGGCGTCCTCGATTGACCAGTCGTTGCCGGACTCGGTCGCGGAGTCCAATTTCTTGCCATCGTTTGAGAACTTGAATTGGTTATTCTTTTTCTTCTCGCTATCGACGTCTTCCATCGCCCAATCATTGTTGGTTGTCCGCGAGTTGGCTTTGCCCGGGCTTGAGTTTTTTTGATCACGTTGAGTGGCAACGTCTTCCATGTCCCAATCATTGTTGTTGGAGCGTCTCGCCTGATTCTCGGTGGGCATTCGCTGGCTAGGCTGATCGTTGGGGTCGAACACACCATCACCAAAAATGTCCTTTTGCAACTGTTCGTGTTCGTGGTCGCGGTTCCCCAGCACTTCTTCGGGGCTTTGGCCTTGATTGGGCGTACGTTTCGCGCCCTGCCTTGAAAAGAAGATCATCGCGCCAACAACCAGCAACATGATAAAAAAGATGCCGCCTTTGCCTGATTGGGCGCGCGGTTGGGGTGAGCCGTAACTCATGGTGACCTCTGGTATTGAAATTTGGCGTGGGTTTTTCGCGGCGGAAAAACAGTAGTGTCATTGTTGAACCGAGCAGCTCTCTGCCAGTCAAAATGTACCGGTCAGGTTAGGGGGCAAGTGTTTGAGTGTCAAGGATTTGTAGATTAGGGAAGTTTCAGCCGACTTCTCCGATTAGAGGAGGAAGTCTGGCTCGATCGCATATCGAAAATGCATGCAAGGGTGTAACTATGACAAGCTACCCTCGGTGCTATTGGGCGAAATGAATCCGCAGAGTCGAACTGCGTTATCCAGATTATCAAATGATGTCAGTTTATTCGCATTATTCGGGTTTTCTTGATTGGTTTTATTCTAACGGCCTGTGAAGTTTTGCCGATGTTGAGCAATGTCCGGTGTTGGCAAACCGCAACGCTGAGCTGGACGTCTCACAGAAAATTGAAAGACCCAGATTTTTCGAAATCACCCATTAAGTGATCCCGCAAGTTCGCTGACGTGGTGTCAGGCATTCAAGTTGGCTGTACGTCAACTGCGCCTCGTTTAATCAGCTTTCATGGAAAGTTCGACTTGGGGTTCGGGCTTTTTTGGAGTGAGAGTTTGTTACACCCAACTAAGGATTTTCCGATGGCGAGTTTACTTCTACGAACCTTAAGTCGTTTCCGAAGAGTCGCCTTCTTAGGCATCATGGCCTCAGGATGTTTGACTGGCGTACATGTATTTAGTGACATCAGCTACTCTCAGGAGTCTAGCCAAACCACCTCGAATCTGCAGTCGCTATTCTCCAACGAAGCCATCGAAGTTGTTGATGTCCCTCCAATGTTGGCGAAACCACTCACCAGCTTGCCTGCGATTCAATCGCACCTTTCTCCGCTGCGTCAGGCAGGAGAGCAGTCGTTGACGCATAAGCATTCATCGACTCGCGTATTGCAACGACCTGCTTCCGCCCCAACCGTGGCGAGTGAATCAGTCAACGAAATAATTCGTGCCGCTGCTAAGGACGCCGAGCCGCGTGTTCGGGCTGCTGTCAAAGCGAATGGCCCATCAAATCAAGCTACGCAAAGCCTCGTAGCACGTGTCAAGAATCAACAGGCCTGGCAACAGCCTCGATCAGCGTCGCCATCACAAGCGGCCAGCCAAAGCGTGCTGCAATCAAGTACTCACGAGCCGGCTGCAAGAGTCGCTCGGCTTACTCAGCCGACAGCGGGTATTCCTACGCCAGCGCAACCGAGAACAAAGAAGGCAATGGCGAAGCAGCCAGGTTCTGGGTTGTCGGGAATTCACAAAATTAAGAACATGTCGATGACGGAATTCGAGACGTCGTTGGTAAAAACCATGGGCTCCAAGCTCAAGACCTTCTCTTCGACCGATGGACGCTACGTGCGTGTTGAGATGCCGAACCGAATCGGCAAGTCGATGAAGATGTTGGTTGACCGCGAGAACAAAACGCTCAGCTACGAAGGAGCTGCGGAACTCAAGAGCAGTTGGCATAAGCTTGTCGCTAATCTTGATTACTATCCAGTCGTTGGTCGGAATGGTGTCGTTCGACAGGTGTCCGTGGTGGATCCAGGCAAGGCGAACTTGCAGTTGGTACGAAGAGCCGCTTTCCTGGTTGGAATCTACCAAGACGAAACGGTTGAGGATGTGCTTCCTGGAAACTCGCCTCAACCGAGTGAATTTTCTGGAAACCCACTATCTCAGAACGCTCTTTCCCAGAATACACCAACTCAGAATGTACCAATTCAGAATGGAAGTTTGCCACAGGATGGCCAGCCAGTAGTCGGCGCCGCTGGCAACACTGCACCAAGTCCGGCTGTGCAGATGCCCGCGGCTCAAACCCCGGATCGTCAGCCGCAAGCTGCACCGCAAGATCGTTTGATGTTGCCCCAAGGATCTCAGGAAGATCTGCCGCCAACATTGAAAGGCAAGATCCAATTCATCGAAGATCCAAATACTGGTTTCGTCACGCTTTTGGGAGATCCAGAAGATATCGAATTGGTGATGGAGATCATGTCAAAGATTGCCAAGGAGTCCGACTTGGCTCAGCCTGTGGTCGACAATATTCCGCTTGCAAATATTCAAAGTGAAGCCTTCGAAGAGCGTATTCAAGAACTTTACGATTCGAGCTACCAATCCACGAAAGGTCCGGCTGAGATCACCGCGATCGCGTCGCCTAACATGTTCTTGGTGATTGCCCAGCCAGAAGGCGTGGAGGCCGTTCGAAAGATCGTTGCTGGAATTGATGTTCAAGAAGACATGGTGGCTGCCGAAGGGAGTCACGAATCGTTTCGTTTGAAGTACATTAGTGCCACAGATGCTAAGCTTCGTTTAGACGCCTACTTCGGCCAAGGACAAGACAATGGTTCTGGCGACAACCAGCTCTCAAGTGCTCCCGTTGTTACGATTGCAGATTTTCGAAGTAACATCATTACAGTCAAAGGTAGTAAGCAATTCATCGCAGACGCTCGACGTTACCTGACGGAAATTGATGTGATTGATTCGCCAACGACCAATGAAGTGAGAGTGTTTTCATTGAAAAACACGATCGCCGAAGAAATGGCTCTTGTCATTCAAGATGCCGTCAATGGTCAGCAAACCAATAGTGGTCAGGGTTACAATCCCAATCCGGACGGTCAAAACACCGATCAGGGGGATGGAAACCTTCGCTCGCAAGACGCACACCTTCGCTCCCCCGCTTTGTCTCTCAAGACGATTGGTAAGAACGGCGAAGTGATAACCAGTGGGATCATGTTTGACGTCCGAGTGACCGCCGATCGAAATAGCAATTCGCTTGTAGTGGCTGCTCCAACGGAGAGCATGGCGTTGATCGAAGAATTGATCAAGCAGCTTGACCGAGTCCCCAATGCTGAAACGCTGATTAAGGTTTTCCAGATTGTTAACGGTGATGCTGAAACATTACTGGCGATGCTAGAGACTTTGTTCCAAGCCAACAATCAAGCCGGTGGCGGTGGCGGCGGCGGAACCCAAGCGGGTGCCAATTTGTCGTTGCTTCCGCTCCAAGGTGCATCGGCGACCGATGGTTCAACTTTGGTCAATCTGCGATTTACAATCGACACGCGGACTAACTCGATCATCGCATCGGGGCCGGCGGGTGATTTGCAGGTTGTCGAAGATCTGCTCAATCGTTTGGACGAACGAGATGTCAACGAGCGAACGACGGAAGTTTACCGCTTGAGTAACGCTCCGGTTCTCGATGTCGCTGAAGCTGTCAACGCTTGGCTGGACGCACGGGCGACCAATATTGCGGATGATCCACGGGCTGTTGGCGGTATCAACCAGGTCAACCGGAACGTCATTGTTGAGCCGGAAGTCGCAAGCAATAGTCTGATCATCTCGGCTAGCCCCGAGTACCATCCAGAGATTTTGAAAGTCATCAAAGCCCTTGATCGACGACCAGCGATCGTTCATGTGAAAGTCTTGATTGCGGAAGTCGACCTCGATCGAGTGGAAGAGTTTGGTGTCGATGTCGGTGTTCAGGATTCATTGTTGTTTGATCGTGGCACCTCGGTTGCTGCTGATGGAGCATTGACTGGTATTGGTTTTCCTTTCAACAGTTCGGCGTCTGCCAATGCCAACGGAACGTTTCGGGAGACATTGGCTGGCCAAGCCCTTTCAAATCTCGGTACTGGCAGAACGAATACGAACCTCGGTTACGGTGGACTTGTACTGTCTGCGGGCAACGAGTCGATCAGCGTTCTCATGCGAGCTTTGCAAGACAAGCAGTGTGTGAGAGTGTTGAGTAAGCCGAACATTGAAACGATGGAGAATGTCCAGGGACGAATCACGGTTGGTGCCGAAGTTCCACGAGTTTCTGGAACGACTAGTACCAACTTCGGAATCACTCAAAACGTTGAGTTTGTGGATGTCGGCGTCATCTTGGAAGTCACTCCCCGTGTTAGCCAAGATGGAATGATCGTCATGGAAGTCAACGCCAAGAAATCGAGTGTTGGTCCTGAAGCAACCGGGATCACGATTGCAGTCGGAGCCGATGGCACCCCGATTCGCTCACCACAGATTATCGAAGCCGAAGCCAACACGACCTTGATGGCTCGTCATGGGCAAACGGTTGTCTTCGCTGGATTGATCCAGGAAGAGAAAACACATACCGAGCGTGGAGCACCGATTCTCTCTGACCTGCCGGTCGTTGGTCCGCTGTTCAAGTTCGAGTCTGATCAATCATCCAGAACAGAACTGTTGATCTTGATGACGCCTTACATTGTTGATGAAGACGAAGATCGTGATCTTCTGAATCAAGACAACATGGAACGCGTTCACTGGTGCCTGTCAGATGTGGCTGAGGTCTACGGTAACACGGACTACGAAGGCTACCACGGCCAGGAAAATGCGGTCGAGACTTATTATCCGGATGCGGATCCTACTGGAATGCAGCCGCAGGGATATGCAACCGAGATGATTCAGGCTCCAGCCAATCCGCAGAATACGGTGACTCCACAAGTCTACGATTCTGGCAGCCGCTAATCTTCATTGTTCAACTCGCGAGGTCGACTCCGCAACGACCTCGCGCACGTGAACCGAGGGAGCCAGTCCCGCAACTGGCTCCCTCGGTTCGACCCAGCTCGAAAAAGTTTAGCGATCAGGATGATCCAATGAAAATCAAATTCTACACACTTCTTTCAATGGCGCTTTGTTTTGGAATGATGGGGTGCGCTGGCGTTCGAGACACGATGCGTCCAAGCGGAAAAGTTTCGCAATGGAACCCCGCGTCGAGGTTCGCTGAGAAGAATGAGGCCACGGCTGAATCGGAAAAGCCGGCTCAGACAATGGCAATTATCTGGTCAAACACCGCATTGGAAAAACCAGGTGTGCCGGCGGTGAAAGGCTTCGGTGGCCGGATCTATTTCTATGATGAGGACAATCAAGCGGTCAAAGCCGACGGTGAGTTGGTGGTTTACGGTTTTGATGACTCCAACGAGTCTCGAGAAGTTGGCCCGAAAGCCGATCGCAAATATGTCTTTAAAGCCGAAAAATTCCAAACGCACTTCAGTGAAACGGATCTCGGTCAGCCGTCGTACAACGTCTGGGTGCCATGGGAAAAAGTTGGCGGTTTGAGAAAGACGATCACGTTGATCCCGGTATTCAAGCCCACTGAAGGCTCGGTGTTGAGAGCCGGTCAATCCACGAATATCTTGCCGGGAAAAGAGCCGAAACGAACCGACGAACTAGTTGCCGTTCGCGACGAAGACGGCAAAGTCCATTTGGCGGGCTATGTCACCAGCGACGATGAGGGCGGTGTGAAGCCGGCATCGATGCAGTCCGAAACAAGCGAAGCCAAAAAGTTGAGGACTTCCACATTTTCTTTGACTCCGGGGCTGGCATCTCAGTTGGCGAAACCTCAATCGAAACCAGATAGTAAGGCCGAACCCGTTGACGTTTCCACAACCGAAACCAAGGTTCGTCCAAATCGACGAAGTCGCGGCTTGGAAGAAAACGAGACGACCGGCAATGAAGCCCAGCCAACGAAACGAACCCGATCTCGAACCAATGCGTTTGGGTCGCCAGGTTCGTTTAATTGATCGACCGGCATCTGACCCTCGTGAGCGAAACGATTCAGCTTGGAGACGAACATGTATGAGTTAGAACTTTGATTGGCTGAAACCATGAATGACACTTCCAGTCTCAAACAAGCAGCGGTGATCCTTAAAAGCCTGCCTCGCGCGCAGGCTGCCGTTATCCTCTCGCGGCTCGAAGCCGCAGATATTCAAACCGTACTCGACACGATCAATACGCTCGATCGAGTCACGGCCGACGAGATTTCGTCCTCGCTTGATCGGCTGAATCGGGAATCTCGACGTTGGAAAACCGGTGCTGAACGAGATGTTAACGCGTTGCTAGTCGATTCGGATGAAATTGAAGGTGGCATTCAAGATCGACGTAGCAGTCTTACGGTCGACCCGGCTCATCCGTTTGCCTTTCTCGTCGATACGCTCCCGATGGTGCGTGATCACCTGCTTCAGGACGAACATCCCAAGAACGTCGCGATCGTGCTGTCGATGTTGCCACCGGATGTTGCTTCTTTGTGTATGAACTCTTTCGAACCCAACACAAGGGTCTCGGTGCTGCGCCGGATGTGTGAGCTGGACGAAGTGAATCAGGAAGAGGTGATGCAGCTTAGCTATGCTTTGAAGTTGCGACACAAAAAAATTACCAATAATCGAGCTCACCAAAACAAGGGCGTCGACTCAGCGGCTGAGTTGCTGAGTTGTTCAGACCAGGAAACCCAAGATCGGTTGTTGGCGCACATGAATCAGTCAGATCCTGACTTAGCCGACAAGCTTCAACGTTCGGTTTTCAAGATTGAAGACGTCGAGTTTCTCAGCGACGAAGAGGTTAAGGTCTTGCTGCGAAACGTTGATACATCGTGCTGGGCTCCTGCGCTCAAAGCAGCGCCTTTGTCATTGCAATCAAAGATCCTTGGCAATCTTGCGGAAAAACCAGCGGCGATATTGAATCGGGAAATTGATGATTCCGGAAGTGTTGACGAACACACTCAAAGCCTGGCGCGCCGGCAGATTATCAATGGTGTGTTAACGCTGAACAAACAGGGCAAAATCAATTTGGGCAAGGGCTCTGCGAAAGGCTCTGTGTTCCCGAAAGTCGAATACGGTCAATCGGCTTCGACAATGTCGACGATCAACTGAGCCGTCGGTCGGAGTCCGTCGACCGTAATCGTATGCGGGCCGTGAAACTCAAAATATTGAACCTTGTGCCCTGCTCCCATCAACATGTCTCTGAGGTCGTGTGCACCAGTGACCGGGAGAATCGGATCAACACTCCCGTGCGATTGGATGACCGGTATGGATGTTTGCTTCTGAGCTTGTTCTTTCCAAACTGCTTCGTTGATTAGAGCACCGCTCCAAACGACCAAGCCGCCCAATGGTTCTTCGTGATGAAGTGCTACGTCAGTTGCCAGCATCGAACCCTGCGAAAAACCACCGACGACAACTTGCTTCGCGTCGAGAGAGTATTCAGATTTTGCGAACGCGATGACTTGGTTGATCATTTCGCGGCAAGCCGGCAGTCGATCGGGCGACTCTTTTTTCATTTCTCGTGTTTGTCCTTGCTCCATCAAGCGTTGGATCTTTTCGATATCGATCATCCACCAGGCGCGAGATTCGAACATCGGATCAAGCTCCAATGGCGCACCCGGAAATATGTAAGCGGCTTTTTGAAGTCGTGGGTCAGCCTCCATCAGCTCGCTGGCGAGGGAAACCAGGTCGGTCGATGACGCGCCGAAACCATGGCAAAGAATGACGGCTGCTGAAGGGTTGGTGTCTTCCGCCGACGTTACGACAACGCAGTTGAGTTCGCCAATGGTTTGTTTGGTTTGGTGTGCCATGGGATTGGATCAAATTCTGATTTGAGTTGGAGCGGATTGGGTAAGCTAAAATTTGGTTGGTCGGGTGACGCTTGAAGGCTTTCGTTCGCAGTATCAAGAGGCATTGAAGAAGTTGAAGCCGCCGTTGACCGGCACAATTTGACCAGCGATAAAGCTGGCGTCATCGCTGGCCAGAAATGCTGCGGCGTGGGCGATGTCTTCGGGTTGCCCCCAGCGATCCATCAAGGATTCTTGCCGGGCGCGTTGGCTCCAGTCGGTTGGTGCGGTTTCGCCCCATTTCGTTTGGATCCAACCGGGAGCAAGGCAATTGACTCTTACGGCTGGCGCGAACGATTGAGCGAGGCTTTTGGTCATCGACATGATGGCACCTTTGGTCGTCGCAAACAGTTCGCCACTATCGCCCGCCATCCCTTGCCAGGCTTGATCCCAACCCATGTTCAAGATTGAAAACTGGCCTGGTTTTGAATCGGCGACCGACTGATGAAGCTCGGACATTTTTTGGCCGATTACCCGCGATAAAAATAGTGTTGCACGCACATCAACCTTAAACAGGAAGTCGAGTTTTTCATCGAGCGAACGGTGGGGCCAATCGCCAGTCAGTACGTCTCCGCCAGCGTTGTTGATCCAGCAATCAATTCTGTTTTGACAGCTCCAAGCCTTGTTCGCGAATTCATCGAGTGAGGATCCGGCTGCAAAATCTGCAAGGACGGAAAATGACCTGCGTCCGAGTGATTCGATTTCTAATTTGAGAGACTTCAGTTCGTCCGAAAGAGTTCGTCCATGAATGATAATGTCAGCCCCGCGATTGGCGAATTCCAAGGCAATGGCTCGACCGATTCCAGATGAAGAGCCGGTCACCATCGCTGTCTTGCCGAGCAGCGACTGAGTGCGTTCACTGATTTTGTCTTCGTTGAAATTCATTGATCGAAGTCAGCTCCGTTCGAATTCGACTCGGTCACTATCAAAGACGTTGGAAGTTTGTAGCAGGCCGCTTCTAATTCACTTCGCACCAGCAACATGTCCTTGTACAAACTAATCGTATTCCAGCAGATTCCCTCGATCGTCGGAATGGATCCGTACTCCCAGTATTCGGCGGGGTCGGCACCAACCAGTAGCAGCTTTCCAGTTTCGGTGTGCACCAGCAATTTGTCGCCGACCAGCAGTAACTGACCGTTCCCAAATCGCCCGCGTTGCTTCCATCTTCGCTTCAAAGATTCTGCTTCAGTACATTCGAGATAGCCATCGGAAAGTGAATACGCAAATCCGTCCTTCAAAACCGGGCTGGTCAATTTTGTCTTCAATACCCGCGGGTCTTTCTTGATCGTTCTGGCGGTTATTTCGCCGTCGGTTTTCTTGAGTTCGACTAATTCACCGCCAAGGCTGTAGCCTTTGGAAAGGATCACCAGTCGCGGCGAAACAACAGTAACCTGAGAGCAGTTTGCGTCTTGGCCGGTGTGGCCCGGTCGTTCAAAGTTCCACAACTCTTCGCCGGTTGCCGGGTCGTGTCCGACGGCTGCCGATTCAGCGACCAGCAAGATTTGTGGCTGACCCAAGATGGTTTCAACCGATGGCGAGCCGTAGGAAGCCATGCGTTTGCCACCGCGCCAGATTTCCTGCCCCGTCAATTTGTCGAACGCGATCATCGTGCACGTTTGTGAATCGGGATCCTCTCGTGGCCCACCCGCCGGGACGATGACTTTGTCTTCGTAGATCAGTGGAGAACTACTTCGGCCCCATACATACCGTGAATCTTCTGTCGTGTAATCTAGCCCCATGCTGTTGGTGTGAACGACTTGTTTGATACCAACCATGGCAGGAACATCGGCCGTCCAAATGAGCTCACCGGTTGCACCATCGAGGCAGTCGAGGACGCCAGTGCCGCTAGTGACGTAGACTCGGCCCTCATGGATCGTCGGCGTGGCGCGGGGGCCAACTTTGCCCATCGCCATCGTGTCTTCATGTCGGCGTTTGTTCGAGTTGATCCAAATTAGCTCGCCTGTTTTGACGTCGTAACAGGTTACGCATTCTTCGTCGGCTCGCTGCTCCTGCGTGATAGCGTATCCATTGACGACGGCGAAGCCAGACCAGCCTTCGCCAATGGGTTGTTTCCAAAGCTGTTCGGGTGGTGAAACAACCCAGTCTGTTTCAAGCTGAATTCCAGTCACGACCGCGTTTCGATTTTGCCCAAGAAATTGAGGGAAGTCGGCGGCTGATGTTGATTTGAGGTCGACCAGGTTTTCGACTTGATCGTCCGCGACCGATTTGAATTCGACATCGCGGCCCCAGAATCGTGGCTTCCAGCCAGCAATATTTGCATCGCCCAAAAAGTTTGGATAGTAAAGTGTGAGGAACACAACCGGCGCCGCGAGGATCAACAGGCCGACCAGTCGCAGGCCTCGCGAAAACAATGCCCAGATTCCCCACGCCAAAACGGTGATTAAAGTGAGTAGCATCGTGATCAGGCCAGTCCCACCCGGATCCCAATTGAATCTTTCGTTCAAGTAGAACGCTTGCCAGTGAAGGAAAAAGATGATGCCAGCGGCAAGCAGCGTCCAGAAAGTTAGCTTGGTCGGGAACCACCGTTTGGCTGGAACCGCATCGATTATTTCCTGAGCTGCTTTTTGTTTGTCGTTCATTTGACTGCAGTTTAAAACTGAAAAATACTTCCATCGAGGTTCGCAACATTTTGCATTCGCGAACATTTAGTTGTGACCAATGATATCAGGCATATTGGAAAGATATCAGACGGCATATCAGACGGCGCAGGTGAAATGCGCCCAAGGATAACGGCAGAGCAGATGTGCACCCGGTGCGAGTTTCTTGATAAAAAATGAGGCGTTCACCGGCGGGCTTTAGATTGTTAATTGAGAAAGCGGCTCGCCGTTCTTGTGAATGCCCTTCACGAGGCCAACCGAAATGACCTACGAAATAGTTCATGCCGATGGGCAATTGATCGACGACCGGTGACATAAGATTGGAAGGATGCTCTTAAACTTTGTGATCACATTCGGAATTGTTGCCCTGATCACGGCGAAGTGGTTTGCTGCGTAACGTCCCTGAGGTGACTGAGGTGCCCACGGACGACAAGCCGAGCGATTAAACATGTTTCGATCACGATGGACAGGCGGTGTTGGGCCGCAATTTAGCCGCAATGAATGATCGTTGCTGAACCGAAAGCTATGAAAGAGGATCACTAGCGTGCATAATCAAACGATACGTCTGAAACTGAATAGTTGAGTGCCCTATGAGTCTGGTTCAAGAAGTTTCGAAGAAGATCATCAAGAATGTTGAGTCCGTCATCGTTGGCAAGCGGCAGGCGCTCGTTTATTCGTTGGTGAGTTGGTTCTGCGAGGGCCATTTTTTGCTGGAAGACGTTCCCGGCGTTGCTAAGACAATTTTGGCCCGATCTTTGGCGGCGAGCGTTGGATGTGAGTTTAAGCGTATTCAATGTACGCCGGATCTACTTCCCAGCGACGTCACTGGCGCATCCATTTTTAATCAAAAATCGAGTGAGTTCGAATTCCGCCCTGGGCCTCTGTTTTCAAATATCGTTTTGACGGATGAAATCAATCGAACGACTCCCCGAACCCAAGCGGCGTTGTTGGAGGCGATGGCAGAAAGCCGTATTACCGTCGACGGTGTGACCCATGATTTGCAGTCTCCGTTTCTTGTGATCGCGACGCAGAACCCAGTCGATCACGAAGGGACGTTTCCATTGCCGGAAGCTCAGCTCGATCGTTTCTTGATGAAGTTTTCGATTGGATATCCGTCCCTCGAGGACGAGCTAACAATTTTGGATCGCCTGCAACTCGCTCATCCAATCGATTCGCTCAAGGCCGTTGTAAGCTCCAAGGAAATTGTAAAGTGTCAACAGGAAGTCCGCGCAGTTCATGTCGATCCCAAAATACGCAAATACATTTTGCAGATCGTCCATATGACTCGGCATCACGAGCATCTCAGTTTGGGAGGCAGTCCACGTGCATCCATCGCGTTATTTAGAACTTGCCAAGCGTTGGCTGCGATTCGCGGACGGACGTTTGTGCTTCCCGATGACGTCAAGATGGTGGCGGCTCCGGTGCTAAATCACCGCATGATCTTGAAGCCCGAAAGTCGGCTGCGAAAGGTCACCGCAGAACAAGTCGTCAGCCATTTGATTTCAGAAATTGCCGTCCCTGTCATTGGAAACTGAAAAGCGTGACTGAGTATGCAATGAGTAACACCGTATGAAATGGGTCATCGCGACAATCTTACTGGCGCTGTTGGCGATGGTGTTGAACCTGTCGCTGTTGGTTTACGCGCTGTATGCCATTGCCGCGATTTTATTCATCAGCAGTTACGTAACCAGTCGCTGGACGCAATCGGTTGAGGCGGAGCGTATCTGTAATTCCGAAGCGGTTAACCTTGGCCAATCTGTGTCGGTCATCATCAAAGTTCGGCACACGGGAAATCTGCCGATCACATGGTTACTGGTCGAAGACCTGCTGGAGAAGCGAGCCATGTCTTTCCGCCCGCATGCGCTCGAAATTTCGGGACGGCGATTGGAGGTCATGAAGATGAGCCCTGGCGACGAGAATCAATTGATGTATCAAATGAAATGTAATCGTCGAGGCTACTATCAGATTGGGCCGTTGGTGCTGGAGACGGGGGACATGTTTGGCTTGAATCGAAAGTTCCGTGTCTTGACCGAACCGGTATTTCTACTGGTTTACCCAAAAACAATTTCGATCGCATCGTACGACATCACTTCTCGACGTCCGATTGGTGAAGTTGTCATGACTCACAAGCTTTTCGAAGACCCGACGCGAATTTCGGGTGTGCGAAAATACCAAATGGGAGATCCACTTAGTCGAGTTCATTGGCGGGCGACGGCTCGAACGGGAAAGTTGCAGAGTAAGACTTACGAGCCTTCGACGCTTGCCGGCGCGACCGTCGTGGTCGATTTTCATTCGGACTCTTTTGCTCCCAAGCACGAGCCTGTGCGCAGCGAGCTGGCGGTTACCGCTGCGGCTAGCGTTTGCAACGCACTGCATGAAATGGGCCAGCAAGTCGGTTTGGTCTCCAATGGCAGAGACGCGGCTGATCGAATTCGTGGTGAAGGCTGGCGCGGCGATCGGCGTACTCGAGAAGAAGCCAAGCAATCGGCCCAAATGAAATCCAAAAGTGATCGGCTTCGACCAGTGATCGTGCCGACTCGAAAAAGCCCCGAGCAAATGATGCATTTGTTAGAAGCGATGGGAAGGCTGGAAATGACGGATGGCCTTACGTTGAGCGAGTTGCTGATTGAAGCTGCTGACCGAATTCCACGAGACGCGACGGTATTGGTTATCGTTTCCGCCATCAATTTGGAAAACGCAGTGGCACTTGGTGCTCTCAAGAAACAGGGCTACGCCGTTGAGGTGATCGTGAATTGTCTTTCGGAAGAGGAGTTCTTAACGGTTTCTGGCCCGCTGCTTGCCGAAGGGATCCATGCCAGGCATTTGTCCAGCGAAGAGGCTATCGCCGGTATTTGTGAGAAGCAAATCACCCGTTGACTGCAATGCCGTTCTATGAAGCTGAAAAAATCTGTCGCGAAGGTCATCATGACGTCATCAAGACTTTCGTTTTTTCTCGGCTTCAACTACCTACCCTCGTCGCTCTATCATCGCTCTATCTTCGCTCTTTCGCATCAACGTTCAAAACTCTTGAACCGTTTCGCTACTTCGATGAACGGTACTGCCACTAAAGGCAGGATCTCAGGGGCATTTCCGAGACTGAAGGTTCGAGCTAGCGTTCGTTCTTAGCCAGTCCTCTTGATTCCCTGCTTTTGCTATGTTCGCGACGGGCAAATTCAGTGAGAGAAAATGCATTGACACGATCGGGGCAGTTCTCTAACTTCCCGCCGTTAAGAGTGATTGTTGGTGCTTCTATTGACTGGGGCACCTGAATCGTCCGACTATTTCGCTTCTTGGACATCCTGTGAAGCTGCCACTTACAGTAATAATTCCTTGCAAGAATGAAGCCAGGAATCTCCGCGCTTGTATCCAAAGCTTTTACAACATTGCTGACGAGATATTGATTGCGGATTCTGGTTCGACCGATGAAACGCTTGAAATCGCCGAAGAGTTTGGCAAAACGCGGATCATCGAACGGGAGTACATTACTTCCGGTGATTTCAAGAATTGGGCGATTCCGCAAGCAAAACATGAGTGGGTGTTGATCGTTGACGCCGACGAACGTATTAAGCCATCTTTGGCCGAAGAGATAACACTAGAACTCAGCCGCGGACCATCTGCGGACGGGTATTGGATTGCTCGCGAAAATCACTTCATGGGGCATCGTCTCCGATTTGGTGACGCCAGATCCGACAAAGTGTTACGTTTGTTTCACCGCGATCGAGGCCGATATGCGGGGCCAAGCGATCATGGTGAGGTTCACATTTCGACGGGGAGAGTCGGTAAGCTTCGAGAGAAGATGCAACACTTCTCAGTCTGGGATTACGACCAACTGTTCGACAAGAATCATCGATACACGACGCTTCAGGCTCAGCAATGGAGCGAACAGGGTCGCGATACATCTTACTTCAAGCTGTTGGTTCGTCCGATGTGGCGATTTTTTCGGGAGTATATTCTGCAAGGTTCGATTCTGGATGGAAAAGCCGGAATTCAGACGGCTTGGATTGCAGCTTTTTATTCATTCAATAAGCAGGCTCGGCTGTGGACGATCAATCACGGCAAAGATCAACCGATCCCTAGACGGGATGACCGCAACAAAGCCTTGCATTCAAGCGACGAAGGTCGTCGCGCGGCCTAACCAAAGTTGTAAGCCTGTAAGCACCAAACGGCAAATCGCGGCTTGAGTTGCGAATCCGCAGCTCAACATTCTCAAGACGTCCGAAGCCACAGGAATTTTGTGCGTGCTGCCGGTTGGCGATGACGCTAGCGATTTTTCCCAAGCCGTCTCGCATTTTCTCAAACGACCCACAATAATCCTTGCTGATTCTGGTGGGATCGATTTCGTATGAATCTTCAAGAGCAATCGTTCGGTTCCATTCGATTACTTGTTGCGTCGTTTTCCTGGTCGCACTCTGTTTTTCGCCACTTTCCAAAGGGTTGAACATGTTTGTTCGCACGTCATTTTGTTCGTTTTTAATTTGTGGAATCGTGATGTCTTTATTTGCAGATGCGGCAAACGGACAGCGTCGGCAGATTCGAATTGGTGGACAGAACGGAGTTGTCATCGGTGGTGGTCAGGGCGTAGTGATTGGGGGCAGCCGTGGTGTTCAATTTGGCGGCGGTCAAGGCGCGCGGTTTGGCCCGACTGGAAGAGGTGTTCAGTTCGGTGGTGGGCAAGGGTTGGCGATTGGGCCGCAGTATCGCTACGGCATGCAGCAGCCTCAAACACAGCCCCAAACACAGCCCCAAATGCAGCCCCAACTTCAGCCCCAAATGCAGTATGGGGTACCGTCTCAATACCCGCAGCCTGGGCAAGCTTATTCTGTCCCAGCTTATTCTGGTGTGAATTATCCAAACGGACAGGCTTATCAGGTGCCGTCCAATATGACTAACACTGGTGGCCAAGTTGTTGGGCAACCAACTTCCGGGTATGCCAACAGTATGGCTCAGCCATCAGGGAATTTAAGGCAACGAGTTGGTGGCAATTTCAATGCGCCGCTGAACCCAGGTCAGAACTTTGCTGCGTCCACAAATCAAGCTCCCCAAATTCAAGGTCCGCGGCCAAATCTGGCGCAGCCGGCATCGTTTGACCGAACAACCACTGAGTCGAATCGGCTTAAATCTTCCGTGGTGAATGCAACGGCGTCGGCGGCGGTTGCTTCTGTTCCGCCAAAAGAAATCGTGCTGCGTTATCCCAATGAGTCGAGGCGTTCATTGTTCTACACTGTCAACGGTTCAAATTTTCAGCTGTCACCCGGAAACTCGTTGCGAATGAAAGCCGGAC
The DNA here is from genome assembly GCA_964589435.1 of uncultured Pirellulaceae bacterium. GTDB lineage: Bacteria > Planctomycetota > Planctomycetia > Pirellulales > Pirellulaceae > Mariniblastus. The sequence continues at coordinate 19,779 of CAZPTT010000063.1, forward strand.
AGACTTGGAAGATCGGTGTCAAAGACGGTAGGGGCAAGCGCCGCGAGTATCTGCTCGATGAACCCAAGGAATACGTTTTTGAGAAATCGGGATCAGGTTGGGTGCTGGATGCAAGCGAAGTTTCCGTTCAGCCTCCTGCTGAGCTTGTCACAAAACCATTGCCATCGAAAACCTCGTCAACTAAATCTGCCGTGCCGAAGGTTGAACATGCGAAAGTAAGCCAAGCCAAAGTAAGCCAAGCCAAAGTTAAGCCTGCAAGCGATTCGAGAGCGACTCAGGTCAAACCTCAGCAGCCAAAGTCCATTTTGGAGTTTAACGATTCCGATTCGTCAAAATGAAGACCCCGTGCGATAACCAATTCTCGAAAGAGGTTGTTGCTGCTTCAATGGTTTTGCTCAAATTAGTTCGGTTCAAACCAGCCATGGCCGGTTCGGCGGTCAGTGAAACCTGAAACGACTGGCGTCATGCCTCGCTTATGTAGTAGGCATGCCCACGCAAGCGAGGGCATGGCACCCGTAGCTTATGTAATAGGCATGCCCACGCAAGCGAGGGCATGGCACCCGTGGCCAAGCCAAAGTTAAGCCTGCAAGCGATTCGAGAGCGACTCAGGTCAAACCTCAGCAGCCAAAGTCCATTTTGGAGTTTAACGATTCCGATTCGTCAAAATGAAGACCCCGTGCGATAACCAATTCTCGAAAGAGGTTGTTGCTGCTTCAATGGTTTTGCTCAAATTAGTTCGGTTCAAACCAGCCATGGCCGGTTCGGCGGTCAGTGAAACCTGAAACGACTGGCGTCATGCCTCGCTTATGTAATAGGCATGCCCACGCAAGCGAGGGCATGGCACCTGTGGAAGATTGGCACCTGTGGAAGATTGGCACCCGTTGAAGATTGGCACCCGTGGAAGATTGGTCAACTCGGCATCGCCGAACCAAACGACTATTTGTTACGTCGAACTTACATGCTTAAAGGTTGAAATCGGGCCTTCAAAGGGTTTTGCCAACTTCGTAAATGGGCATTGTCCCGAGTACTTTGTCGTTTGATTCGAACAGGCTTGCCAGGCAACGCTTGTGGATCTTCATCTTCAGGCCGCCGACGCCGATCGCTCCGTAGCAGAGCGTATTGTTACGTTGGGTTGCCTTGTCCATCACTTCGATTCCCGAGATTCCAGCGGGAGGTACGGCATTCAAATCGATGGCAACGGCGGGGGCATCGTTCATCGAAAGCCATTGCTCGGGAAGCAGTTCGATGCCCGCTGCTCCAGCCGCGAAGACAAGGTTGGAACCTTCAATGGCATCAAGCGATTCGGACGGAGTTCCAGATTGAATTGGAACGAACCCCTTGAATCCGGTCTTTGCCTGAAGGTTTTCGCAAACTTGTTTTGCTTTTTCGAGTCGCCTTGAGCAGACCCGAATGCTGGTCTCAGGTTTGGTCGCTTGGTTGGCAACGATCTGCGCGATCCGTTGCCCAACAGGTCCGGTACCAGCCAGTATAGTAGTGGTTTGTCCATCGATAGGGGAATGTTGTTCTGCGCAGAGGACAGCCGCCGCGGCGGTCGTGTTGGAGCCGTTTGGATCGGACATCAACGAGACTCGCATCGGGCCGAAGAAGCAATCGATGGTTGCTTGAACAATCGCTTCGCTTGCTTCTACGTCGCTACCTCCCACGAAGATCGCGGTGCTCTTCAGGTCAGCGGGGCCTCGAGTGAACATGGCTCCATGAACCAAGCCCGTTGCGTTCTCGGCAGTGACACTGGCTTGAGTGAGGAGATGGTCAACACCAGAATCGATCGCAACTACCGAATCAAAAGTACTTGGATTTTTGTCGGGGTCGAGCTGGATCAGAATTTTAGATTTACTCATGACGGACGGCTCGCAATATTGCGTAGTAAAATTTGGGGCGGCAGTTACAAAAAAAGCCCACGCTACTAGCGCAGGCTTTGGTTTTACGCATGACGTTTCGCAGAACTAGAATCCGCGGTACGGGTGAGCCGCATCGTCTTTGCCTGCGATCATTTCGTCAGCCGAAGGCGAGCCCTTCATGGCGCTGGCGATGGCCATTTTCGTGGCTTCGTAGTTGTAGTCGTAGATCTTCTTGTCATCTTCGGCTTGCGGGTGGATGAAAACGCCACAAACGCAAACCAAATCTTCAGCCTGATCCTTCGGAATGACGCCGTCCGCAACGCTGTCGGCAACTGCCTTAGCAACAGCCGCTTGGGCAGGGCCAAACATTTGAACGGCCTGCTTCATGCCTTTGATGGTTACCTTCGTTACCATGACGGTCGCTGGTTTAACGGCCAAGTTCGGGGTGAGGACGGCAAGCAAGTTGGTGTGGCCTTCGCTTTGAGTTGACAAAGCGTTGGCAAACGCGACGCCAACGGGACCTGATTTGCTTCCGATCATCAAGTCGATGTGGGCGATTTCGTTGTCGGCACCAGCAAGTGCTTCACCAATGTGCATAGACATAAAAGACTCCTGTAAGAATGTAAGCTTGGTTGTGAACAGTTTAGTTATGAACTGAGATAGTAGTTCTGGACTTTTAATTTGAGATCGTTAGGTTATCAAACCGGCGAACCCATGCCAACTAGCCCTGACTTTGCTCGTAGCGATTCTGATTGTGGCGGCTGTGCCCTCGATCGCGACGGCGATCCCTCAACAGTCCTTTAGTTCGCGAATTCGTAATGCGATTGATCATCTTGTCGGCAAGTTCCAGATATTTGGCTGAAAGCGCAATTCGAGCTGGAATTGATGTTCAGGCGATCGATTTCTTCTCTGATTGGGACTTGAGGCAGTTGTCCGTCCGGGACGGCAACGCTGGGAATTTATGCCGAGAGATGAGAGATTTTCAGGACGGATTTAAGTTAGTAGAGTTTGCCGGCTGGGATGGCATCATACTTGGTGGCGGTGCCGAGAACTTTCCCGACCTGTTTGACGCCGTTGAATCGAAGGCGAAGCTGATTGGTACACAGCCTGATGCTCTGCGTCGGCTTAGCGACTCGAATTCTCCCGTTTCGATTTCGACTTGTTTAAAAAGGTTGCCGATCACGGCTCCCGTGGCAAGTTTTCCCAATTGCAAATCTTCTCTGTGCGAATTTGATCAGCCGAATCGTTGGTTACGGAAAAAGTTGAGTGGAGCCGGTGGCCATCACGTGCGGGAAGCCAGCGCAAGAGATTTAGGGGAAGCCGCCAAGCCCGGCTGGATTTTTCAAGAGCGTGTTGATGGCAAGCTAATTTCTGCGGTCTTTCTTGTCAGTCCAGGGGAAGAAGTTGGAGATTGCAATTTGTTGGCGGCGACAAGGCAATTGGTGGGAGAGAGAGAGTTTGGTGCTCACCGATTCGCCTACTGTGGGTCCGTTGGGCCGATTGCGTTGGATGAAAACTTGACATCAAAGATCAGTCAGATCGGACAAGCTCTCTCCGATGAATTTCAAATCGAGGGCGTGTTCGGGGTCGATTTTATCGTCGCAAATAACGGCGCGAGGATTTGGCCGATCGATATCAATCCGAGAATTCCGGCGTCAGCCGAGGTCGTTGAATTGGCGCTGCAGGCGGTGTCAGGCAGCGTGCTCAATGATTGTTCTGGCTCGGTCGTCGGTTTGCACGTTCAAGCGTGTACTGACTGGGGTTCGGACTGCCCTGCCCTGGATTCCTTTGGCGAGTCGTCAAAGCGAATTGCCGGTGAGGATGTCGAGACAAAAATGTTCGGCAAAGTGATTGTGTTTTGCCAAAATCCGAATGGCGTTGAAATTGGCAACGAGCAATTTGAAAGGATCCGAAATCTCCATGGAGGCGACCTGGAAGTCAGGCATCGGCAATCCCGTTGGGTAGCTGATGTTCCCAGTGTTGGGCAGCGCATTGAGTTCGGGCACCCAGTGGCAACTTTGTTCGCTCGCGGTAAGTTGGAGGGCGAAGTTTATGAAACGCTGATCAAGTTCGCGAGAGACTTTCGAAGTTTGATTGGATGTTGAGCCAATGGGAAGAGACTCGAGAAAGACTTTCGATCATCATATGCGCATTAAAAAAGCGACGGAACGATAAACGCTCTGTCGCTTGGTTTTTGTGGGTGCCGCGCCCTCGCTTGCGTGGCCGGTTTACTCGAGCATGGCTCCAATCATTTCAAAATCTGATGAAGCTCTCGCTATTTTGCTTCCCCGTTTTGTTGGGGATTAGCCAGCGAGCCGAGTGATTCGGTTGACTGGCTCCAGCGGTTTCGCGGTGTCGCCTTTGTAGCGGTACTGCATCACGTAGGCATCTTCGACGGTGTCGTCGTAGTAATCGCGGAGAACCGACACGGCTCGGAAGCCAAGGTTCTTGAAAAACATTTGGGCCGCCAAATTTGTTTCACGAATTTCCAACACGATTCGATTGCGGCGTTGCTGAGAGAGTTTTCCAACCAGCTTGTTGACCATCTGCATTCCAACACCGCGGCGACGTACGTCCGGGCGAACGGAAAAGTTCAATACATGCAATTGATCTTTGTGCAATTCATAAATCATGAATCCGACAACGCGTTCGTCGTATTCGGCGACCATGCCGATGCAATTTCGTTGTCGCAGGCAGCGGATGAAGTCTTCTTCCGACCAAGGGAATTCGAAACTGGATTGTTCGATACTTAGGACTTCAGGCATGTCGCGTCGGATCATCCAGCGGATATGCACATTGATGTCGAAATCTGTTTTAGCTTCCATCTTTGACGTCCTTTGTCAGCAACTCACCAACTGCCATGTCAGTGAAGATTTGTGGCTTCCATACCATATGTTTGCGTCGTCAGAGCCTGACGGGCGTTTTCGTTTTCCATCGTTTCGAATGACGACAAAGCAAATTGATTCGTCGTTACTAAAATTGTTTTCGGCATAATCATTACGCCGGCTTGATGGTTCCCAGTTTGCAGTATCAGCATTTGGCAAACGCTCGAAAATGCGGCTTCGGGATTGAGCGTAGATTAGCAAAAGCAAAGCGGTACTCCAATATTGAAGAAACCGTTAAAAGGCAGCATTTTGTATTGGTGGAAAGTTTTTCTTCTTTCAAATCAGCAAAAAGTTCTTTGCGAAATTGCTTCACAATCACGCTTTCTCGCTAGCACGAGTCTTTCATCGCTATTGACGAAATCGAAGTCAAGCCACGCTTTCGCGCACGCTTTGTTTTGTGCGTTGGCAGAAATGATTTGATTAGTTGTGCGGTTGCAAACGGGTCGGCGTTTTCTAGCGTTTCGATATGCGGCGGAACAAAGCTGACCATCGTAAAAGTAGAAACAATGAAGCGAATTGGAAGGTAGTTAAGGTGTCTCGGGACGAATTGGTACAGCTGATGACATGACAGAACTACACGCCGATTCTGTTACAATTCAAGCACGGAATGTGGATCATCTGATCGCCATACAATCCAATGCTCCGTGGGCTTGAAGAATATGACTAACGAAATCGGTAGTTCGATGTTCTCGTTGTGAGCGTTGGGAAAAGTAACTTACTTCTTGGAAATGCAGAGACCGATGAAAGCTTGGATTTTGATTTGCGCCATGATGTTGTTTGTGATTTCAAGCGGATGTTCCGAGCCGACGGTTGTCGATGCGGAACCTCGTAGTTCGCAGTTTGAGCCCAAGTTTGGTTTAGGCGGTGGCAAGCCCGGTGACGGCGTATTGAAAACGCAATCCAAGAACAGTTTGAAGACTGACTTTTTACACCCTGATCACTTTGCTTGTTTGCAGGTTGAATTTTCGGATATCACAAATAACAAGGAGCTAGCCGAAGTTCCGTGGGAAGCAATCGAAGAAAGGTTGTTGCCGTGGGTTGGCGCGAGCAACGCGAAACTTGCGGCGATTGAACGATTGTGGGTGTTGTTGGATCGAGAAAATTTGACACCGATTCCAGGTGGCTCGAGCGGAAACCCCATGGTGATGGTGCTTGAATACAAAGCAAAATGTGATGCCACGGAATTGGAGCAGGCGGTAAAAGCCAAGCAATCTGAACTGGAGGCAGAAACGCCCAGTTCATTTTCTGCGATACGATTGGATGAAAAACGAATCGCGATCGGTGACGAAGGCCTGACGAAAAAGCTGTTGGAAAATGTTGGCAGTGAGACGGGGCTTGGCAAACAATTCGGGCGGCTAAGCCTCGATGCGGAAGTCAACGGCTTGATCACGATTCAACCTATCCGAAGTTTCTTACAAGGCATTTTTGATATGGCAGCATCGTTCAGTCCTGATTTGAAAGAGATGGCCGCGCTGCCAGATTTGACGCAGCAAATCGATTTGGCTTTTTCAATTGATGACGAGAAGATGCTTGTCGCCAACATCGTCATGGAAGATGAGCAGATGACGAAAAAGCTAACGCGGCAACTAAGCGAGCAGTTTGTTAATGGCGGCCCTGGAGGCGGCGGAATGTTACCTTTTTCTGCAATGGGCGGCGCGGCACCAGTGACGATGAGCCCAGTTGAGTCGACAGCGATCCTGCAAGAGGTCGGAAAAGACATTGCAGAAAATCAGTTATTAAGAGTTGAGTCGGAAGGCAGCACAGTTTCCATCACGCTTGACCGGCCAGAAAAGATCAAGGAGTTGGTGGCGGCGTTCGTGAATGATGGCCAAAAGCAGATGTTGGTTGAGCAGCGTAAACAAAGTTTTGCAAAGATCGGTGCCGCACTAAAAGCTTATGAGGAAGCACACGGTTGCCTGCCTTCCAGCGAGGCCGTTGTCGATGATGGTGACGAGGTGCCCAACCAATTCAGTTGGCGTGTTGCCATTCTGCCAGAATTGGGGGAGCAAGAGCTTTACGACCAATTCGACTTTACCAAAGCTTGGGATAGTTCAGAGAACTTAAAGGTTGCTGAGCAGATTCCAGATGTCTTCAAAGACGCGATGTCCGACGCTGGAAATCAAACTCGGATTCATATTCCCTTCGGCGAGAAAGGGCTTTACCGGTCCGGGCGAAAGCAGCCAAAACTCACTGACATAATTGACAAATCAATTTGGACGGCGATCGTTGTTTCGGGCGGAGCGAAGTCGTCCCAAGTATGGACGCAACCTGGCACATTGGATGTTGACTCTACCAAAGAAAGTGATTTCGGCGTCGAAGGCGAAAACGGTGTCTTCACGATCAACGCCGCCTTCAAGACTCGAATCGCAAAGCGGGACGGTGGGGTGATTTCTGCAATGCTGACAACCGGTGGAGAAGAAAAGCTTAGACGCAGTGACTTCCTGAGTAACTAATGTTTTGTCGGATCTAAAGTTTAGGATTGTTACCACAGCGAACGTCGTCAAGATTTTCGTCGATTCACGGCTCGGCCTGAGCTCTTGACGATTTTTTTTTTAGGAAGCAAAAGACATGGGACTCGTGACCTCGTTCACTACGTTGAATCCCAATCTTTATGCCTGACAACCACTGGCTCCTCTTTCAAGAATGTTGATTGACCGTTGTTGATAGTTTGGGGTTTTTTATTACCCTTTGCGATCTCTATGCGGCGTGAATTCGATTCCTGTCCGGTTTCGGATTGGAAGCAGTGCCGTAAAAGCTTCGAAAGGCCGGGAAATGCGCAAGTTGTTTCCCAATCATTCATTCCAATGGAGATAAAATTTACGGGTGATTTCCAAATTCTGTTGGAAAAGTAAAGTTAATCCCTGTACAGTTCGGCCTTCTTCAAAAATGATGGAAGCTGGCATGGTTATCTCTGTTGACCTAAGTTTTTCATGATTCGCAATTTACAATCCGCTTCGTCTCAATCATCGGAAAGCGTCAAGCTATCGGTCGTCGCTGCTGATCAAATTGACAGCCGGCTTCAAGAAGCGTGGAATCGAATGAGGACTGGCAATCCATTGTTGGTTAGCCCGTACTTCGATGTTGATTTCACCAAAGCCGTGGCTCGTTGCCGGAATGATGTTCAAATCGCCTTCAGCGAATGCGATGGAACGATTGATCAGATATTCCCATTCCAGTCATTGGGAAATAACCGAATTGGCCCAGTCGGTGGATTGCTTAACGACGTTCATGGCGTCATTTGCGATCGCAATTTTTCACCCGATTTGCTGGGGTTGATGGCAAGTGAATTTGGTTATTCTGGAATCGGTTTTCACGCTGCGTTGACAGGCGGTCAAGGCGACTCTGATATCGAGAAGTTCTCTTTCAAAAAGATCAACTCCTACCATTTGGATCTAGCCGACGGCTGGGCTGCCTATCGAAAATGGGTCAGGAAAAGTAGTTCAACAATCGCGCGGCAGGGGCAAAAGACTCGTCGGCTCGAAAAAGACTTTGGTTCAATCCGGTTCGAATTTGACGTTCAGGATCGTCAAATTCTTGAACGGCTAGTTCAGCTAAAACGAGCGAAGTATCAGCGCAGCCGGACGTTTGATATTTTATCGGTTGATTGGGCGGCCAACTTGTTGCGAGAAATCGCAGTGATCAAGAAGCCAAATTTCAGAGGGATCTTGTCAGCCCTATGGGCGGGAGAAGAATTGGTTGGAGTGCATTTTGGAATGCTGACCGACGATATCTTGCACTACTGGTTTCCAGTTTTTGATCCGGCGTTCTCGCGGTATTCACCGGGAACCGAATTGCTGCTTCGCTCTGCCGAAGCCGCCAGTGAAATTGGAGTAACCAAACTTGATTTGGGATATGGCGACGATCCATATAAACTCAAATTTTCAAACGGAACCGAAACGCTGGCTTGCGGCCGTATCTCCTCGACGCAACTTGCTTTTCAGATTGCCAAACGAAAGCACGCTTTGCGACATAAGCTGAAGGGAATTCCTCTTAAGCCACTTGCGAAGGTCATGTTGCGATCTGTTTTTCCAGGCTACGGCGGTTGGAACTACAAATAGTCGTCCTGTGTTGACGCGGCTAAGTTCATACGCTTTGCCACGAATTCAGTCGTTCCAGGTTCCTGCACCTACCAATGATTTGTTCCAGCGAACGTTCATCATGGTGCAGTTGATGCCAGATCCGATTCCCAGCATGGCCACTCGATCACCCGGTCGGATGAACTCTTTTTCCGCACCAATCGCCATCGAAATTGGGAGTGCCGCTGAACCCGTATTGCCCAACCAGGAAAACGTTGGGAAGTCTGTTTCAGGTGAAAGTCCGAGGGATTCCAACATCATTTTGCGGTGAGCTGTGCCGACCTGGTGGCAAACCGTCCGGTCGATCTCGTTGATCGAAATCTCACTGGTCTTCAGGAAATCGACCATCGTATCGACGCCGGTTTGGACGCCCTGCCTCATCAGCAGCTCGGAATCCGTTTTCATTAACGGTTGCATGTCAGCGCCTGCCTGATCGTTATGGCTCTGGCATAAATCGTGATAAGCTGTGTTGGCGTTGACGGCCGCTGATTCTAGCAGATTGTTCGTCTTACTGATGGATTGGTGGGTAAGCAACACGGCACAGCTTGCCGAACCGATCGTCAAACTAGCCACGGCGGATTTGATCGATTTACGAGTCAGCGTTGTATCGTGGTTGAGCGTCTCGATCGTATTTTCGACGAGTTGCCTGCCACCTTCGGAACCGACAACCAGAGCGGCTTTGATTTGGCCAAGCTGGATCATGTTGGCGGCCTGAATCATACCGCTGAGGATGCCTAAACAAGCGTTCGAAACGTCGTAGATGAAGGCTGATCTGGGCAAGCCCAATTGATTGTGCACAGTACAGGCCGTGGCAGGTTCAAGAAAATCGCGACAGACCGAACCGTGAATCAAGCAGCCGATGTCGACTGGATCAATTGCTGCTGCTTCGATGGCTCGGCGACAACTTTTGACGCTGACTTGGCTGGGGCGAACCTCGATTGGCCAAAAGCGTCTTTCTTGGATACCCGTCATTAGTTCAAGCCGGCCCTCTGGAAGCTTTAAACGCTGATAAAGCGGCGTGAGTTTGGATTCCACATCGGCGGAAGTCCAAATTTCATTGGGAATTGTGTACCCAAACGCTTCAAGGCAAACATCTGTGTAACGCATGTTGGCAAGAATTCTGGCTGTCTGCAGCCGTAATGTGTGTTTTTATCGGGTTTTGACGATTCCACGCCGCGCCGTGAATGCGCGACGATCGCCGATTCAATTGGGGTTCATTCCGTCATCAATACCAGTTGTGCTAGCGTTTGTGGTGTTGCTTGCACAAGATGATGGCCTGGATTTAGCGGTAACGCCAAGATGCAATTTTTGCTTGACGGCCTTAGTTCTCACTTAAGAATGGAGCCAAGTTAGTTGTTGCAGATGAGCTGCAGCACAAGTCACTTCCATTAGTGAGGACGCTTCCGACGAGTGCTTAGGATGGGCAAGACGTCGGTGAATTTGGATGAAAAAACTAAAATTCAGATTGCTTGATCTCGTTTCAGTTTTTCAGCCGCTCGCCAGCATAACCGCCAAAGACTTTTCTAACAATTCGAATCAGTGACACATCGCACTCTGACCACCAGTTTGCCTCGTGAAGCTTAAGAATTTAAAGAATGTCATCTCCTAAGCCAGTTCTGGGCTTTTTCACGAAATTTCGTTTCGTGGCCGTAACTCGAGAAATCCAAGCACACCGTTTGGGTTGAGTGAAGGCCGGTTTGACTCACGAAGAGTCGATTAACATTTCAAGGAGAAACAGATGCAGACCAAACCCCTTATCGGAATTAACGCAGATTACCGTTGTGCCAAAGGCAACCAGCCTTCCTTTTCAGTTGTCACAGCGGGCTATTTTGACAGCATTATTTCAGCTGGTGGAATTCCAGTCGTCATTCCCCCGGTCTCAGATGACGACGATATTGCTGCCATTCTTGAGAAATTAGACGGATTTGTAATGATCGGCGGTGCTGACCTTGATCCGCGACGTGATGGATTCATGCTTCACCCAACCGTCCGCCCAATGGACGCTCGGCGTGAGACGTTTGATCGAAAATTAATGAATGGAATTATTGAGCGTCGACTTCCAGTGTTCGGAATTGGCGTTGGCATGCAGTTGCTCAATGTGGCCATGGGCGGCAATTTGTTCTTGCACATTCCAGAAGACATTCCTGCGGCGATTCCGCATCGTGACCCACAAGATCCAGGGCACCGCCACAGCCTTGAGATTGTTGAAGATTCCTTGATGGGACGCGTCTATGGAGACGGTGAAATCCGTGTCAGTAGTCGACATCACATGGCAGTAGACGAGGTCGCTCAAGGGTTTGCAGTGACCGCTCGCTGTCCTGATGGAGTCGTCGAAGCTATCGAGAGCGAGATGGCAGACTGGATTGCCATTGGGACTCAATTCCACCCCGAAAATGAAGCAGCTTCGGCTCTCGATGTTCGTATTTTCGAAGAATTCGTTGACATGATCCGCGAGCCAGCCAATTCACCCATGTTGCGAGTCGTTGCCTGATTTGCATCGACCGATTTCTGCCCGAAGTTAGGTGCTGTTGATTATGTGCGGCAGCGGTTTAAATGCTGGCACAAACGTGATTCGGATATCTGTATTCGAATGTGCGTTGGTAGATTTGGGGGAATGCGGTATTGAGGGGGTAAAGATCTCAGCCGCGTTGATAAAAACAATCTGAGTCCAATAGTGGTTGTTGCCGATAAGAGCAACGACCACTTTTTTTTGCGCCGAAAGCTATTCGAGGCGCAAATTCTCGATTTGTCCACTGCTGTTGATTTTGATTGTTGTCCATGATTGTTCCAATTCCAGCGCTGTGGTCTCGCCAACGACCTGAAGATCCACAAGGCAAAATTGATCGGGCACTTTATGACCGAAGTCATCGCTTGATGGCCGGCTTGTCAATCGACCATCGGTTTCGTCGGGTGCATGGCGCGCTCGCCGTGACGGTCGGGCATGGAAAGTATCTGCGATTACGCCACGTCATTGAGTTGTCCAAAGACATTCCGCGCCCGGTCGCTGAAGCGTGTCAGTCGTTCGTCAAGGGTTTGTCTAGTGAGGCTGTTGAGTTGGCTTCGCTGCGAGTCGACATTGCCAGTCTGCAGGCGAACGTAGTTGAGCAAATCAAACGTGAAGCGGGAAAATATGTCGATCGTGTGATGGCGGTTGCTGTTAGTGATCCTGGGATTTGGGCCGAGGACTTCGATGGGAAAGAAACGTACACTGGATTAACCGACGCAACCCGACTTGCGGAGCTCAGTGGCGTCACCGTAATCGATGATTTTTCTGCGCGAGATTTGGCAGTCGGCGGCCGAGGCGCGCCTCTCGAGCCCATTCCGCTTTGGTTGTTGCTTGCAGATCGAAATGGAAAAGTCGCATCTCAGAATCGCGCTGTGATTTGCGCTGGCGGCTCGCAGCGAGACTGCGGCGGCTATTTGCTGCCGGCATCCGATGGATTGGATGCAGAATTGCCAAGCGTCCAAAGGTTCAGTGCTTTTGGATTTAGCTTCTTGGGGCGGCTTGGGCAACTTGCTTGTGAGGTCAGGCGTCCCGTTCCAGATTTGGACAAGCTTTACGCCGAAGGCAAGTCTGATGAGTCTTTGCTGCAAATGCTGGTCGCCGTTTTAGATGTCCATCAACGAAACGGCGGGCAAATTGGACCTGCCGAGATTGAGCAGTGCGGTCAGGATCAAATCAGCGCGAACCAAATCTGCGCGAACCAAATCAGCGAGAAACAACCGGCGAAACTTTCTGTTGACGAGCGTTTGCTCTCGGTGGTCAAGTCGTATCTGGCTCAACACCCCCAACGCCTGGCTTCGGCTGTTCGAACCAGCGTTGTGGCGGTCGTCGACGCTACGATCCAACAGATGCAGCGGCTTACTCTGGCCAGCGATCTGACCGAAATCTGGGTTGCGGCTCAGCCTTCTTTTGAAGCTTCGATTATCAATCGTTTTGGTCAAAAGCTGCCCGGTATGGAAGTGCACTCGATCGCCAAGCACGGTTTCACAGCCGATAGTTTGCCCGCATTGACCACTGCAATTTTGGGATTGCTGCACGTTGATCAAATGCCCGCCAATGTGCCGTGGTTAACGGGAGCTGATGGCCAACGGATTTTGGGGCGACTTACCCCTGGCCGCCCGTCGAATTGGCGGCAGTTAGTTCGAGCAATGGCTGATTTTCAGCCACCAGCGATGAAGCTGAGGGATGCGGTTTAGAGGGCTCAAGCCCACTCCACCTCGCCAGCCGCCGCGCCTCGTCGCCAACCGTAAAGTCTGCGCTGAAGTGCACCGTTGCGCTAACAAAAAGCCATCATCGTGCGGTACTTGGTTTAGCTGCGGTTAAAGGCGGAGGCTTCGTTGGAAAGTTGAATTCATTCGAGCGGCTAAGTTGTCTCGAAACAGGAAAGCCTCTCATTTCGAGACTGATTCAAATGCACTTTCGAAAGTAAGCCGACGATTTTTCGGGGAAAGTGGCTGGGTGGATGGGTTGGCACGGTTTGTGCGAATACTGTACAGGGTGAACGAGCATTAAGGATCCACCAAAATCTCATCTCCGCCGTCTCAGGATCTGCTCGTTCATCCCGCCACATAAATCGCAATGGTTTCCCAGCCATTGCGTTTTTTTTTGGCGCTGATGGTTTTGTCGCATTTCTATCGACAAGTACTTTTTTCTAGGCTGTGGGATTCTTTCAGTCGACGTCTAGCCTGGTCAGCCCACGTTCGCAGAAATCTCGACTAGCTCAAGCCGTCGGCTAGGGTGGTTGATGGGCTCGCCAAAGCTGGCATGATTGATCGAATGCAAAGCAACGAAAAAACAATCGAAATTGGGTCGGCCAATCCGGTCAAGATCCAGTCGGCGCTGTCTGGTTTTGAGGTCATGTTCCCGGAGGTCAAATTCATTGCCAAAGGGGTCGCCGTTGCTTCGGGCGTGAGTGACCAGCCGATGTCTTGTTCCGAAACGTTATTGGGCGCGACCAATCGAGCGAGGGAGTTGAGATCGCAGTCGGCGGCGGATTACGTCGTTGGTATCGAAGGTGGAATCGAAGTCATTGATAACGAGCTTTTTGCCGGAGCTTGGATCGTCGTGATTGATTCCGATGGCAAAGTTGCTCGCGGACGCAGTGCTTCCTTTGCTTTGCCACCGCAAGTGAAAGAGATGGTCGATGCAGGAATCGAGCTTGGCGACGCCAACGACAAGATGTTCAAAGAACGAAATTCAAAACAAGCGGGCGGGGCTGTCGGTTCGTTGACGACCGGCGTTATCACTCGGCAGTCGCTGTATGAGCACGCCATGGCGTTGGCTTTAATCCCGTTCCAACAGCCTTCGCTCTTTGATGGGCCGGCAATTGGCAGTAAGCGAACCGACTGATTTCTAGCCTTAGCAAATTGCTTTGAGTGGAGTATTTTGAGTCGAGTGTTTTGAAGGGAATGATTCGCCTGCGACTGATCGGCCGCACGCGAATGATCCGTTTAAGTGTTCCCAGACCGACGCAAGCGTGAGGCCTGGTTTCTGT
>CAZPTT010000064.1:0-22523 GCA_964589435.1 uncultured Pirellulaceae bacterium
CCGCGTGGCCCATAAAAAGATTGTCCGGTGTAGCTCCGAAAGAGCGGTCGCACTCAGCTGCGGGCTTCCTATTTTGGGACTAGGAACAGAACGAATTTTCATTTCAAATCGAAGCCTGCGTCCGGCACAAAGATCGAAATCGCCAAGCCCATTGAATTGAAGTTGATAAAGCTAAAACCATGAACTCGTCCAACTCCGATCAAACCAATTTAGCCCATCAGAATTCCGACGTGGCCGATCCCAAAAGCAGCGAAATCAAGAATAGCGAAATCAAGCAAAGCGAATTCAATTGGGTTTGCCAACCCGAAGCCGACCAGATGTTTGCTCAACTGATCGAGGACTTCTGTGATGACTGTGAATCTATCCATCGAATTCGGTTAAGAATGTTTGCCGATACCGGAACCCGACTTTGTGACTGGCTGGATCACATTTCGCTTGGCAACGATACGAAACTCAATGGTGAGCCGCTAAAAGTTCGTCTGCTCGAATTTGGATTCGAACTTGGTTGGACGGATGAATCGGGTGAGTGGTTTACTCACAACGGTGGCGTCTTCGTTCCGATTTGTTTATCAGTCGAGAGTGTTCGGCGATTAGTCATTTGTGTTGAGGCAGTCGACGACTTCCTGGCGGCCCAAAGAAAATTCGATGTTACGATTGAAGGTGAGAAATTTTCACAATTTCGCCGAGCCATGATTGCCCGACAGGACGATTGTGAATTTTGGATTTGCGAAAGACAAGGTTTTTCTGGTTGGACAATGCCAGTTCAAGGCAGCGATGTGCGGCTTAAGGCGGTTGACCACTTTGAAGCCTTCAAGACCCGTCGGCGTGACTTCGATTTAGACCGAAAAGGCATTTCGCTTGCCAGTGAATTGATCGACCAAGCCATCGCTGATCTTGGCATCGATTGGACTTGCGAACTTTTCTTCACCGCCGAGCGCGATTACTGGCAGCGACGGAACTTGGCCGCGCGTGTGCAAAAAAGTCGCCAAGACTGCCTAGGTCTGGGCTGGGCCAACCACGATCATCATACGTATCGAAGCAGTCGCTCCGAGTTCGCCCCGATGATTGCGATTTTCGAGCAACTGGGTTTTCACTGTCGAGAACGATTCTACGCAGGTGAGGAAGCAGGCTGGGGAGCGCAAGTTCTAGAACAGCCAACTTGTGGAATTGTCATCTTCGCAGATGTCGACTTGGAGCCAGAAGAAATCGCAGGCGACTTCGCGCATGGAGGCCTGGACGCAAAAGCCGAATTGGGCACGGTCGGATTGTGGTGCCAACTTCATGGTGAGGCGCTCTTGCAAGCGGGGATGCATCATTTGGAATGCCTGTTCGATTTCGACGCGGTGCGTATCCAACTTGAACATGCTGGAATCGAAAGCATGGCTCCGTTTACTGATTGTGGATACCTACGCCAAGCATTTACTGCGGGGGAAGTTTGGCAAGTCGATCGCCAACGGGTTGAGCAAGCTGTCGCGAAAGGCTTCCTTGATCAAAAGCAGGCCGATAAGTTTATCGCCGAAGGTGCCATCGGCTCCCATCTCGAGATCCTCGAACGCAATGAAGGCTTCAAAGGGTTCAGCCAAACTGGCGTCAGCGATATCATCTTGAAGACCGATCCACGGAAGGTTGAATCAAGCCAATAGTTTGTTTCTGCAAACTGAAGAAGCTTCTTTGTAACGCCTTATGGTTTCAAGTACTCGCTCAAGTTCGTCGTCGTGCAGCCAAGAGTACTAGCGCGGCAGAAAAATAGATAAAGGCAGAAGGCTCGGGAACTGAAGTCAAGCCAATCAGCGAATCGACTTGCCATTTTGCCAGTTGTTTCGCACCAAACTCGGTGTAGTGAACATCGTCCGATACGAAGCTCGCAAATTGATCAGAGCCGACGAACCAGCCGTTGTTGGCGGCAATTTTACGCGTGTTCAAGGCAAGTACGTTCTCGAGTTCAAGTG
This sequence comes from uncultured Pirellulaceae bacterium, assembly GCA_964589435.1. Lineage (GTDB taxonomy): Bacteria > Planctomycetota > Planctomycetia > Pirellulales > Pirellulaceae > Mariniblastus. The sequence goes on from CAZPTT010000064.1 coordinate 1,950, forward strand.
CGATTTCAGCTGCCACAGCGGGAAATTTGTCAAACTCTAAACGTTGCGCCGCGGTCAGAACTCGATCTGGATCGGCAATCAATATAATTGGCAGTTCGGGGTTTCCGGTCCATTCTCGAAGCCGTTCAATCAAGGCTTCAAGATCCGCTTTGAATTGTTCTGCGGTACGGCTGACACCATCATTGGCACCAAACTGAATGGCGACGATGTCATCCTCAACGAACGCTTTGAACGCGCCTGCTTGGCCATCATGGTTGTTCAAAAAATCAATAGCGCGATAGCCACCTGCCGACAGAGACTGGACGGCAACTCCGCTTGTATTTCCTGCATTGACGAATCGGACACCAGCCACGTCAACCGTCGAGGTGGGGGAATTCCCATTGACGATCGCTTGAATCGCTTTATGACCTCCAAGGTCGTATGTCCCCAAATCAACGGTAACAAACTCGCCGTCGGACTGATCCAACCCAGCAGACGTTGTTCCGGCACCAATGTTTGTTCCACCGAAGTACGATTTTGCATCACTGTCCTGTAGGTTGATTCGCCAGTTCATTTCAGAGCTTTGAGCCTTCGTTCGGGCGATGACTTCGATCTGAACCTGATGATCATTGAAATACGAGGCCGTACCAGTAATGTTCGCAGTGTTGGTGCCGTCGGTTACCAACTGAGCCAACAAACCGAAAGTGCTGGGACTATTGTTGAACGTGCCGATCGCCGAGTTCGGCAAGGCCGAGCGATCGGTTCCCAAAGTACCGGCATTGGATCCAGCAAGCATCCAGGCGTCGGCATAGCTGCTAGATCCGGCCACTGCGGACTTTGGGACATTCCCATAGTGCTGATAGAACGCGTGCCCCAGCGAAGGCACATAAGCAAAGCCAAATCCGCCCGGCGATGTTTCTTGAGAATCACCAAGGATCGAGATGCCAAGAGAATCCGTTTTTGCAGACTCAAACATTTGTCGGAATGTCTCGATATCTGCCGACGCATGTTCCGGCACCGCCGTCCAGTCAACAAAGTCGGCACTTGCCAATGTGGCAAATGAACAGGTTAAACAAACCGACGCAAACAAAATCCGCAAGCACCAAGGAAAAGAGGGCAGCAACGCAGTGGCAATGAACATGGTCAGACCGGAAATTAAAGACAAGAACCAAATCGCTCAGTATTTTGACCGCGGATAGTCAATGATTCAAGTCGAAAGAAATCCCCTGATGTTGGCAATCGCCATGGATTCACGCTGCTGGGTTCAATCGTGGCGAAATCGCATGTTTGGTTTAAGTGAAGACGCCTGTTAAATGGCTTTTCGATCCAAAGCCGAATCATTTGGCCGTACTAAATTCTTAATCAGCCCAACCTTTTCGAGTGCGTTGAGAGTGATGTAAGTGAAATCAAACTCCCACCAGCGATGCCCGTGTTGCGCCGACCGCGGGTCAGCATGATGGTTGTTGTGCCAGCCTTCCCCATTGGTCAAGATCGCAAACAGCCAGTTGTTGCGACTGTCTTCTCGAGTTTCGTAGTTTCGATAACCCCACATGTGAGCCGCTGAGTTGATCGCCCACGTGACGTGCCACGTGTAAATCGTTCGCATAATTACCGTCCAGAAAAAGAACTGAACCGCGAACTGCGTGCGTCCTTCTGGAGAGGCAAAAATGAATGCCAACCCAAAACCTGCGACCAAAAATGCCAAGGCATGGACTGCGTAAACGATGACCCAATTCATTCCACGTTGAAGCCACATGTAATACTTGTCACGCATCAAATCGCGGCAGTAACGGTCATACGCCGCCGCAGTACTTAGGTCTTTGTTGTCGATAAACAACCAGCCCATGTGTGACCAAAAACCACTGACCCGTGGCGTATGTGGATCCGGTTGGTGATCGGAATGCTGGTGATGCACGCGATGAACCAATACCCAGCGGGCCGGCGAGTCTTGAAAACTGCAGACTCCTAGCGTCGCCAGCGTGTACTCAAACCAAAGTGGGCAATCGAAACCTCGGTGAGTAAGCAGTCGGTGGTAGCCCGCACCGATACCCATCGAGGTAAAGATGTAGTTCCCGATTGGTAAAAACAGCAAACCCCACCAACTGAAAAAATAGCTCATGAACGCGAGTGGAATCAATAAGTGGAAAATCACGACGGGGATCAAGTACTCCCAAAGAACGCGGCTCTTCTTGTTGACGCCTTCAGGATGAGGAACTCGCTCTTCTTTGCGAGAGGCGAGTTTCTTAGTCTCAACGTGGATGTCCTTAGCGATCGCATCGACCTTCTCACGCGCGGCAGAATCTGTTGGGTCGTCGTTTTTTTCAGGTTTTACTTCGGTTGCCATTTCTCTTCCAAAATTTTCCAAACAGATTTTTCGATCCAACTCTTTAGAACCGGCCCGTAGTTTAATTGTCCGGTAACAATGGCGAAACTCCAATTGCGAGAACGCTGACGTCAATATTCGCAGTTCGGCTGGTGAGCGGTAACGCACAGCGCGAACGTCGGCCTCCCAAAAATGATGGGGAACAACCGTTGCTTCAATTTCTCTAGTCCGAGAAAACCACCTGCAACTTAACCATCAGTGGCTCGATCTGACGTCGGATTTCGCGAAACGTGTTCAGATCTTCGGGTTTGCATTCGTTTATGAGTGGCCTCAATGCCACCCATTGGCCAAAGATATTGGTCAGCTGCTGCCGGTCGATAGTTCCGCCACGTTTTGAAACGACGTCGCGATGAAGGTCATGAACCAGCTCATGCAATGAATCCGATTGTGAGCAAATGTTCCTTTGAAAGCCCTTGTCGTACCTTCGACGGTCAACTCGTCGGTGAATGTCGTCGTTTAATTGATGGCATAGTTGATCAAGATTGCGAGCGATCTGCGTCATCATTTGATGATCGATAACTGGCCCTTCACCAAAGATATTTCTCAGCGTACCCATGGCATAATCGATATCGTCCAACTGCTGATCAATCTGTGGATCTCTGAGATCGTGAAACGTATCGTGGATCTTGTTCCATTGATTTTGAAACAGCTTAAAGTCCCAGCCCAAATCACGTTGCGATCTACCGGTGGCAACCGTCCTCGCAAACGACTCGCACGTTTGATTGAACTCACGGACTGAATTGAGAACCATGCCGGGTTGCTCGCATTGCAAAATTTGGCTGACTGAAACCGAATCAAAGACTCGATTGGCATCCTGGCCGATCGTTGACGTCAAATGGTTGATGTAGTCTCGATCCAATTCGACTGGCAGCCAAAGTTGCTCGTGAATTTGCCCTCCGAGTGTTTCGATCTCCTGGATGTCCCGTCGGATTCGTTGATCTGGAATCTTTCGCAGGCTGCCGCTAAATTCGCGCCAGCGGGCGTTGCAATTCTTGTAGGCCGCCACAATTGAATCGTAGCTTCCACGAGGAATCAAAGCCGACGACTCGTTGATGACGGTGTACAGCTCTTGGCCACGACGCAAAACGGTTTTCCCACCTGGCGTGCCTCGAGTTTGGTAGTAGACATCTTGAAGCAGGTGTTTGTAGTTCGCATTCAACTCAGTCGTCAGCCGCATCAACTCTTGCCGATTGAGCTGTGGCTCGATTCGAAACAAACCACATAGCTGCGTATCCATTTCGCCGATCGAATTGACCAGGCCAACACATTCAGTATCCAAAGCCCCCGATTGCTTTAGTCGATGTGAAAGAACTCTCCAATCGCGGTCGATGGCACCAAAGTCATTGACCAGTGGAGGCAAAGTCGGATACAGCTCGGCCTTGATAATGAGCGCATTGATTGAAGCCTGCGTTTTCATCGCGTCGGCCAAGTACGGCCGGAGAACGGGCGACTCGTGTTCACGATTGCGAAGCTCTCTCACCAAGTCATTGCTGGCTCGAGACCAACTTTTTAGATCACGACGGGCCGTCAACATGTCCGCAGACGCCTCAATCACAACTCCATTTCCAGGTCGCCGAGCCGAATTCGGATTCCGTCTTCCTGAGTTGTTTTTGGGAAACGTGTCGGGCCGAACGTTGCGACCTGGCATCGGGGCTGCCCGTTGCGGTTCAGTTTGCGATTCGATCAAGCCCTTGAGTAGATCCTCCACTAATGCGCGGCGACGATTCCGCTGCTCCTGAGTTACCTGTGCCAAGGAAACATCGCAACTGATTAAGGAAATGACAATGAGCGGAAGGACGATTTTTTTCATGGCAAATTCCCTAAGCCGGCATTAAGTCTGCGCCGGAAGAATGTGGTTAGTGTGAGTTGGTGGCCGATTATACCAAATCAAAACAAAAACGTAGGCCGCGCAAGATTACGAACTAAACTTCGTTGTATCTTGGGCGAAGCAGATCCGTTTCAGCTGTAACGTTCAAAAGGGGGCCGATTTTGACATCACGATTTCCACTTGGGCAACGCGATTCCCAATTCCCTAAGTCAATAGCACAGAGCAATCAGATGCATGGCTCACTCAAAAAGCAACAAGAAGAGATGCTTCTCGGTGAAAGACACCAAGTTAGCGCTGCCGAGGCCGCCATTCTCCTTTTTTTTCGTACTCGTACTCGTCCTCCTACTCAGCCATCGGCGGTACTCGATTGGCAATGGAGTCGTGCACAAGTACGAGTACCATTTCATTGAGTACGAGTACGATTTTGGGAAACTAGTGGTGACGTTAACCAAGAAGTCATCAAAAAGAACTCATTTTTATGCGTGATTCAACTTTCCATCTGCGACATCTGTAAACGGAACGTCAACTTGATCCGGTTAGTTTAAAATATCGATCGATAAACTTCCCATGTAAACTCACTTACTTAACCTGACCTGCTTAGCCTGACTGAAGCCGCAACCGTTCTGCCGAGCAAGGTGATTTAGAACTCACCGAACTTTGGGAAAGCAAAAACCGAAACCTTCGCTTGTCGGATTGAGTAAGGATTGGCTTAGCCCTCTCCTCCACTCGACGCGACGGCTTGTAAACGCAAGAAATGCAAGCAGACCAGACCAACTTCTACATTCAATCTTTAACCACGAGACGGACAACATGAGACAAAACTTATTCCTCGTCGTTGCGATGTTCGCAGCGGCGACCATGACATCAGACAGTTTTGCACAATCAACACCTTCGGGTGGAATGATGCGATATCCAGACGTCAGCAGTGAGAACATTGTGTTCTCATATGCAAACGACCTTTGGATCGTCGCTCGTGAAGGCGGAACAGCTTCGCCGTTGGCCAGCCCAATGGGTGGAGAACGATTCCCTCGCTTCAGTCCAGACGGAAAGAAGATCGCCTTCGTCGGAAACTACGATGGCGGCACGGACTTGTACACGATTCCAATCGAAGGCGGTGTTGCGGAGCGAAAGACCTTCCATCCGTCCAGTGAAACGCTTTGCGACTGGACGCCCGATGGAAAGGGCCTGTTGTTTTCTACCAACGGATATTCCGGACTCGGTCGCGTTGCCGAGCTGTTTACGATCTCAGACAAGAAACCGTTGGCGGAGAAACTTCCCGTTCCCTACGGAACCAACGGCGCGATCAGCGCCGATAAGAAGTGGTTGGCCTACACACCGCACTCGCGCGATTCGCGCACTTGGAAGCGGTATCGTGGTGGCATGGCCTCTGATGTCTGGCTGTTTAACCTCAAGGACAAGACTTCGAAGCAAATTACCGATTTCGAAGGAACTGACAGCTTGCCAATGTGGCACGAAAAGATTGTCTACTATCTTTCCGACGCCGGTGCTTCAGCCCGCTTGAATATCTGGTCGTACGATTCAGATTCTGGCGAGCGAAAGCAAGTTACAAAATTCAAAGACAACGACTGCAAATGGCCAGCAATTGGCCCTGGAGCCGAAGGCAACGGAGAGATCGTCTTTTCCAACGGCACTCGTTTGTATTTGCTTGACCTGGAAAATGGAAAATCGAAAGCCGTCGATGTCGCGATCCCGGGCGACCGTCCAACCATTCGATCGAAGAAGATTGACGTCGCGGATGCAATCGAGAACGGCGACATTTCGAAAACCGGCAAGCGGCTTGTATTCGAAGCCCGCGGTGATCTTTGGTCGTTGCCGGTTAAAAACGGCTCGCCGCGAAACCTAACTAAAACCAGTGGCGAAGCCGAGCGGAATCCGATCTGGAGCCCCGATGGACGCTGGATCGCGTATCTTTCGGACAAAACCGGTGAGTACGAATTGTACGTAACCCAATCAGACGGACGCGGCGAAACGAAGCAACTCACTAAAGATGGCGACACGTTCCGCTACATGTCCAGTTGGTCACCCGATTCGAAGAACATTGCCTTCAACAACAAACGTGGCGAACTTTATGTCTATTCGTTTGAGTCGGGCGATTCGAAATTGGTAGACACCGACCCTTTTGCCGAACCCATCGACGTCAGTTGGTCACACGATTCGGCTTGGATTTGTTACGCCCGGCAAACCGATTCGCGTGCTCCAAGTTCAAGCATTTGGGCCTATAAACTTTCTGATGGTACTAAATCAAAATTGACGAGCGGCTATTTCGTCGATCAAGATCCGGTGTTCGATGCCAAGGGAGAATATATCTACTTCCATAGCAATCGTTCGTTTAATTCACCGGAGTACGATGACATTGGAACGAGTTTCATCTACGCGGGCACCGACGTCCTGATGGCGATGCCATTGAAAGCTGATTTCGAACATCCGATGCTTCCCAAAGTTGACGAAGAAGAATGGGAAGACGAAAAAGAAGACGAAGAGGAAGAAAAGGAATCGGGCGAGAAGAACGCTGAGGACAAAGAGAAGGATCCGGCCGACGAAGACGCGAAGGATGCCGGCGACAAGGATGCCGACGAGGATAAGGAAGGCGACGATAAGGAAGGCGACGCTAAGGATGCGAAAGATGGAGGCAAAGAAGACGACGGCGACCCAAAAAGCGACAAGGCTAAGAAAGACAAGAAGAAGGACAAGCCCGTCGAGATTGATTTGGATGGAATCGAAAGGCGAGCGTTCCAGCTTCCGGTTGGTAACGGCAATTTTGGGAACCTGGCAGTCAATCACAAGAATCAATTATTCTACTCGCAGCGTCCTGCCGAAGGCCGTCCGTCGATCAAGATGTTTGATTTATCGGCTGACGAAAAGAAGGCCGCCACCGTCGTCGAAGGCGCCGGAAACTTTGGCTTTTCGGCTGATGGCAAGAAAATGATTGTGATGTCGCGAGGCAAGATCTACGTTGTCGATGCCGCCAAAGGCCAGAAGCTTGACAAAGAAGTGTCAACCGACGGTATGACGGTTTCGACTGATCCAAGAGCCGAGTGGAAGCAGATTTTCTGGGAAGCTTGGCGGCTCGAACGAGACTTCTTTTATGACCCAACGATGCACGGTGTCGATTGGGACGCAATTGGCAAACAGTATTCAAAGATGCTTGACGATTGTGTTTCGCGAGCCGACGTTGGCTTTGTGATTGGTGAAATGATCTCTGAGTTGAACGTTGGCCACGCGTACTATCGAGGTGGTGGTGATACCGAACGTGGCCCGTCAAGCGATGTTGGCTTGCTGGGCTGCCGTTTCGAGCCAGATGGAAAGGCGTACAAGATTGCTGAGCTTTACGAGGGCGCGATCTGGGATGTTGACGCTCGCAATCCTTTGACGAGTGCCGGCGTGAAGCCCGGACAATACCTTTTAGCCATCAACGACCAGCCTTTGTCAACGAAAGACAATCCTTTCGAAACGCTTCAAGGGACGTCTGGCCAAACGGTGACGCTGACCGTCAGCGATGACAAGACGCTTGATGACGATGATAAGCGAGTCTCCGTCAACACGATGCGCGGCGATACTAACTTGCGTTTCCGTGGTTGGATTGAAGCCAATCGCAAACGCGTCGATGAAGCGACGGACGGGAAGGTTGGTTACATCTATGTCGTGAATACTGGAATCCCAGGGCAGAACGATCTTGTTCGCCAGTTCTACGCTCAGATGGGCAAAGAAGCTTTGATCATTGACGATCGCTGGAACGGTGGCGGACAGATTCCGACGCGATTCATTGAATTGCTTAACCGTCCGGTCACCAACTATTGGGCTCGCCGAGACGGGCGCGATTGGACTTGGCCGCCAGATTCTCATCAAGGCCCAAAATGCATGTTGATCAACGGCATGGCAGGTTCTGGTGGCGACATGTTCCCAGCGTTGTTCAAGCAGGCGGGGCTGGGCAAGCTGATCGGCATGCGAACCTGGGGCGGATTGGTCGGCATCAGTGGCGGACCAAGCCTCATTGATGGTTCAGGGGTGACGATGCCGTCCTTCGCTTATTACGAAAAGGATGGAACTTGGGGCATCGAAGGCCACGGCGTGGACGCGGACATCGAAGTGATTGATGATCCAGCGAAAATGGTTGATGGTGGTGATCCGCAATTGGATGCTGCGATTAAACAAATGTTGAAAGAATTGGAAGAGAAGCCTTATTCGGCTCCCAAGCGTCCAGAATATCCAGACCGAAGCAAGTTTGGATTGGAGGCAAAGGACAAGTAAGTTTTTGAAAATGTATTGAAATGATCGTCGACCATTCAATGAGTCGACGGTTTCAAAAAAACGAAAGCGGCAGGTCTTTAAACAAGTCCTGTCGTCTTTATTTTTGTAGATTTGGGACCGCTAAAACGCATCTAGTTACTCAAACTGAGCGGTTGTCGGCCGCTTAGTGCATTGTTCCAATTTGATTTTAGGATGAGCCGTTTGGCGCTAGCCACGGATTCGTCCGAAAAACCGGGCTAGCGCCCAAACGGCTCACATGAAGAACCGGAACTTTGAATTGGAACAAAGCACTAGGTTGTAGGCCGCTATCAAGGAGCGTCAGCGACGATGATGCGGCAAAACACGATCCGATCCTATCATTCAAGCTGAACTTGCCGTAACTGCACACGTAAAGTTTATTCACTAAACAGCGAATTGACTTCTTTCACAAACGCGAGGCATTCGGCATCCGATTTGTATTTCTCATGTTTCACGTTTTCATTCATCTGTTTGTGAAACTGCCTGGCAAGTTTCGAATTACCCAATTGAAAATGACTGCCGGCTAGGACGCCCAGATCTATTGGATACTCATTGGGTAGCTGAATCTGCTTAGGAAGCGCGACGCGAGATTTATTGGCAACCAAGATGGCGTCTTGAAAATTCTCCATTCGATACTCGGTAACTCCGAGAGAATTCAGATAGTTTGCCATTGGAAAACGACGACAAACTTCACGCATCTGAGCAAGCTCGCCGTCGCTGATCGGAAGCGAACCCTTTGGATTGGGCTTGGCAACTTTATTCCAAATCGTGAGATTGATCTCGGAAGCTTTGGCAGCGGTGATGGCGGATTTAGTCGATTCGTTTAAGAGAACCGTGAGCACATCCGTCTTTTTCTTCCACTTCGCGATTTTATCCTGTCTGCTGAACCCAACACCCACATCCTCTTGACCGTCGGCTTGCGAAAGATCCCAGAGTTCATAAACGCGACGCACGCGCGAAGCACATTCAGGCAGACACCAAAGATTATGTTCGGTCAATGAATCACGCATCTTTTCCAGTCGTTCGAAAGAAGCCAATGCCATGGGCTCCGCCAGCTCAAACGATCCCTGTTCTGCTAGACAAACCGCTCGAATGCTCTCGCACCTCACTCGATTGACTTCTTCGCATTCCGAAATCGCCAATGCTTCCCGGACGCGTTTCTCAGCGTAAACGAACTTGCTTTGTCCCAGCAAGCTGGCGGCATCACTTGTCATCGCCCACGCCAACTCTGTTTTTAAATCGGACGTCTTTTTGTCGCTTTTTTCCTTTTTCAAAGCATCTTTGACACCATCAATCCATTGTCCAATCGTCTTTTCGGCCGCCTCGCTATGGCCACTTGCCAATTGAGCCGTCTGCAGGTTTTGCAGAATCCAACGCGGTGGCACAACGTCTGGGAATTCACTTTCGTATTCGCGAAGGCGATTAAGCAAACTGGCGGCGTCTTCGAAATCGACAGTCACCATTCGATCTTTGATTTCAAACACCAGGCGATGAAGAGCCAACGCGATATTGCTTACCGTGATCTGAGTTTCTCGGTGCTCCAACCCAATCCTAGCTTTTTGAACCTCTAGCGTTTCATCATAAAGAGTCAGTGCCTTTTCCAGTTCTCCGAGCGCGGCATAAATCAAAGCCAAATTGTTCATGGTGCCGAGAGCTTTCGGATGGTCTTCACCAAGCTTTTTTTTCTGCATGGACAACAGCCGCTCGTAGATTTCGCCGGCTTTCGCCCACTCCCCGGCACGGTGATATCCGCTTCCAAAACTCGAAAGTGCGGCCAGCGTTGTTGGGTGGTCTTCGCCCAAGTCCGCCTTCATTTTGACATGAGTCTGTTCGAGAATCTCAATGGCTTCGCTCGATCGTCCGGCTTTGGACAACGTCATTCCCAACGTTCCCATCGAAAGCGCTGTATCGGTGTGGTCGGGCCCCAACGTTGCTTCCCGAGCCGCCGTTACCGTCCGCAAAATATCGATGGCGTCGGTATAACGCTCTGCCTGACCGTAGGCGATTCCCAAATTGTTCATCGCCAAAAACAAAATCTTGTTGCTCGGATCCTTGCTTTCGCGAATGTCGTTGATGAGTGCTTCGTAAATGGAAATAGCGCCGTCCAGATCGCCAGCCTTCGCTGTCGCATTGCCAAGCCAATTTCTGATCTGAAAAATCTGTGGATCGTTGGGCTCGTTGATTGCGCGTCGGATTTCCAGATGCTTTTCAGCGGTCGCGATTGCGACTTTATAATCACCCAGATTCACGAACAACTGAGTGAGCTTTCCAAGCAATTTCGCTTTGCCGACTTCATCCAGTTCCGACTTCTCCAGGATATCCTTCGCATTCAAGAGAACGTCTCTTGCTGAAACATCGGCATTGGCACCGGTGTTCGGATTGGCGGAATCGAACGAATCGGTAACGACTTTCAAAACGTCTTCCGACCGTTTGGCTGAGAGCATTGCTTCGTTTTTGGCCTCGATCGCCTTGGCCTCGCTCAGTTGAGCAAGCTTCTCGGCCGCAAGCGCATTTTCAGCCGCATGTTCGGCTTCTTCAGCCAACTGGTTCGCGCGGACGTTTTCTGCGACGGCTTTTTTTCTGGCCGCCTCTGCTTTGAAGGCAAACCAGCCCGTTCCTACCGAACCGACGATCAGGAGACCAACGATGGAAGCCGCCGCCGCTACCCAGCCGCGATTCTTCTTGATGAATTTTTGAAATTTGTAGGCCGTCGACGCTGGTCGCGCCAACACAGTCTCATTGTTTAGGTAACGAACAATGTCAGCAGCCAAATCGTTGGGCGTTTCGTATCGTCGTGTCCGATCCTTTTCCAACGCCTTCATTACGATCCAGTCCAACTCGCCCTGCAAAATCTGCTGAAGTTTTTGCGGTTGAAGTTTTCGTTGAAGACTAATTTCTCCAGAGGTGGCGTCTCCCGTCGTGCTCAGCCGGTAGCTGGGACGCTGAGGCTCTTCTTCGCGAATAATCTCAAGAACCCGGAACAAGGCATTTTGATGCAAAGTATCTTTATCGATCGGAGTAACCCCAGTCAACAATTCATACAGCATCACGCCGATTGAATAGATGTCAGTCCGTGTGTCGACGTCGAGGGCATTCATCTCTGCCTGCTCGGGCGACATATACTGCAACGTGCCAACGACCTTGCCGTACTCCGTGAACATCGTTTTGTCAGTTAGTTTTTGCTGATGATCCAGTGCTTTGGCCAGTCCAAAATCAATCACTTTGGGCACTGGTTTTCCATCATACAAAGTCACGAGTACGTTGGACGGTTTTAAATCACGATGGATGATGCCTTTGAGGTGCGCGTGCTGAATGGCTTTGCAGACTGGAACCAGTAGCTCCAATCGCTGCTTGATCCCGAGCTTGTGACTGTCGCAGTACTCCGTCAACGGAATTCCCTTTACCAATTCCATTACGAAATACGGGTTGCCGTTGGGAGTCGTTCCGGCGTCGAACACCTTGGCGATATTTTGATGATCCATCATCGCCAACGCTTGCCGCTCGGCTTCGAACCGTCCGATCGTCTCCTTGGTTCCCACGTCGCCACGAATTAGTTTGAGAGCGACGCGGCGGCGAACGGGCTTCTGCTGTTCGGCCATCCATACTTCACCCATGCCGCCTTCGCCGATTCGTTGCAACAGCTTGTAAGGGCCGATCCAATCCGAGGTTGAAAACGAAGCGCCGCCGGCAGTAGGCTGGGAACTTCCCCCTGTACTGTCAGCAAGACGTGTTGGCTGATGATCCTCGAAATCGTCGTGGGATTGAGATTGGGATTTTGACATCAAGAAAAACTTCCAATTGAAAATGCCCGCGCTGTAGGTTCATCATACAAAGAAAAACCAAAACAGCATCGAAGATTCGAAAAAATGAACTTGGAAGTGACGAAGTGATGGTTGGCGATGGCGAGAGGTTGCCGGGAATTCGGTTTCCAATGGTAGCGATTCAGCAAATCGTTCACCACACCAATCGGAGCCTATGCCAATCTAAGGCTAAGTCAATCAGCGACTGAGGCGATTTTGGATCAAATTAAATTTAGCTCCCGTGCAACGCCATCATCGTTTGCACGAAATCATTCCGGTGAGAATCCAAACGCGATCGGACGTCGACGGATTCACCAGCAATGAAAGTTTTGGAAATTGGATTTTCATGTTCGCAAAACACCAACCGATCAAGCAGTCGATCTGAACGGACTCCCGCAATCGCCGCATGTGCAGAATCGACAACCAGAAAATCAGCGCGATTGCCAATTGTTAGTGTCCCTGTCTGCGCGCCAATTGCCTTCCCGCCCCACTTCGCCGCCGATCGGAATAACCTTGCCCCAACAGATTCACTTTCGGAGCCCAATACCGCGCGCCGATGCTTGCTAAGCCGCTGGCCATACTCAATCGTTCGCAGTTCAGAGGCTAGATTGATCGCCACATGACTATCGCTGCCGACTGCAAATCTTCCATTCATCGCCAAGAATTCCTCGGCTGGAAAGATGCCGTCGCCTAAGTTGGCCTCCGTAGTCGGGCACAGACCAATCACAGCTCCGGATTGAGCGATCATTGAAAGCTCCGATTGGTTGGCATGCGTCGCATGAATTAAGCACCAGCTTTCATCAACGTCGAAAGAATCGTAGAGGAAATTGATCGGAGTCTTCCCAGTCGCGGCTTGGCATTCTTCCAACTCAGCCAACTGTTCGGAGACGTGAATATGAATTGGGCAATTTGGCAATTCGGATCGAATCGATTCAACCACTCGACGCCCAACGCTTACATCAACCGCCCGCAGCGAATGAATCGCCATACCGACCTGGCAATGTGGTTCAGCCTTCCACTTCCGATTCGTTTCGACAACTAGTTGTACAAACTGATCCTCGTTGAGTTCAAATCGTTTCTGCTTTGCCTCAAGTTCGCGACCGAAACCGCCCTGCTGATACAATGTCGGCAATAGTCGAATTCCAATCCCGGCATCTTTCGCGGCGTTCATTAGGGCATCTGACATTTCTCCAACGGCTTGAAATTGCTTACCCTCTTTATCGTTGTGCAGGTAGTGAAATTCACCCACCCATGTGTAGCCCACTGCCAACATTTCCAGATAGACTTGCTTGGCAATCACATAAGCATCTTCTGGCGAGAGCTTCCAAACGAAGTCGTACATCAACTTACGCCATGACCAAAATGAATCGTACTGAGGTGCGCCCGTAGAAGAGGTAGACGATGTGCTCAGCAAAGTCCGAAACTCACTGAGTCCCGCAAACCCACGTTGAAACGCATGGCTGTGAACGTTCACGACTCCCGGAACTACGCAGCCTTCAATGGTTTCGTGGTTTGAAGCTGGGCTTTTCATTTCATCGTCGGACATTTTCTCGACAGCCACGATCAGGCCGTTTTCAACTAACAGCAAGCAGTCGTCAATCCATTTGTCACCGATCAGCGCGGACTGAATCCGAAATCGTTTCGCTCTGTGCTGGCTTCCTTCGATCGGCATCCCATCATTTGTCATGTCATTCGTTCCACAATACTTGATTGCCGCCCTTGAAAGATGCGACACACGGTTGTCCACCTAACGCGTATAGAAACTCCGCCGGGGTTTCTGCTTGCCAGACAGCAAAGTCCGCGACCTTGCCGGCCTCGACCGTGCCCCGAGACTCCAGCAACCCCAATGCCTGGGCGGCGTTACGCGTGATCCCTGCAAACGCTTGCTCAGCAGTCAAGCCAAACAGATTGCAAGCCATGTTGGCCACCAGTAAAAGCGATTCGATCGGGGAACTTCCGGGATTCGAATCTGTCGCGATGGCTATAGGAACATTGTGCTTCAAGAGGGCCTGTACCGGCGGTTTTTGCTTTTCTTGCAAGCAGTAAAACGCTCCGGGAAGCAAAGTCGCAACGATTTCCGTATCCGCCATCGTTTGACAATCGGATTCGCTTAAATACTCCAAATGATCGGCCGAGAGTGCTCCAATCTGTGCCGCCATGACAGCCGAACCTGTTCGCGTAAGCTGTTCCGCATGAATTTTCGTTTTCAGTCCCATTCCTGCCGCGGTCTCCAGCACTCGCTTCGAAGCGGTTAGATCAAACGCGATCGATTCGCAGAAGACGTCGACAGCCGAGCATGATCGTTTGGCGGCCGGCATGATTTCGTTGCAAACTAAATCAACATATTCGCCAGCCCGGCCTTTGAATTCAGGCGGTACTGCATGGGCAGCCAACAACGTCGATTCAACATCGACATCCAGTTCTTCGCCCAGTCGATTCGCCACACGAAGCATTTTCAACTCTGAATCTAAATCCAACCCGTAGCCTGATTTGATTTCGACCGTCGTGACACCCTCCCGGATCAGGCATTGCAGGCGAGTCTTCGCAGATTTGAAAAGCGACTCTTCATTGGCGGCTCGAGTCGCGTGAACTGAAGAAAGAATCCCGCCTCCTTGGTGTGCAATTGACTCGTAACTTTCTCCTGCCAGCCGTCGAGCCCACTCATCGGCTCGGTTTCCTCCGTATACCAGATGCGTGTGGCAATCGATCAAGCCTGGCGTTAAGAGTTTTCCAGCGCCGTCGACGACCTCCGTCTCATTCAGCTCAAGTCCTGCAATCTTCGCATCGGGTAAAACCCAATCAATCTTTCCGTTGCTCACTCCAATCGAATGAGCATCGAGCATTCCGTATGAAGTCGCAACCGCACAGTCCATCGTTGCGATGCGAAACCCACGGAACAGTTTTTCTGATTTGGAGATCTTATTCATCGAACTCAATTCTCAATATGTGGTCGCTGAAGAAGTTCAAAATGTGAGCGCAAGTAACAGTTTCATAACTTCAACCGATCATTTGTCGCGTTCGTGTTTACGCTTGCCGTCCAACCGCGTTAGACTTGCAACTCATCGAGTGGTTGAAAATGAAATCCTGGTAGTACCGTAAACCTTATTGGTCGTCACGGTATCTGAAAATTCATTAACCAACAAGCTTAACGACTGGAGACGAGGCCGATGACGGAAACCAAGACTCGAAAGATTGTTTCGCCGCGTGGAACCAAGCTGACTTGCAAAAGCTGGTTGACGGAAGCTCCGCTTAGAATGCTGATGAACAATCTCGACCCCGACGTAGCAGAAAACCCGGACGAGCTTGTCGTCTACGGCGGCATCGGGAAGGCTGCGAGAAATTGGAAATGCTTTGACAACATCGTCGACTCGTTGAAGCGTTTGGAAACTGATGAGACGTTGCTGATTCAATCCGGAAAACCCGTTGGGATTTTCCGAACACACGCCGATGCCCCACGCGTTTTGATTGCCAACAGCAACCTTGTTCCGAATTGGGCGACGTGGGAGCACTTTCACGAACTCGACCGAAAAGGGCTGATGATGTACGGCCAAATGACGGCCGGATCTTGGATCTACATTGGCAGCCAAGGCATCGTGCAGGGAACCTATGAAACGTTTGTTTCGATGGGCAAGAAACACTTTGGCGGTGACCTCAAGGGTAAATGGATCCTAACGGCAGGGCTTGGAGGAATGGGTGGCGCGCAACCGCTGGCTGCGACAATGGCGGGCGCGTGCATGCTGGCGATTGAATGCGACGAATGGCGAATCGACAAGCGGCTGGAGACCGGCTACGTCGACAAGAAAACCGATTCCTTAGAGGAAGCACTTTCGGTTATTGAATCGGCCTGTTCGGCTGGTGAAGCGATCTCGGTTGGTTTGCTTGGCAATGCTGCGGAACTCTATCCGAAAATGGTAGAGCAGGGCATTAAGCCTAACGCAGTGACCGACCAAACTTCCGCCCACGATCCGCTCAATGGCTATTTGCCAGCCGGATGGTCACTTGAGAAAGCCGCCGCTGAACGGGCCTCCGATCCTGCCGGTGTAGTCTCGGCAGCGAAGCAATCGATGGCGGTGCAAGTTCAAGCGATGTTGGATTTCCAAGCGATGGGAATTCCAGTGGTTGATTACGGAAACAATATTCGGCAAATGGCGTTGGAATCAGGAGTCGAAAATGCGTTCGACTTTCCTGGCTTCGTCCCGGCTTATATCCGTCCATTATTCTGTCAGGGTATCGGGCCATTTCGCTGGGCGGCTTTGTCGGGCGATCCGGATGACATCTATGCCACCGATCGCAAAGTCAAGGAGTTGATCCCTGACGATCCGCATCTTCACAACTGGCTGGATATGGCGAATGAAAAGATCCAATTTCAGGGACTCCCGGCGCGAATCTGCTGGGTAGGTTTAGGTGACCGACATCGGCTTGGGTTGGCATTCAATGAGATGGTCAAAACAGGTGAATTGTCTGCGCCGGTTGTTATTGGCCGCGACCATTTAGATTCTGGTTCGGTCGCCAGCCCCAACCGCGAGACGGAAGCCATGCAGGATGGCTCGGACGCCGTTTCCGATTGGCCGCTATTAAACGCATTGCTTAACACGGCGTCTGGTGCGACATGGGTCAGCCTTCACCATGGCGGCGGAGTTGGAATGGGATTTTCTCAACATTCTGGGGTCGTGGTTGTCGCCGACGGAACCGAGGAAGCAGCCGCTCGATTGGAGCGAGTCTTAACAAACGATCCCGCCACCGGCGTCATGCGTCACGCCGATGCGGGTTATGACATTGCGATCGAGTGCGCCAACGAGAAAGGTCTCGACTTGCCAAGTTGCGAATGAGTGAGTGATAAGGCGGTCGTTCGGTAACTCAATGTGCGACCCCGAATCAAGTGCCCCCTAGCGGCTTAACAGAAGCACCTGCCGGCTGGTGACCAATCCGTTGGCCCCGGATTAAAACCCCAGCGGAACGGCGCAAGCCGTCCGGTGAATCACAAGTAAATCCACCAATCGACCGGAGGGCTCGCGCTTGGCCGCTACGAACAGCATGCCGTTGGGCTCGCAAACAACGGCCAACAACATACGCATCCAATTGATTTAGACTCACTTCACCCAAACCAAAAACTCATGAAGCTCAATCCAGGTGACTTGCTGCACGAACAGCTTGAATCCATTTATCGATCTAACACCGACGGCTCGACCGCTATCGAGCTAAACGATTCATGCTGGGAGAACGTCAAGCGTTCCCAGCGCGCCGTTGCTGAAGTACTGGCCAGTGGTCGGACGGTTTACGGCGTTAATACTGGGTTCGGCTTACTTGCGAACAAGAGAATTTCCGACGAAAACCTCAGCCAACTTCAACTGAACCTTGTTCGGTCACACTGCGCAGGAACAGGCGAATTGCTAGACGACCGAGTCGTGCGGCTAGTTCTGACGTTGAAACTAACAAGCTTAGCGAGAGGGTATTCGGGTGTTCGGCCCGTGGTCATCGAAACACTTTTGAAGTTTCTCAATGCCGGCATTTTGCCTTGCATTCCGTCACGGGGTTCGGTGGGAGCCAGCGGCGACTTGGCTCCGTTGGCTCACATGAGCCTGGCGTTGATTGGAGAAGGTGCCGTTAGGCTCGCAGGCGTTGAGCGACCGGCAGCCGAGGCCTTGAAAGAGCATCAAATCGAACCGCTGCAGCTACAAGCCAAAGAGGGACTGGCTTTGCTTAATGGCACCCAAGTCTCAACCGCGCTGGCGTTGGCGGGGCTTTACCGCGGCCGTCAAATTTTTGAATCAGCGATCGTCGCAGGCGCAGTTTCTGTTGATGCTGCACTGGGAAGCGACACACCTTTTGATCCGCGTGTTCATGAGATTCGCAATCAGCCAGGGCAAATCGAATGTGCTAAACGATATCGAGACTTGCTTACAGGCAGCCAGATTCGAGATTCGCATCGTGACTGCAGCCGAGTTCAAGATCCCTATTCGCTGCGATGCCAACCACAAGTCATGGGGGCTTGCCTGGATTCGATGCGACACATTGAAACGGTTCTACTTTGTGAAGCAAACGCGGTTTCTGACAATCCACTTGTCTTTTGTGACGGTGACGAAGGAGAAATCTTGTCTGGCGGAAACTTTCATGCCGAACCGGTGGCCATTGTGGCCGATCAATTGGCGGTTGTGATTGCTGAAGTCGGTTCGCTGTCTGAGCGGCGGCTGGCTTTGTTGATCGATCAACATCTCAGCGAATTACCACCTTTTCTCGTCAAAGACGGTGGCTTGAATTCCGGGTTCATGATCCCCCAAGTCACCGCAGCGGCGTTGGCGAGCGAGAATAAACAACTGGCCAGCCCCGCCAGTGTCGACAGTCTTCCGACCAGTGCAAACCAGGAAGATCACGTTAGCATGGCAACCTATGCCGCGATTCGACTTCATTCAATGTGCGAAAATCTCGCGACGATTATCGGCATCGAGCTGCTGGCGGCTTGCCAAGGAATCGACTTCCGTAAGCCGCTGGAAACGAGTGCGAAGCTTCGCTCCGTTCACGACGCGGTTAGAAGCGAAGTCGACTTTTACGAAACCGATCGTCCGTTCCACCATGATATCGAGGCGGTCAAGCAGTTGGTCTTAAGTGGTCGCATCGCCGAGCTCGTCAGCTAAACCTGTTTCGACTTCCACATGATTCGCCTATCTGTATATTTTGCCAGTTCGCGGTGGCTCGAATGCTTTGAGCATTTTGGTTTTCAGCAACCGCGAAACAAACGAAACAGGTGAAAGAACGAAGTGAATTTGACCGCGAGGTTTTGATCCAAATCGCAAATGTTTTGTCGTTGCTACGTTCGCAAGGCGGAGGAAAGCCGCGAGTTCACTACGATCAATTCACGCTAAGTTCATTGAACGGTATTGTGATTAGCTTGGTGGGCGTCGCCGCTTTAGCCGATGAAAAAGATCTTTGCGCGTCCTAGCTGACCAAGGACGAACGTAACTGATCGATCAGAGCGAGGAGTTCTTTTTGTGGGCTGGCGAATTTCGCGATGCCTTCTTGCATCAAAGTTTCTTCCAAATGTTTAAAGTCAACCTTCTCATCAATCTCGGCAATGACTTCTTCTGGTGGCAACTGATCAACTTTTCGGCTGAACGTCATATCGACTTCCGAAACTTTTTGATTCGTCGCGGGAGGATTGGTTTGGACATCGCTACCGGCGAGTTCCGCAACATATTTCCACGGCGGATCGGCTGGATTCTTGGTGCCCGTACTGGCGAAAACGATTTCTTGATCGAGCGGGCATTCTTTGTCGGCCCAAAACGATTGATTGGATTCCCAAATTCGTTTCGCATTGAGCAGCGCGACTTGGCCTTGCGCGGCCTCAGAAAGATTTGGGCAATGCTGAGCCGTGTAAACGTCAATTCGAGAAATGAAGATACTGTAAACGCTCTTGAAGTAGTTTTTGTTTTCGCATTTTTGAGCACCACGCCAGATTGCATCCCGCGCCGTTTGATACTGTCGATCAGAAAAAATCAAAGTGACATTCAAGGGAATTCCCGCTGCCGCCAAATCTTCCAAAGACGCCAAACCTGCCGGCGTCGCCGGAACCTTGATCATTCGAGTCTTGTGTTCGTTGGCCCATTTTTTGCCAAGCTCGATGTATTGGCCGACTCGTTTGGCCAACGGTGTGTCGCTGTTGGGATCTTCGATTAGCGGATCGAGCTCAAAGCTAACGTAGCCATCGTTTCCTGATGACCGTTCCCAACTGCTGAGAAAGACTTTTTGTGCTCGCTTGACCAACAGATCGGTCATTTCCCAAGCAACAGATTCGTTGCAATCATTGCCGCTCATCAAGCCTTGAATTTCGTCATCGAAGCGACCTGACTTGAGTAAGTTAGCGATGATGATTGGGTTGGAAGTGGCTCCCGTCGCGCCATCTTTCTTGGCTTGCAAAACAAGATCAGGATCGATGCTGTCCAGCCATAACTTCGTTCCGCAGGCGATCAACGACTTCAGCGAATCGGTTTTGGTTGATTCGGGCATTTGCGCGTCAGACATGGGCTTCCCTTCCATAGCAACATGCCGGGTGGCAAGTTGAGGACTGAGTTGAATAGAAATTGCTCCGCTGTCGACATTGTAGGGACTCGATTGTTTAGTGATAGCCCGGTTTTTGGCGTCACGCCGAGCCGAATGACAAAATCACGTGGCGAATCGTCCACTGAACCAGCGAATGGCTTTTAGGGAAACTGCAATTGGTCGATGGCGAATTTTTCGATCGCGTTTTGTGATAACTTCGTCCGGATGGAATCAGTTGATCGGATGCCAATCTATTTTTTGGC
>CAZPTT010000064.1:22623-29987 GCA_964589435.1 uncultured Pirellulaceae bacterium
GCTTGAATTTCCCTAGCTTGAATTTCCTTAGCTTGAATTGCTTCTTGGCCGTTCGGTGCCAAACTGTTTTCAAACAGGTAGTGCCCAACGAACCATTCGTTGCCGCCATCGAAACCGAACAGTTCGCTGCAAGCCAAATAGAACATCCGCCACCGGTTGAACCAGCGATTCGCGTCCTGGTCGTAAGTCGATGTGAGAACCTTCATGATTTCAGTGCGGTTAGAATCCATATTGGCCAGCCAAGCTTCAGCTGTCTTTTGATAGTGAACGCCATTCCACGACCATTGTTTTGCCAACGCCAGATCGTTTTGGAAATGCGACAACAGTTCGTTGCTTGGCATGATGCCGCCGGAGAAAAAGTAGCGACTCATCCAATCGCTGGATCCTTCGTCTTGGAATTTATAGGTCAACGCTTTGTGGCAGAAGATATGCACGAACAGTTTTCCGTCTTCAGCCAGCCAGCTTGAGATTCGACGCAGCAGCGTTTCGTAGTTTCTCATGTGTTCGAACATCTCAATCGAGACAACGCGATCAAACGACTGCTCGGTGTCGAAATCATTCATGTCGTAAGTGATCACCTGCAAATTTTTCGCGACGCCACGCTCGTCCGCAGTTCGCAGAATAAATTCGCGCTGCGAACTCGAATTTGAAACCGCGGTTATGTTTGCGTTGGGATACTTTTCGGCCATCCACAAAGTAAGTGAACCCCATCCGCAACCAAGCTCGAGAATTTGCTGGCCATCGGAAATTTCTGCCCGCTGACATGTTTGTTCGAGCGCCAAGACTTCCGCATCGTCCAAAGCTTCGATTCCAACGTCCCAAAAGCAACTTGAGTATTTCAGTCGTTTTCCAAGCGTCAAGCGGAACAGTTCCGCCGGAACTTCGTAATGTTGTTCGTTCGCTTTCTCGGGAAGCAAAGCGATCGGGCCAGAGACAAATTCCTTGATCAAGTCATCTTGCCGGGAGCGATTCGAATCTTGACTTCCCTGATCGACGGCTTGCAAACGTTTGCGAAGTAATCTTCGAATACCGATTCGAGTGAGTGAATCCGGAACCAAACCGCGTTCAACTAGATCGATGAGTGTATCTGTAAGTGCCATAGGAAAAAGCAAAATGGAGCATGCGTTTGAGAGAGAAGGATGACAAAATTAACTTCCGACCTGTTGCCGCGAGATGTGAGGCGTCCTCGTTGAATTTCGTAAAGATGATTCGCTGCGAACGGACGGACGATAATCGTTGACTGGATCGATCTCGCAGCCAGGCTTTGCATAAACCAAATGGGCAAGGTGGACGCGCCGTTCTGCAAAAGCAGCTTCGCAATAGCACAGGTAAAAATGCCAAAGGCGAATAAACGATTCGTCGTATCCAAGCTCTCGCACGCGATCGAGCTTGGCGCAAAATTCGGATCGCCAACAACTTAACGATTGAGCGTAGTGTTCCGTGATGTCTTCGGTGTGCAAAGCTCTCATGTCGGTAACTCGACCCACGGACTGGTTAAGAGCGACGATCGATGGCAAGCAACCACCTGGAAAAACGTAACGGCGAATAAAATCTACATGCCGAATATGATAGGCGTAGTTTTGCTCACTCATCGTGATGGCTTGCAGTAAGATCAATCCTGAATCGGTGAGAAGTTGCGAGCACTTTTGAAAGAACTGATCGAAGTACTGATGCCCAACGGCTTCGATCATTTCAATGGAAACAATTTTGTCGAACTGACCTGTCAGGTCACGATAATCTTGCTTCAAAATCGTAATTTGATCGGACAGTCCGGCAGCATCAATCGCCTCGCGGGCGTACTTAAACTGTTCACTGGAAATCGTCGTGGTGGTTACCCGGCAGCCAAAATTCTTTGCCATGTAGATCGCCAAGCCACCCCATCCCGTACCGATCTCTAGGATATGGTTGGATGATTTCAGTTGCAGTTTTTCGCAAACCGTTTTCATTTTTTGACGCGAAGCGCGGTGCATTGCCTCAGCGGCATCGTTGAATTTCGTTTGTTTCAAATCTTGACCCGCGAATATTCCTGACGAGTAGCTCATCGTCGGATCGAGGAAGAGCTCGTAAAACTCGTTGCCGAGATCGTAATGCTCATGGATGTTGCGGCGACTGCCCTTAATGGAGTTGTGTCGGAACGTGTGTTGAAACCAATACCAACCATTTTTGGCGCGGGCCCAAGTCTTCTCCAGCAGCGTCAATTTCTTCAAGTTGCGAATGATGATTCGGATCAGCCCGGTCAAATCATCCGTTGCCCAATCGCCGTCAATGTATGATTCTGCCGACCCGATCGTGCCACCGAAAACGATCTTTCGATAAAAAGAAGCGTCAGCAACAACGACACTGGCCACCAATTCATTGGATGAAAGATTCGAATTGCCGGCGGACGTTCGAGCATCGCTGCTTTCGTTCGGCTTGAGAACCGTGGAGAGAGTTCCGTTTTCGAACACCGAAATTCTGCCGCCTTCAAGATGATTCAATCGTTTCAATAGCATCCGGCGAAACCATGAATCCGCCGAACCTGACCGGTGCGGTTGGGTAACGTCAATGGGCAGTTCAGTCTTGGGAACCAAATGTTGCTTGACGGCGTTTTTGTTTGCGCCGGTTTGGTTGGCACCGCTGTTTAGTTTCGAAACGAAGTTCATCAATTGGCCAGTAGAGAGTCGGAATTCTTAGCAGAGTTGGGTTTCTTAGGCGAGTCGCTTGGGGGAGAACCGTCATTGCGGTTGGGGTGTGGGTGGAACGGGATCCGCTTGAGGTACAACCGCAGTGCATGCCAGTAAATTCCGGCGAATATCTTTAGCGTTATCAGCGGGTACGATATGAGAAGGCGATTTAGATTCCATTGAGTAATACGTTTTTTATCTAATTTCAAGGAAACGTCAAATAAGCGTTTTCCCTTCTCGAAATTCTCCATTTTGACGCCGATCTGGTCGCCAGGATTCGTAAACATCATCCGGTAATGCATTTTGAGTGACATGAACGGCGACACATGAAAGTCTTTATCAATTTTCTCCGCAACGACCATTCGCTTGCTGGGATCGGCTGGGATTACATAAAGATGTTGCTCACCCCATGGTGTGTTGTTGACTTCTGCAATGATCGCAACCAGCGTTTGGCTGGCAGATTCGTCGTCGGCGTAGCAATAATAAAAGCTGACCGGATTCATCGCGAATCCCAAGTATCGCAATTGCGTCAACAGTCGGACTGATCCGATCGGTTTCGTAATACCTTTGGATCGAAGGGCTTGCCGGAGTCGCTGGCGAAGCGTCAACGATTGATCGAAGTCCACCAAGTGATCAGACGCCTTAAAACGGGCAAACGCGAATCGCTTCGTCGACCACAGCCAGCGGCCACGAAAGACGCGATCCAGTTCGTCTAGGTCAAGCCAGAGGAAATACGTTTTGAAGCCGAACTCGTGAGCTTTCGGTAGTTTTCGCCGATGCCGCACTGAGCCCACGTAGATGCAACTCTTAAGTTCGCTGCTTTTCGATTGTGCGTTCTTCAAATGACTACTTTTCAAATCTTTGCTTCTTAGTTCAGCATTCGCGAATTCGGTGTTTATCAAATCAGTTGTTACGACGGGCTCATCTTCACTCGCGAGTTTTCGATGACTTGGCTCTATCCGGTCAAACTGCCGCTTCAGTTGCCTCCGTCGTATCCGTCTCGGATGAAGCCAGAGCTTGACCAACAGCCAGTGCGCTATTCACTAAGACTTCATCAAAACCATTGCCCCAGTACGCGACGCAAAATGAAGTTTGGTATTGATTGATCAATTCGTTGTGTCGATCCTGCATTGCTTTTCGCTTTAAACCGAAGATCGGATGGGAATACTGGAAAGTGCCAATCACGTTCGCCGGATCAATTCTACCGTCATCATTGAGTGTCACACAGAAGACATGCTTCGAGTCGATCGACTGAAGCATGTTCATGTTGTACGTTACCGTCGCTGATTGAGTCCGGTTTGTTGGATTAAAGTAGTTCCAGCAGGCCCAGGCGCGGCGGTTTTTCGGCAACAAAGATTGTTGTGTGTGAAGAACAGCTGTGTTGGGCTGGTAAGGAAACTCGCCAAGAATTTCTGCTTCCGTCGCCGTAATGTCATCGCCAAGAACTTGCATGGCTTGATCGCTGTGGCAGGCAAAAATTACGTGGTCGAATGTTTCTTGTTGATCGCCCAATTCGACGGTCACGTTTCGCGGGTTCCGCAGGACACGAGTCACTGGCGAATTCAAGCGAATCCTATCTTTCCAGTGACGCGTCAACGGAGCAATGTATGATTTGGAGCCGCCTTTGATGACACGCCATTGAGGCCGGTCCGTCACACCCAGCAAGCCATGGTTTTTGTAGAACTCGGCGATAAAGCGAATCGGAAATTGCGAAAATGTTTCGAATGGTGCTGACCAGATCGAAGCGCCCATCGGAAAAAAATATTGCTCAATGAATGATTTCGAAAATCCATGGCGATCGAGGAATTGCTGAACTGATTCAGATTCCGATTCGCTGTTCAGTAGTTCGTTGCCCAGTCGATTGAAACGAAGTAAATCCCACAGCAGACGATAAAACTTGAGATTGAAAAAATTCCGTCGCTGTGCGAACAAGCCGCCCAAATCGGCTCCACGATACTCAAGTCCGGTTCTCTCGCAACTGACGCTAAAACTCATTTGAGTCGGTTGCGAATCAACGCGCAGTTCGTCGAGGAGGCCGATGAAGTTGGGATACGTCCGATCGTTGAAGACGATGAAACCCGTATCAACAGCGTACTCGCGACCTTCGAGCGTTACGTCGTGGGTGTCGGTATGCCCACCGATGTACGAGTTGGCCTCAAAGAGTGTGACATCATGATCGCGGTGCAGTTTGTATCCAGAAACCATCCCGGAAATACCACCGCCGATAATCGCGATTCTCATGAACCCGTGCGGCCTTCACCGCTGGAGGCTCGAGAGTGACTCGTCGAACCCAACGGAGCCGAAGGCAGCAAATCGCACGAAGCACCCTGCTGGGCGACGGACGAACTTTTGTTCGAACATTTAGCTTTGTTCATGCGACGTACAGCGTGTTTAAATCTGAGAAAAGCAAAGGCCCGATAGCCCAAATCTAACAGATGGCGGATGATCGGAAACCTCGACGTACTCACCAGTCCGCCGAAACCAACCCGCTGATAAATTTGACGAAAAACTTCGACGCCTGTCACGTAATCGCCGTTGGGAAGTTTGCCGTGTATCTCCCTCATAAGTCTCTCAAGTGGCACGTCGGCCTCGACAAATTCGTCCGACGAAATATCGGTCAGCAACAGTTGGCCTGTCCTGTCTTTCTTTTTTATGAAATCAATTTCGCGTTTGCATAATGGACACTGCCCATCAAAAAATACCTCGAACTTTAAAGACGGAGTAAGCATAATGACTGTTGGGCAACTGTTGCATGAACGATTTTAAGCCGGTTGGTTTGACCGTAGGCTTGGACAACAAATAACGTTCATTTTTCAATTTAGCCTATGTCATGAACAAGAAATCGTTTAATTTGCTGCTAATTGGGAACGAAAACGGCGGAATTCGTTCAATTCGTCAATATCACCAGGAGACTACGTTGACCGAGGCTAAAATTCAATATTCACCTAAAGCGGTCGCCAAAGCGATCGGCGTTAGCGAATCTTCGCTTAAACGTTGGTGCGATTCTGGAAAGATATCAGCGAGTAAAACAGCCGGTGGACATCGCCGCTTGAGTCATGCGGATATCATTTCCTTTCTTCACAAGAACGAGAGCTCGTTACAAGAACCTGAGGTCATTGACCTTCCGAGGGCCGAGTCTCATTCCATTTCATCGAGCGCTGCGGCGCAAGATCTGCTTTACCAGCATTTGATCGACGGAAATGAACGAGGTAGCCGAGACCTGTTTGTGTACCTGTTTGTCAATCTTTGGCCGCTTCAGAAAATTGTCGACGAAGTCATCACGCCTGCGTTTGCAAAGATCGGCGTCGACTGGAGTAGTGGAAAACTGGACGTTTACCAAGAGCGACGTGGCTGCGAAGTTTGTGTTGCCGCCATGAAGTCACTTCGGAAAATGATTCCCGATGCCCCTGAAACGGCTAGGAAAGTGATCGGCGGATCGATATCTCAGGAACCGTTCAGCGTGCCGACCTTGTCGGCCGAGATTTGCCTGGCTGGTGCGGGGTGGAATGCTAGGTCGCTAGACGGGAATGTTCCTTTAACGACTTATTTGGAAATCGCGCAAACCGAACGCCCCGAACTATTTTGGCTGAGCATTTCCCAAGTCGCCAACGAATCGCAATTGATCAGTGAATTGAATCAGTTTCGAGCTGCCATTGATCCGAGCGTTAGTCTGGTAGTTGGTGGATCTGGTGTTTCGGAGTCAATTCTAAGTCGCCTTAATTCGGTCGTCGCGGCAGCAAGCATGTCTCATTTGATTCAGTATGCCGAGACTGTTCCTCGCCGAGTTGCAGATACGGTGGGATTGCCCCCCAACGGTCTGGGACAATTTAATGCGGGGCCAAGTTAAGCAGGACAAAGTTAGGCGGGGCCAAGTTAAGCGGGGCCAAGTTAAGCAGGACAAAGTTAGGCAGAACGATTTAGTTTTGGCCAAAGCGATGAGTCTGGCTTCCACGCGCCCAAGCCGCTTAAGTCGAATCCGTCAAAGTCGATCGACCGAAGCAGACCAGCGAGTAATGATTTCTATCCAGTCTTCAATCTCGGCGGTTTCTTGCTTTTCGATCGCTAGTGGAAGCTTGGCTAAATGAAGCCGAGCGACGGTTTGAGCATACGCGTCTTTATCTTCAAATGTCGGAGTCGCCGCCAGCAAGACCATTAGCGGTTGGCTGGGAGCCGTTTCCAGTTTGGCGACTCGGTTTGGGATTCCGGCATTGAATAGAACCAAACCATGGATCAGGTCGCGGCGTTGACTGGCGACAAGCGACGCCATCGCCGCACCAGTTCCCGACCCTCCAATCGTGATGCGCACCGAATTCAGCTGAACCCGTTGGGCCAGCATTTCGATCGCACCGACGATCTGTTGGGACTCCTCCAGTTGCCAACGATCTGCTTTCAGGGATTGAGGAACCAACAGAATCAAGTTTCGAGCGGTACAGGCTTTCTGCCATTGCTTCACGAAAATGACTCGATCAACTTCCCCCGGCTCGGGAACCCAAACGACAACGCCGGGCGCCGCATTGTGTTGCGTGGGATCAGGAATTAGAGCGAAGCATTGAAAGGAAGAGCCAGCAGTGGCAACCTCAATCACCTTGGCGTTTTTTGGTTTGGCGTTTTCGGGTTTGGTCTTAGCCGCGTTCTCGACGGGCACTTCAAGAGGCACGTGGGCCGAGCGATTTCCGACTAAGACGTTTACTTCAAACGATC
>CAZPTT010000064.1:30087-33950 GCA_964589435.1 uncultured Pirellulaceae bacterium
TCAAGAGGCACGTGGGCCGAGCGATTTCCGACTAAGACGTTTACTTCAAACGATCGACTATTCCGCGAGAGCCTCATTCGGATTGATTCACCCGACGCGTGACCGGCTAAGATACTTCTGGCAGCATCCCAATTCGCGACGGCTTTTTCGTTGATTGAAAGCAATTGGTCACCTGGCGAAATATTGGCCCGCTCAGCGCCACTGTCTTTGAGTACGTGCTCGATGATCAATGAAGACGCCTGTTGATTTTGGGGAATGATACCAATCCCTACTGGTTGATAGGCCTCGATGTCACCGACAAGTTCAACATCAAATCGCAACAGCTCGCCATTTCGTTCCACCGTAATACGAACGGAATCGTTTTCGTAAAGCGGCCCAAGTGCGTGCTTGAACTGTGCCGGACGGGTGATCGTCTGGCCATCGAAATCGACAATCTCATCTCCTGGTCGCAGTCCAGCTTGCCAAGCCGGTGAAGTGTTCTGGCAAAATTCGATGACCGCCGGATCGGCGTAAATGTCGGTGCCTTTCAACGCGATTCCCAGCAAGCCACGTCGGAGCGTTTCACCAGTCTTCATCTTTTCAATTCCCGGCCACAGCTCATCCAGTGGCACTGCAAATCCGATTCCAGAATCGTACCATTCCGTTCCAGCCTGGAGTCCGTCGCTAGACGAGTCGAGTGGAACCAGGATTCCAATCACTTGGCCGTTCTTATCAATCAGTGGGCCGCCATAATTCGCCCGAGAGATTTTGGCGTCGGTTTGAATCGCTGTTCCCCATATCCGATTCGTAGCGCTGACGATTCCTACGGAAACATTGGCACGGTCTTGAGCATACGTTTTTCCGATTGCAATCGCGAACTGGCCAACAATCAATTGGCCCCGAGGTACAGACCGAGGCACGTCCCATCGAATCGAGGAGTCCAGCTTGAGGAGAACAAGATTGCGGCTGGTGTCACGGCTGACGATTTTCGCAGCCACACGATTTCCATCCGGAAGTCGAGCAAAAATTGCGGTTGGTTGATGTGAAAAGTTGATCGCCGCAGAAATCACAAATCCGTCTTCGGAAATTACCAAGCCGGTCGACGGCCCCGCTTGAGTCACTTTACCCTGAATTTTGTCCAATCCGCCAATCGTTTCAAATCGAATCAGTGAACGATCAATGACCTCAACCGCCTTGGAAACTGTTTGTGAAAACGTTGCCTGCGTGAGAGAGGAACCTAATCGCGATGAAGTTTGGCGCGATGAAGTTTGGCGCGATGAAGTTTGGCGCGATGAGCCTGTTTGCGCCGATTCTTGAGCGAGAATTGGACTGACGGCAAGGACAGTCAGCAGGAGCGAAGGTAGCAACCACTTAACGCAAAATTCAAATTTACCTCGCATCGCCAGACACTGGGTAAATCTACTCGCAACTAATTCCATCGCAACCATTTTCATCGCAGCAAACTCATCGTAATTGTCACGAACTCGGCACCGCGCTGAACTGTCATTTCGAATGCATCCTCTCGATCGATTTGCGAAAGCAATTCGACGACATCCTTGATGCTTGGCGTCAGTTTTCCACTAATCTCGATGATCAAGTCGTCCCGCTTCAGGCCGTTTCGTGTAGCGGCTGAATCAAAATCCATCGCGTCGACAAACGGTGGCGTATTGCTGACGATATCTGGCACCAATCGTATCCCAAGCAACGCCAAGGTGATGGGCTCAGTCGGTTTGTCGGTTTGAGAAGCCGTTGGGACGACCATTCGTCCTGATCTAATTTCGCGAATCGAACGACTGAGTTGAGCCATCGGTATCGCGAAATTCAGCCAGTTGCCTGTGGCTTCATCTTTCAGTTCTTTGCCGATCATCCCGATCAGTCCTCCCCTCAGGTCCGTCACTGCCCCGCCGGCTGATCCTGGGTTGTTCGTCATCGCGTCCAAAATTAAGACCTCATCACGGTAGGGGGAGTTGAACGAGCCGCGCCGCGCACGCAGTTGCGTGCGGGCCGCAACGACTCCCATTTGAACGCTGACCGGTTCGTTTCCCGTAGCAACGCCAAACAAGTTGCTGAACGCAAGTATGCGCTGACCAGCCACCACCTCATTTGTGATAACGCGATCGCGAACCTCTCGCTTGTTGCCTGATTCTTCAGGCTTCTGAAGGTCAAAAAAAGCTAACGCACCCGCCTCAACTTTCAGGATCGCCATTTCGACCCGGGGATCGTAGCCAATGAGCTTCCCGTCAAGGTTTGTGCCATCATCAAGCGTCACGGTCACCGCGTCGCTATCCAAAACGTAGCTCCAGACCGTCACAATGTAACCGTCACTCGAAACCAGGAAGCCAGATTGGTAAGGCTCCAGACCTTGAAACCCACCGCTTCCCATAATTTTGACGATCTTGGAGCGAACATCAGACACGGTGTCGCGAACGCTTTGGGCCGGTGCGAGAGCAGCAAAATTACTGGTGTGCAAAATCGTCAACAGCATTCCGATCCAAAGTGTTGTCAGCCAAGACCGTGACGAAGACATGATCTTGGAAATGAATGGTTGCGTTTGAGAAATCATCAAATCGTATTTACTTTTCAATTTCCAAAAACTCAAACTGGTTGACTTGCAGAAGCGAAGGCTGCTGATCGCCTTGGGTGACGGTGATTTCACTTGGAACCAATAGCTTCCCATCGTTTTGATAGTTCGCAAAACGAATGATGCATGGATCTTGATCCACGCCGGAAAAAAGCTCTATTCCCAAAAGCCGTTGGTCATTCCGATCAAAAAGGAAATGGCTTTCGAGACCTTCGCGGCGCGCTGTCAAAATGTCGACTTGGGCATTGGTCACCGCATCCGGAATGCTACCAAAATAAATGACTTCGCCGAAGCGCTGTGGCCCGACGATTAGCAGCGTTCGCCAAGTGTGCAAGGCAACCAACAGGCCATTCTTCACAGGCGGTTGTAGTTGATCTGCCAGATCGAAACTGTCTTCCAAAACGAAAGTTTCGCCATCTAGCTGAATGCCAGAATTCCCATCGGTCAACACGACCGCAACGGGCCGACCGTCGGTAAGAGCGCCGGTCAGTCGCCAGTTGAATTTCTGCTTGGTGAAATCACCATGTTGAAGAAAACCTTCCCAGATTTGATCTCTTCTGGAGCGATTAAAATAATAGTTTGCGAACCCTCGCCGCGCTTCGAACATGTGTGCGTATTTTTGAGGAACACCACTTAGCTCTGGCGACGATTCGCGGTCGGAATTGTCTTCCTCATCTCGTTGAGGTTTGCCTGGATTCGTACGGGGCTTGGCTCCTTGAATTTTTTCGGCCAGTTGCCCTGCCGAATGTATGCCGCTCAGCCGAACAACCGTTTCCAATTCAATCTTGCCTTTTGCGGGATCGTCACGACGCAGTGCGATGGGAACTCGCCAACCTTTGGGGTAAATACCCAGCACGTTCTTGAATTGGTTTACTGTTTCGATATCTCGCCCAGCAAAACTCAAGACCTCGTCGTCGACTCGAATGCCGCGCCGAAAGCCGTCGGATAGCTCAAGGACATTCGCGATACGGACTTTTCCGTCATTGCCCGTTCTAACCGTCGCCCCCAAAGTCGCATGATCCACGATTCTTCCGCTCGCCAAGTGATCGATAAAGTTGTTTATCTGATTGATCGAAATCGCGTACCCAACGCCAACGTTGACTCGGCCTCGTTTTTCGAATGAGCCGCGGCCATTGATTCCGATCAGTTCACCGGCGGCGTCAAATAAAGCTCCGCCGGAGTTACCCGGATTGATCGCCGCGTCTGTTTGAATGCAGTCGGCGTATTCGAGCAATGTGCCTGATGGATACTGATAGCGATGGGTTCCAGACACGATGCCCCATGACACCGAGGGCTGGAAATC
>CAZPTT010000065.1:0-9625 GCA_964589435.1 uncultured Pirellulaceae bacterium
CACTGGATCTTCAAGATGTACCAAACTGTTTCGGATTGGTCAGACAAGTTCCGTAAGATCAACGTCCGAACTAATGCTGATTCACCAGCCGACTCGGCTGCTGCAATCGCGTTCGGTGCCGAAGGCATTGGACTTTGCCGTACTGAGCATATGTTCTTCGAAGGCGATCGCATCACCGATGTTCGTCGCTTCATCCTGGCTGAGAATGACAAGGATCGAAATAAGGCGATTAAGAAACTGTTGCCTCACCAGCGGAAAGATTTTGAAGGCATCTTCAAAGCGATGAACGGCAAGCCGGTAACCGTCCGTTTGTTGGATCCACCGCTTCACGAATTCCTGCCTCACACCGAAGCCGACATGAAGAAGATGGCCAAGGAAATTGGTGTTCCACTAGCGAAGATCAAAGAACGTGTTGCGGCGTTGCACGAGTTCAACCCAATGTTGGGTCATCGTGGTTGCCGCTTGAGCATCACGTTCCCGATTCTTTGTGAAATGCAAACTCAGGCGATCATCGAAGCGGCTTGCAAGATGACCAAGAAGGGCGTCAAGGTTCTTCCTGAGATCATGATTCCACTGATCGGTACCAAAGCCGAATTGGATTACCTCGAGAAGATCGTTCGCCGCGTTGCCGACGACATCATCAAGCGTGAGAAATCGAAAGTTAAGTATTTGGTCGGAACGATGATCGAGATTCCTCGTGCGGCTTTGACTGCCGACCAAGTTGCCGAATCGGCTGAGTTCTTCAGCTTCGGTACCAACGACTTGACGCAAATGACGTTCGGTTACAGCCGTGACGACATCGGAACTTTCTTGCCAGACTACCTCGACAAGAAAATGCTTGAAGTCGATCCGTTTGCTCAGATTGACGAAAGCGGTGTTGGTCAACTAGTTGAGATGGCGGTCACAAACGGCCGTAAGACTCGACCTGATCTGAAATGTGGGATTTGCGGCGAGCATGGTGGTGAGCCGAACTCGGTTAAGTTCTGCGTGAAGGCTGGTTTGAACTACGTCAGCTGTTCACCTTACCGAGTTCCAATCGCTCGCTTGGCTGCTGCTCAAGCCGCTTTGGACGCGTAACTTAAGATCGCGACAGCTATGAAGAAAATCAAAGCCAGCCTAGGTTGTTCAGGCTGGCTTTTTTCGTGCGATATTAGCGAGTCGAAAATGGCAATCACGCTCTTCCGGAAAGAGACGGGCTGAGAGGGCACCCATTGGAACGAATCGGCTCAACTTCGACGAACTGAATCGTTCAGGATTGCCGGTCGAATTACGTTTCTTTTTCCAATCGCTGATTTGAGTCAACGAACTGCTTGAGCGCGGACAGTGTTTCTGGGCTGACATGATGCTCAATGCCTTCGGCGTCGATTTCCGCGGTCTTTGGAGTGATTCCAAGTGCCAACAAGAACTCCAGTACGATCTTGTGACGACGCTTGGAAGCCGTCGCCAAGCGGCTGCCCTTCTTGGTTAGCTCGATCGGGCCATAGGGCTCGCTCGTTAAGAACCCAGCCGTCTTGAGTCGCGAAACGGTTTTGGACACCGTTACATGGCTGACCGCAAAGTGCCGGGCTAAATCGACGACGCGGCATGTTCCTGCTTCCTCAATCTGATCGGCAACGGCTTCGACATAGTCCTCCGCCGTTTCCGTGCTGTGATCGCGGCGCGTACGTACGTGGCGTTTCGAGTTTTGCTTACTCACGAGAGGATTTCCTGTTTCCAAGCTTTCAAATGCCGATCGTCGTCGGCTTGGTGTGATTGACACTCGGTCGCGTTACGATATGATGAAGTAAAACTAGATTGTAGCCAAGGCTACACTTTTTTGAAGGTGCTCAGATGAGATGTCAAACGAAGCAGGTCGTAAAATTTGGACGGCGTTCGCATTTGCAAAGGCGGAATGTTTGCTCGGGTCTACTGCTGGCGGCGGTTCAGATTGCTGTGGCGTTGGTCTGTAGCTTGCATGCGAATATTGGAACTGCTCAGGAAGCGAACGCGGATCGGAAAGTGGTTGTCTGCTCGACAACCCAGATCGCTGACTTTACTCGTCAGATCGTCGGCGATCGTTGGGAAGTTGTTTGTGTGCTTGGGCCGGGTGAAGATCCGCATACGTACGAGGAAACAACATCGGACTCTTTGCTTGTTGCCAGAGCGGATCTTTGCATTCGAAATGGCTGGAATCTTGAAGGCAACGGCTGGATGAGCAATTTGGCCAATGAAGCCAGTAAGCCGTTGGTAACATGCGTCGACAATGTCCAGCCACTTGAGATCAAAGGGCACGGTGAAGAGGACAAAGTCGTTAAAGATCCTCATGCTTGGTTCGATATACGCAATGCCGCTATCTACGTGACCAACATTCGCAATGGAATTGTTAAGCTTGATCCTGATCACGCCGAGGAATATCAGGCTCGTGCTCAGCTTTATTTGATTCAGCTTCGTGGGCTTGATGGTTGGATCAAGAAGCAGGTAAATGTGATTCCGAAGGCCCGCCGAATTCTCGTGACCCACCACGATGCGTTCGGTTACTTCAGTAAGTCATTTGGCTTTCAAGCGATCAGCCCTGTCGGTTGGACGACGGGCGAAATCTCCGGTGTCGCAATCGATCAACGTCAGGATATCGTCAAGCAAATCCGCGACCTCGGCGTAAAGAGCATTTTTGTCGAGTCGTCAGTCAACCGAGAACTGTTGGATGGCATTGCTCGAGAGACAGGCATCAAGATCGGTGGCGAGCTTTATTCCGACGCCATGGGCGCGGCAGGAACGGCAGGTGAAACTTACATCGGCATGATGCGAGAAAATGTATTGACGATCGTAAAATACCTGAAGTGATTTCGCATGCGTCCTTTATTCGCCATTTTGATTACTGCTGGCCTGCTCGGAGGTGTTTTCGCCTATCTCCGTTTTGCGGATAGCGTTCGGCACACGGCAGTTGACTACCAGGCCGTATTTGCAGAGGAAACGTATTCGCTGGAGATCCGCAAGACGTTCGAAGCAAATCCCGATCCCATTTTTGAATTGGAATCGCTTTCGGTGCAGTTCAAAGGCGAGTCGATTCTCGTAAGCGACGCGATCATTCCGGCTGAAGAAGTGATCAAGATTGATCCTTTGGAAGGTGTAGAGGTTGGCCAAAACGAGTTGTTTATCTCATTCAATCGTGCCGATGAAAATGTCGCGCTGGCGGTGATCCAGGTTTTGGTTTTTCGGAACGGAGCCGAAATCTCTCGATCTGTAATCGCAAGTGAAGAAGGCTTGGCCGAGGTCAGTGGCTCGGTCGTATTTTCAACCCAGTCTGCTGACGGCGACGACCATGGACATTGAAAGTTTAGGATGATTGCGAACAACCAATCGACAAACGGCGCAGCGGATAGCGTTGCGATTGAAGTTAACCACCTGACGGCCAGTTACGGCCCGGTGCCTGCGCTGCTGGATATTTCCGTGGCTATTCCGGCTGGAAAACTCGTGGGTGTGATCGGCCCCAATGGATCGGGGAAGTCGACCTTTATCAAGGCAATTCTTGGATTCGTAAAGCCAGATGTCGGCACCGTTAAGTTGTTCGGTGATGATGCCTCGCAGGCCAAAGGTAAGGTCGCATACGTTCCGCAGCGTGGTGCCGTTGATTGGGACTTTCCGGTGACAGTCCGCGAAGTCGCCGCGATGGGACGCTACGGAAAACGCCGGTGGTGGCAGGATCTGACGCGGGAAGATTACCGTTTGGCGGATGAGGCGTTAGCCAAAGTCAGAATGTCCGAGTTCGCAAGCCGGCAAATTGGCCAATTGTCAGGCGGCCAGCAGCAACGAGTGTTCATGGCTCGTGCGCTGACACAAAATGCCGACATCCTGTTGTTGGACGAGCCCTTCGCTGGAGTCGATGCGGCGACCGAGCGCGCGATTCTCGACGTGCTTCAAGAAACAAAAGACCAGGGCAAGACGGTGGTTGTCGTCCATCATGATTTGGCGACCGCGGCCGAGTATTTTGACTTGCTCGTGTTGCTCAAGCAGCGGATGTTCGCATTTGGACCTCCAGCTCAAGTTCTGGATCCTCAACTTTTATGTGATGTTTATGAAGGCAACATGCGAGTGTTTGCTGAATTGGCAACGGCGGTAGGTAAAGACAAGTAAAGCATTTCTCTGTTTTCGAAAAGTGAAAAGCAATGACTGAAAATGTAGTAGAACGGAAAGCCAAGCGTGGATAGCGTCGTCGATTGGTTGCAAGAAATACAGTTGAGCTACGGTCACTTTATTAGGCCGTTGATCGTCGGAACGCTCGTTTCGATCGTGTGCAGCGTCGTCGGCTGTTTTATTGTCCTGCGAAAGATGTCGTTCTTGGCGGATGCAATTGCCCACTCGATGCTGGCGGGAGTGATCGCTGGTTACTTGCTAATCAAAATTGTATTGGGCCGCGAGGCACAGTTGGGCGCTATGTTCATCGGCGCGATCTTGGCCGGAATATTAACCGTCGCGATGGTAGGTTTTGTGACACGGTTCTCCCGAATCAAGCAGGATACTGCGATCGGAATCATGTACACGGGCATTTTTGCCGTTGGTGCGTTTGTGCTCTCGATTAACTATTTCAGTGAACGTGTCCATATAGATATTTACCACTACATCGTGGGCAGCGTTTTGGCCGTTCCCGATGAAGAGCTTTGGTTGTTGGCGATCGTTGCTTCGATTGTGTTGAGTGTCGTCATTCTGTTTTACCGCCCGCTGCAATTGACCAGCTTCGATCCAATCATGGCGGCTTCAATTGGCGTCCCGGTTCTCGCCGTTGAATATTTACTAACGATTTGTACTTCATTGGTGGTTGTCAGCGGCGTGCAGATCGCTGGCGTAATTTTGGTTGTGGCCCTGATGATCACGCCGGCGGCGACGGCTTACCTGTTGTCGGATCGGCTTGACCGGATGCTGATGCTGTCGGTTTTGATTGGCGTGGTAGGATATTGGTTGGGATTCCTGTTAGCGACCATTGTCGGTGCGGCTCCGGGTGCTTCGGTTGTCGTGACCATGACGCTGCTGTTCATGCTGACATTGACGTTCGCTCCTCGTTATGGGCTGCTTGCCGATTGGCTTCGGCTGCGCAGTTCCGTTCCAC
This sequence comes from uncultured Pirellulaceae bacterium, assembly GCA_964589435.1. Taxonomy (GTDB): domain Bacteria; phylum Planctomycetota; class Planctomycetia; order Pirellulales; family Pirellulaceae; genus Mariniblastus. Next base: position 5,081 of record CAZPTT010000065.1, read on the forward strand.
AGGAAGTGATGGAAGATGTCTTGGGGGCCGTTTTGCGGGCCAAAGGAAAAGCAGTGCCAATTGCTGAGGTCGTCCGAAAGGTGGAGACTCCCAACAGCAGAATTCGCCGGGCGATCACCATGTTGGCGCGGCAGGACTTGTTGGATATCGAAAACGACAAAGTGCTGCTGACAGATGACGGGCGAATTGAAGCCAACCGCCTCGTGCGGGCTCACCGTCTCTGGGAAACGTATCTCGAGAAAACCGGAACGCCGGAAACGGAATTGCACGAGAAAGCCCACGTGCTCGAGCACATTACAGATCAAGCCACCTTGGATTACCTGGACGATAAATTGGGGCATCCAATCAAGGATCCACATGGGACGGTAATTCCGGTCGACAATCAGTTGGTCTCTGATCGCGATGTCGTTTTGAGTTTGCTACGTGAAGGCAACGTCGCGAGAGTGCATCAAATTCATCCAGCCGCGGAAGGTCTTGGCGTCGACGTTGGCGATCTAATCACGATCGGAAAACGGTCACTTGATGGAACGCTTTGGAGCTGTGTTACCGCCGATGGGAGTGAAGTGTCATTGAATCACGACCAAGCCGACGCGGTCATCGTTAGGCTGACCCGATAGCTGGCGAAGTTGATCAAGTGTTTAGGGAAACGTTTTTCGGTGACTTGACACTCTCCCGCTTGCGGGAGAGTCGGGCTCATAGGCCCGGAGAGGGCTGCGGGACGCTTCTGTACAGAAGTTGTCTGCAAACCGGCGGCAAAGTCGACTCAGTTTTGACTGCGTTCAATTGAAGGGCATGCCCACGCAAGCGAGGAGCATGGCACCGAACTGACACCGCTGGACTAGCATCGCTGATTTGGCGGAGGTGACTCAGTCAACTGGAATCTTGTGTCCCATTTTGTCGCGTTTGGTCGCCATATATTTTTCGTTGTGTTCGTTAAGCTGCGGTAGTATGGGAACTTGATCGACGACTTCCAGATCGAAGCCGCGTAAGTTGAACGCTTCCGTTTTCTTTGGGTTGTTGGTCAGCAAACGAATTTTCTTCAAGCCAAGGTCTTTGAGGATTTGAATACCAACTCCGTAATCTCGCATGTCAGCTTTGAAGCCAAGCGCATGATTGGCTTCGACGGTATCAAGGCCATTTTCTTGAAGGGCGTAAGCCTTGATCTTGGCTGCCAATCCAATTCCGCGCCCTTCTTGCGGCAAGTAAACCAAAACGCCATGGCCTTCGCGGGCGATCGTCTCCAACGCGATATGTAGCTGGTCTCCGCAATCGCAGCGTAGCGAACTGATGAGATCACCGGTGAAGCAACTGCTGTGCATGCGAACGAGCGGTGGTTGATCTTGATTCGCGGGATCACCCATCAAGATTGCGATTGGCTCTTGGGTCTCATGCTGAACATCATAAACGATGACTTGAAACTCACCGTACTTGGTTGGCAGTTTTGCAACGGCCTCTTGGGCGACCAATTTTTCACTAACTCGCCGGTAGGCGATTAGATCTTCGATCGTGATGATGCAAAGGTTTTTTTCTTCCGCGATCTTCATCAAGCCGTCGCGGGTTGCCCGTTCGCCATCGTCGTCTAGGATTTCGCAAAGCACACCCGCTGGTGCCAAGCCTGCCATTCGCGCTAAATCGACACTTGCTTCGGTGTGACCCGCGCGTCGCAGCACGCCGCCTTTTTTGGCCAGCAACATGTGTACGTGACCAGGACGTTGAAACTCTTCGGCTTGGCTGGTTGGGCTGGCAACGGCTCGAACGCAGTCGGCTCGCTCTTGAGCCGTAATTCCGGTCTTCGCTGAAATGTGATCCAGCGGAGTCAGGAATGCAGTCTTGTTCGAGGAGTTGTTGTCGTGATTGTCGACCAGCGGAATTAGCTTAAGTCGGGCGGCTGTTTCAGGGAGAATGGGCATGCAAAAATCACCACGCCCACTCATGACCAAGTTGATTGATTCGGGAGTTGCGAGTTCCGCAGCACAAATAAAATCGCCTTCGTTTTCGCGATCTTCGTCATCCAAAACAATGACGACTTCACCACGACCGATCGCTTCGACAGCATCCGGAATGGTGGAAAACGATTTTGACATTGGTATAAATCCTGATGGTGGTGTCGTGTTTGGCAAAGTTCGCGGAGCTGTAAGCCGCGTCCGCTACTTCGCTTGAAAAGTAGGACTCTGTGAAGCTAATGCAATTGTATGAGTAACCTTCAATCTTGACAGGGCGTAAATCAATTTGCCAACAATTGTCGCTGTAATTGTCACGGATATAGACTGATTTTGCTGACCACGTTGTGACTGATAACGAACGGCGGTACTCAATGTTGACCTCACTCATTAGCCGGAGATAATGAAGTCATGAAGATCTTCGAAGCCCAATCTGAATGGCCGTTTGAAATTCGAGTTGCGGCGCGAAATCCAAGTCGAAGTCTTGGTCACTTGGAGATTTTGTCTCAACGGTGGGTGAAAGGTTGTCTGGTACCGTCGGCCCTTTCGGTCGTTGTCATTGCTCTTTTTAGCTGCGGGGAAGTTTCAGGCTCGCCTCTCAAATTCCAAATGGCTGGAAAGGCAGAAGCAAACCTGCTTCCTGAGAAATCAGTCGCTGTCCCTTCATCCACGATCTCTTCTTCCACTGCTTCGATCCAGGGAGAACCGAAGCTTCGTGAGCGAATTAACTCGTCGGCTCGCAGTTTGGATTTCGAAAAACACGGCGCGATTACGTATCGCGAGATTGGCGAACAAGCTCTCAATTGCGATGTGTATGTGCCGGAAGGTGACGGCCCCTACCCTGCCGTTATCGCGATTCACGGTGGCGCGTGGCGTCAAGGTTCAAAGTTTGCCATGCTTCGGCATGCCTGGCGGTTGGCGAAATCAGGCTACGTTGTGGTCGCGATCAATTATCGCCATGCGCCTGAACATCAATTTCCAGCTCAAATTCATGATTGTAAGTATGCCGTGCGTTGGATGCGGGCCAACGCGAATGAATACAAGATTGATCCCATGAGAATCGCTGCCTTTGGTTATTCTGCGGGAGGACACCTAGCGGCGCTGTTAGGAACGACCAATCAAGCCGATGGTTTGGAAGGAATTGACGGACTTCCGGCTACTAAGTCTTTATCGCAATTCAGTTCGGCTGTTCAAGCCACCGTGATTGGTGGGGCGCCATGTGAGTTCGATTGGATTGGCGAGAGTTCGAGCACGCTGGTTTATTGGTTGGGCCAGAAACGAGCCAACGCCCCGGACGTTTACTTGAAAGCTTCGCCGACTTATTACGTGACCGCCGACGATACTCCGTTCTATATTTTTCATGGCGAGCAAGACATGATTGTTCCACTTCGCAGTTCTGAAAAAATGCATCAGCGTTTGTTGGAAAGTGGAGTTGAAAGCAAACGTGAGGTTGCTGTTAACCTTGGGCATATTGCAACATTCAGTGATCTTAGCTGGATGACTCGTGCGATCGGTTTTCTCGACAAGCATTTGAAAAACGAGAAGCCAGAAAAGCCGTCACCCTCAAATGACCCCGGTGAATGAACGGCGTTCCGATAAAAAAGAGCTGGCTCCTTAAAACAATCTTCCAAAGACAAATTGTTTAAAAAAGCTGTTAACTTACTGGCTGCTAAATTTGCTTTCACTAACAAACCCAATCTAACCAACAATCGAATCGAAAACGCATGCCTATTTTGGAACGCGAAGAATATGTCGAGCAGGCTTATTTGTTCAACGGGCTTCATGATCGACTGAATGCTTCGGATCCTGTTCAGGAAGTTATGAAGCACCTTCGCGAGGAGATTTTGGCTTCGACCAAATTGCCGATGGCAATCGATTTTTTACTTGCCGAATTGACACATCTAGGCACCATGGCGACCGCGATGCGGAAGCTCGGTCATTACTTTACAGATTTTCAAACCTTTGTGATTGCCTCAGCGGAGGACGAACGCGGGCGATTCGATATGAGTCGTGCTTTGATGATCTTGGAGCACGAAGCCAACTTTCGCGCACAGTGCGTGGAAAGCCTGGATCGGGCCGGGATGTTCTTTTTTCAGTTCGAAACACTCTGCCGCAATAGCTTGGATTACGACTATGGATTGCAGGCGATGTCGAAAGATGTCGTTTACGACGAGGACTGGCAGAAATGGATTCTTTCGGTGCGGCACCAGATTGGAATGGTCGAATTGGCTGACCTTGTCTATGTCCACAGCGAACACTACGCCAAGCGACAGGCGGATCAAGGGTTTGAAGATGCTGAGCAGATTCGCCAAGGAAATGTGATCTTGTTCGGAGCCAAAGAAGGGCGAATTGCTCTTTCCAATCGAAGGAAAGAGCCTTTGTATTTGTTTAGTGCACTCCAACGGCAGTTGGGGTATCCGGCTGTTCCAAGACCTGAGCCTCCGAATCCGTTGACCGATCTGGTTCCCAAGCTCGCGCGAACGATGGAAAGAATGGAAGTGCGAGTCAAGCTCTTGGAAGATGAACAGCGCGAAAAGGGAATCGATCTTAGCCAGTTCTATCGAAACGATTCCGATTCAAAGTGAACCGCAAGTGCGAGGCGCGC
>CAZPTT010000065.1:9725-25867 GCA_964589435.1 uncultured Pirellulaceae bacterium
TTCTCCTTTCTGTATTCTCCTTTCTGTTCTCTATTTATCGCCAACGCGTAAGCGACGGACGGCTCCGACGCGTCAGTTGAGTAAAGTGCAACGGTCGTACGGAAGACATAATCCACTGATTAGGGTTTGCAGTGTTCTTGGAGGCAGTGGTGGTTTAAATCGAACAAGAAATCGAGTCAAATTTGTGATTCGATTCATCTTTAGATTAGCATTACCATGTCACTGGTCGTTCAAAAATTTGGCGGTACGAGCGTTGCCGACGCCGAGAAAATTCTTGCCGCCGCGCGGAAAGCCGTCAGGGCTCAACAACAGGGCTTTCAAGTCGTGATGGTCGTCAGCGCGATGGGTAAAAATACCGACGTGCTGATTGATCTTGCCAGTCAAGTCAACGAGCGTCCGCCGGCTCGTGAAATGGACATGCTGTTATCGACTGGCGAACAAGTCAGTGTTGCGCTGATGGCGATGGCCGTGAATTCTTTGGGTTACAAAGCGGTTAGCTTGACCGGTGCACAGATCGGAATCAAAACCGACAGCTCACATACCAAGGCCAGAATTCACTCGATCTCAACCGATCGAATGAAGCAGTTGCTGGATGACGGAAACATTGTGATTGCGGCAGGTTTTCAAGGCATCGACGAAAACCTCAATATCACAACGCTTGGCCGAGGAGGAAGCGATACAACCGCGGTTGCGTTGGCGGCGGTACTGCAGGCTGACGCATGTGAAATTTACACCGATGTCGATGGGATCTACACAACCGATCCGCGGATTTTGCCAGAGGCGTGCCTTGTCCCACAGGTTTGTTACGACGAGATGTTGGAGTTGGCAAGTCTTGGCGCTGGTGTAATGCACAGCCGATCAATCGAATTTGGTAAAAAGTTCAATGTACCGATTCATGTTCGTAGTAGCCTGAGCGATGTGCCTGGCTCGGTGATCGTCGATCACTCGGAAACCGAGATGTTGCCGGTCAGCGGTGCAGCGCTTACAAAAGATGAAGCCCTCGTTTCGATCCTCGACGTTCCGGACGTGCCAGGCACCATTCACCGGATCTTTGCTCCAATCGCGGCAAAGAAGATCACAGTTGACATGATCGTGCAAAACGTCGGTGATGACGGGCGGACAACGATCAGCTTTACAGTTCCACGCGACGAACTAAGTGACGCAATCGAAGTAATTGAAAAAGACGTGGAAACGATGGGCGGCCGTATCGGCACAACTGATGAGAATGTCTCGAAGGTTTCCGTCGTCGGAATCGGGATGGCGAATCAAACAGGCGTTGCCGACCGGATGTTCAAGACGCTCGCCAATGCTGACGTGAACATGCAGATTATTACAACCAGCGAAATCAAGATCTCCGCATTGGTTAAGCGTGAAGCAGCTTTAGGCGCGTTGCGTTCTGTTCATGCGGAATTTGAGCTCGACAAAATGGTTGCCAGTTCTCAGCCGACCACGACACCGGCAGCGGCGCGGGAGTATGCCAGTCCCGCTGAAGTCATCGACCGACTTCAAGGAACGGGTATGGAAGACCTGATGATCGACGAAATAACGCTCGATGACACGCAGTCTCGGATCACTTTGTGCAGGATTCCAAACCAACCCGGCGTGGCAGCGGATATGTTCGAGCAAATAGCGAGCGCTGGTGTTTTCGTCGACATGATCGTGCAGAGCTATTCCAATGACGAGTTCGCAGATATTACGTTCTCTGTTCCTCGCGACCAGTTTGATGCAGCCCTAGCTGTGGCCGAATCGGTTTGTACGAAAACTGGTTGTCAGCGGATTGATCACAAGAAGTCAATTGCCAAGCTTTCAGTGTCCGGGATTGGCCTGCGCAGCCACACGGGTGTCGCAATCGGGATGTTCCGGGCGCTCGCCGATGCAGGTATCAACCTTGAAATCATCAACACGAGTGAAGTTCGCGTCAATGTTGTGGTTGATGGAGACTCCGGCCAGCGAGGGCTTGAGTGCTTACGAAACGAATTTAAGGAAGCAGTTCGGTAGCTGGAGAATTACAGCAGGAAATCGAAAATAAGCAAGTTGATCGTGGTTGCTTCGTATGAGTATTCGATTGCACCACAAAAAAAGAGCCGGCTTGAAACAAGCCGACTCTCAAGTTTTGTCGATGCGAAGGTGAGCTTACTTAACGTTACCTTTGTTGATCCAACGCTTGTCACGCAAGCGATAGGGATCTTCGTCATCTGTTGTGCCGGTGTCCGAGTTGTTGCCGTCGTTGTTGCCACCGACTAGTTTGATCGAATTGCGGACTTTCTGAAGACGGAAGTTCACGCCTGCAGCGACAGGAACCTCATTGTCACCGAAAGGATCGACTCCAGATCCTGTCCGCTTTGGCCAACGGCCTGTTCCTTGTCCAGCGGGAGGGTCGACTGCATTGTCGTTGACTCCTTCGACTTCCCAGCCAAGATCCGCCATCCCACCCCAAGTTGCGTTGGTGGTGAAGGCATTGCCGAAAACAATCGCTCCAGAAGCCGGGTCAACTCGACCCAATACTCCAACCATGATGTCATGCTTAAACGCTGGCGTCAGGATCTGATCAAATACGCCGACTGCGGCCCAGTGAGCACCGGCTGTTCCGGCTCCACCGCCCTGTTCAACCGGAACAAAATTCAAGACTGGACTGCCTGTGTCTTGGCGGTAGCCCTTGATGGCGTACTCACCGCCGATGTATTGGGTTAGTCCGACACCCGCTAGAGGTCCAACCAATCCATTTTGTGTCCAGAGCGGCCCAAACCCCAACGCGTGTCCCATTTCGTGAATCGTTACCCGCTCGAGCAAGTCGTTGTCTGCCATAAAGTCGACGTCTTCGATATCAAGCGTCATTGTGGCATTCGTCGGGAACGCGAACGTTCGAGGCTCAAATAAGTTCCCGCTCTGATAGGTTAGGAACGCGTCCGGCCCTGCTTGTCCCAAAATTTGACCTCGGCCGTCGATTACGTCCAGCAGCGCAATGATTCGAAGCTTTGTCAGTTGAACCAAGATCGCTTTTGGCATCGCTGTACTGTAATTCTGAATCCGCGACTCCCAAAATGCTTCCGCGGTTGCATATGCGTCGCGGACTCTTGGATCGGTCACAGATGAGTAATCAACATCGATCACATCCGCTCGAACCGTCGTTGAAGCAGCGACGATAGTTGCCAGACAAACGAAGCCGGTGGCAATCGCTCGTTGGAGCTTTGAAATAGTTAACGAAAAAGCCATTCTGAATCGCCTATGTTCTCAGAGTTAACATTTGATAGATAAAACAAACACGCATGAATCAATATTTGACTCATCAGCTTCGCTAAGGTTCCGCCACCATAATTCTAATTCGCAATTAAGGGATATTCAACGAAACGCTAGTATTAAACGCAATTTAGGTGATTTGAGGGTTCTGCGGCAGATTGCGTGGTGTCTTTTTTGACCAAGTTTTGGGAAAAACCGACATGTTCCTCAAAATCCTGTGTTCTTTCTCAACCCTCACAAACCAACATCCGATACAAGCATTGAACGGAAATCCTCCGCTCCGGTTAGAGAACGAAGATGCATTCGTTCTGGCATCGAACGTTGCCTTCGTTACTTGGTGGGCGTGCAAACTGCATAGGCAGGAAGACAAGCAATGGCTTTAAAAAACATACTGACTCTTGGATCGCTTCTAGCAGCGACTTTCATGATTTCCGGAACGAGTAATGGGCAGGTCAACGTACCGAGCCCACGATTCCAGCACAAAGCGGTTGAGTCGCCTGAGTCGACTCGCCCGTTTGCGACTCCGGGAGTGTTCGACTACGACGCGCAACTATTCGCGCCGATCGAATTTACTAATGGGGAAGAGATGGAACCTGGTTCAGGTTTCTACGCTACCTACGACCGGACTTACTCCAGTATCAATCGTGGTACGGCGGGAGTTGGAACCGGTTCACTTGGAACTGATTACATCTGGGGAACCCGGATGGAACTGGGTTGGATGACGGACAACGATGATGGTTGGGGAATTGCTTACCAACAGGCCGATGGCAGTTACTTCACGGCTGGTCAGGACATCTTGGTACAACAGCCGATGATGGTGACCACCGACACGACCACGTTCGAGTTGAACAAGATCTTCCGTCAAACGCTCAAGGGTGGCGGTTACTTCGAGCCGTACATCGGCGGTCGCTACTTCAGTTTGTCCGATAAGACGATCGAAGACACATCACAGATTCTGAACAATGCTGGTGTTGGAAACCGTTTCAAGCAAGAAACGACCAACAGTGCCTTCGGTTTTCAGGCGGGTGCTCGATACAACAACCGCATGGGTCGCTGGCGAATGACTTCTGATGGTGCCATTGCAACGATGTACAACCAGCAGCGTTACTTCTCCACGGACATCGCCAATCGTTCGACTCCAACGACAGTCACGCAGGCAATCATCGAAGCCAACGATTCAGATCAGGCTTTCGTCCCTGTGCTCGACTTCCAACTTGAATTCGCTTACCACATCAGTCGTGACTTGGCGATTCGAACAGGTGTCCAAGCGAACTATGCTTGGAACGGGATTGCTCGGGCCAACGTCGCAACGACATCGCTGAATCCGAACTCGGCGTTCTCGACAACCGGTGCCGCTGGCGGATTGGTCGATGATGACGATTCGATCTCGGCTGGTTTCATCTTCGGTGTTGAGTGGAAGCGGTAAACAAGCTTCAACCGAGCTTGAGCTTGCCATTGCTGCTCGGAGATGCTCAGTAACCAAAAAAAGAAACGGACGCCTTGATTAAAGGCGTCCGTTTTTTCGTGAAGTTGTGACCGTGGGTTAATGTCGACACGGCATGATTTGTACCGGTTTAAGGAGCCGTCGGTCGTGTCGCTGTCAGTTCTTGCTCAAGACAAGCATGCCCACGCAAGCGAGGGACATGGCACCCAGTCAAATGTCAAATATCAAATGCGAGGTGTTCCGACCGCTACAGCGCCAGTAGCAGGCGGCTTGGAGCTTCCAGGTATCCGATCACTTCATTCAAGAATCGGGCTGCCGCTCCGCCATCAATCAAGCGATGATCGTAAGACAAGCTCAATGGCATCATCAGTCGAACAGCGACTTGATCATCTTCAATCACGACCGGCATCTTACGTGAACGGCCAACCAACAGGATCGCAGTCTCCGGCGTGTTGATGATTGGAGTCGAATAGGTTCCGCCGATGGCGCCGAGGTTACTGATCGTAAACGAACCTCCGCGAAGATCTTCAATCGAAAAATTGTTCGAGCGAACGCCTTCGGCCATGTCACCCAACTTTCTTGCGATATCTGGGATGGCCAGTTTGTCTGCGTTCCTCAAGGAAGGTACGACTAAGCCACGCTCCGTGTCGACGGCGATGCCAACGTTTACATAATCCTTGTAGATGATCTGTCCTTGTTCCAGGTCAACGGAAGCGTTGATAACTGGATGAGACTTAAGGGCCATCGCAACGGCCTTGATTAAGAATGGCATCGAGGTGAGCTTGATTCCCTGCGACGCATATTCGGCTTTGCTGTTCTTGCGAATTTCATCGAGCGCCGTCACGTCAGCATCGTCGAAGTTCGTTACGCGGGGACAAGTCGTCCACGATTCATGCATCTTGCGAGCGATCGTTTGGCGGATCTTCGGCATCTTTTCGATGTGGACTGGGCCGAAGCCGTCATTCTGTCCGCCCAAGCTTGAGCCAGCCGACGAGCCGGATCGGCTGCCTTCACGGACGACTTTCAAAACATCGTCGCGCACGATACGGCCGTTCTCGCCGGTGCCCTGAACTGTCGTGAGATCGACACCGACTTCACGGGCAAATCGTCGAATCGCGGGTCCGGCTGCGACCTGGCTCATGTCTTTGGTGGTGGCAGTTGGAGCTGCAGCCACTGGAGCTACCGGCTGCTTGGGCGCGACTGGCTGCTTCGGGGCGACTGGAGCTTTAGGGGCAACTGGTGGTACCGCAGCGACAGGTTCCTTAACCGGCTCCGCAGGTTTTTCAGTCGGAGCTTCTTGAACTGGCGCGGCTTCCTGAACTGGAGCCGCAGCTGGTGCCGAACCGCCGGCAGCAGGTTCAATGGTCATGATCACATCGCCGACGGCAAGCGTGTCGCCTTCACCGCAAGCAATTTTTGTGATGACGCCGCCTTGAGGCGCGGGGACGATGACGGTGGCTTTGTCCGTTTCTAGCTCAACGATGCCTTGTTCGGCATCAATGGTATCGCCTTCGGCAACGAGAACTTCCAGGACATCGCCTGAATCAACACCGAGATCGGGTACTTTGATTTCAACAGCCATATTTTGTTATCAGTTTGAGTGTGTGAATTGAATGTGGGTCACAAGAAGCTTTTGCAAACAAGCTCTCGTAAATTATTTGGTGCGATTGGCGGTTCAAGCGCCGCGGCCAGCAACTCGCAAACTCGGTTGCCGGCCTCGCCGCTGTTCGCTGCCTACGCGTACAGCGGATCAACTTTTTCAGGATCCACGCCGAGATCCTTGATGGCCTTTTCGACAAACTTGGCATCGAAGTGACCTTGCTCATGCAGTTTATAAAGCGTCGCGATCACGATGCACTCAGCGTCGACTTCGAAGTGACGACGAAGAGCTGGTCGAGTTTCGCTACGGCCCATGCCGTCAGTTCCTAGAACGACATAATCGTTTGGAATCCATGGAGCGACTTGTTCTGAGTGAGCTTGAACGTAATCGCTGGCCGCAATGAATGGGCCTTCGGCACCTTCAAGAGCCGTTTCCAAATAGCTGACGCGAGGCTTCGAAGTTGGATGGAACATATTCCAGCGTTTGCACTCCTGTGCTTCTCGGCGAAGCTGGGTGTAGCTGGTGACGCTCCACACGTCACTTGAGATGCTGTACTTCTCGGCCAGGATTTCCTGTGCTTTGAGAACGCCATTCATGATCGCACCACTTCCGAAGAGTTGGACGCGATGCTTCGCGCTTTTGGCTTCGTTGGAACGGAACTTGTAAATACCCTTGATGATGCCTTCTTCGCATCCTTCAGGCATCATCGGCATGAGGTAATTGTCGTTGCCGACCATCAGGTAATAGATCGCTGTTTCGCCTTCTTCGTACAGCTTCTTCAAGCCGTCAAAGATGATGACGGCGGTTTCGTAGGTGAACGCCGGATCAAAGGCACGAACCGTTGGGAAAGCCATCGCATTGAGAAGGCTGTGGCCGTCCTGGTGTTGTAAGCCTTCACCATTAAGCGATGTACGACCGGCAGTTCCGGCCAGCAAGAAGCCTTTGGCTCGCATGTCAGCGGCTGCCCAAATCAAATCGCCAACTCGTTGGAAACCGAACATCGAGTAATAGATGTAGAACGGAATCATGTTCACGCCGTGGGCACTGTAAGCCGTTCCGGCTGCGTTGAACGACGACATCGAGCCGGCTTCCGAGATGCCTTCTTCAAGAAGTTGCCCGTCTTGGGCTTCCCGGTACGACTGGATGATGTCACTATCGACCGGCTCATAAAGTTGTCCCGCATGGGCATAGATGCCGACTTGCTTGAACATGCCTTCCATGCCGAAGGTTCGAGATTCATCCGGGACGATTGGTACGATGTTCTCGCCAATCTTCTTGTCTTCGACCAGTTTGGAAAGCAAGCGAACAACGCCCATCGTTGTTGAAATCTCTTTATCTTTCTTGCTTCCACCGACGCAGTCACGATCAACGTACTTTTTGTACTCGTCGTATTTTGGAACTTCCATCGTTGGAATTTCCGTTGGTCGCGAAGGAACTGGCCCGCCCAGGATTTCGCGGCGTTCCTTCATGTATTTCATTTCCGGACTGTCGGCGGATGGCTTGTAGAAAGGAGCCTTACCAACCTCTTCGTCGGAAATCGGAATGCCAAACCGTGTACGGAACTCAAGCAGTTCTTCTTCGTTCAGCTTTTTCTGGTTGTGGGCAATGTTCCGGCTCTCGCCTGCTTCACCTAAACCGTAACCTTTAATTGTCTTGGCGAGGATGACCGTCGGCTGGCCCTTGTGATCACAGGCCGCCTTATAGGCCGCGTAGACTTTCTCCGGATCGTGACCACCGCGACGCATTCGGACGAGTTTCTCGTCTGAGTAGTTCTTCACCATTTCAAGCAATTCTGGGTAGTGCCCAAAGAAATGCTCGCGAATGTAGGAACCAGGCATGGCAACGTACTTCTGGAATTGGCCGTCGACGATTTCGCCCATTCGTTTGACGAGTTTGCCGTATTCGTCTTTTTCCAGCAGCGGATCCCAGTCATTGCCCCAGACCACTTTGATCACATTCCAGCCGGCGCCGCGGAAGAGTGCTTCCAGTTCCTGGATAATCTTACCGTTACCACGAACAGGGCCATCGAGACGCTGCAAGTTACAGTTGATCACAAATTTCAGGTTATCCAGCTTCTCACGTCCGGCCAACGTAATCGCACCAAGCGATTCTGGTTCGTCGCACTCACCGTCGCCGAGGAAACCCCAGACGCGTTGGTTGGAGGTGTCTTTAATACCACGGTCTTTGAGGTATTCGTTGAAGCGGGCTTGGTAGATCGCCATGATCGGGCCAAGTCCCATAGAAACCGTTGGGTATTCCCAGAATCCAGGCATCAGCCATGGGTGCGGGTAAGACGATAGTCCGGGAACGTCTTGAAGTTCGCGGCGGAAGTTCGTCAGGTTGTCTTCGCCCAAGCGGCCTTCTAAATAAGCACGCGAGTACATACCGGGAGAGGCGTGGCCTTGGAAATAAACCATGTCACCGTCGTAACCGGTTTCACCGCGTCCGCGGAAGAAGTGGTTGTAGGCGACTTCATAGAGTGTGGCGGACGAAGCGAAAGTCGAGATGTGGCCACCGACGCCTCCTATTCCTGGTTTGTCGGTTGCTTTGTTTGCCCGAACGACCATTGCCATCGCGTTCCAACGCACAATACTCTTGATCCGACGCTCAATTTCACGGTTGCCTGGATACGCTGGCTGTTCGTCAGTCGAGATCGTGTTGATGTACGGCGTGTTGGATTTCATTTCCAAATCAACGCCTTCCATTCGAGCACGCGCTTCTAGTACGGAAAGCAAGTACTTAACACGGTCTTGCCCTTTGCTCTCGATGATGTATTCAAGCGAATCCAACCACTCTTGAGTTTCAGCTGGGTCGACGTCCGTTGTCTGCTTAAGGTAAGGCTCGTTTGCATCCTCAATCGACTTGCCTGTTGTTTTAATTACGTCCGACATGGAAACCCTGTACGTTGGGAGGCGCACCTGTCGCCTCGGTTATCTCTGAGTCGTCTTGGTAGGCCATCCGCCGGTTCAGACAACATTTCTTCGAAATCGAAACGCCATTGTGGTTAAGGCGAGCCAATTCATCAAATGAATGGGTAAATGCGTGGCCCTTATGATCCCCAGATCCTGCGCACCATCTGCGCGGAAGTCGAGCGGTAGCCTCATTTGGAATATTCGACGCGTCGTCTCAAAAGAATGCGTCGAAGAATTTCCGTTACCCAAGTCAGACTAATTCTCTTAAAACGAATCCATTTCGTAAAGAACCTCGGCAAAAAACGCAGCATAAACGGGATTTCAAAGCCGCAAACACAGCGTTAACGGGTGAGAGGGGCACGAAAGCCCCCGTTTTCAATCGGGTTGTTCAGGCTGGCCCGAGATTCCCGTTAACTGTGAATCCCTTCAATGTAGCTGCCAGCCTTTCGTTTTACCGTTTCGTTTTACCGTTTCGTTTCACCGTCTGTTACTTCGGGAAGGTAGAAGGCTCGTTGCGAGAGTCTCCAAGGTAAAAACGTTCCAGCCCAAGCGCTATAGAGGAACGTTTCGGCTGATAGAGGAACGTTTCGACTGAACAACTGTTTTCGCAGGCGAATGGTTTCATGGCACTGCTGCGCCGGCGTGCGAACGAGAGATCACCATGTTGATCATTAGTACGGTCGCGAAGTTGTGTCAGCAATCGTCTCGAAGCAGAACGAGTCAAAACCGAACGACTTCGGCATGCAGGCGGTGGGGCCGCCTCCGAAGCGGTTACTTTCGCGCAAGCGTTGACAGCTGATTTGGAAAACGCAATGAGGTCAGGGTTTAACTTCATTTAGTTGTTAAATCGAATTTTCGTTACTGCGCGAGAAATCCGCATGATCGTTGTGATTCGTTTCGCGAGCTCTTTGATGATGTATTAGGGCAACATCGAACCAAAATGGTGTGGCCGGAATAACACGCAAAGTTGCAAAAACGATTCAACTAGACCTTATGAGAAACTTCCAAAAGGAAATTCAGTTTTATTTAACCCTCAAAGTTTGACTAACACGGATTGTGACATAAGTTTCTTGTGTTCACTGAACGACACGAATGTGGTTCAAGAGCACGCAGCGGATTTCTTGTTTGGAACACCGCTGCAAAACTTACCTGCAAAGTTTTTCGCAAGAGAAACTGATACCTATTTGTTGGGACAGCTAACACTAGCAGGACAGATACTCATCTATCTGGTTAGCCGAGCCCGTTTTTACCGTCCCGAACCCTTGTGGTTCACGCTCCCATCCGGGAGTTAATTGTCCTATCCGTCGGAGGAAGACACTATGAAGAATTTCGCACTAAAAGTTCAACGTTTCATGAAATCAGAAGATGGCCCAACAGCTGTCGAGTACGCAATCATGCTTGCTTTGATCGTTATTGTTTGCTTGACAGCAATCACTAGCGTTGGAACAGCTGCTAACTCAGCTTTCTTGAACATCGCTTCTGAACTAGATGGCTTGCCTAACTAGTTTAGCAGGCTCTCAGGAGTGAGTTTACTTGCTCCACGAGATCAGAAATGCCCCTTCGGCTGTTCGCAGCCGAAGCGGGCTTTTTACGATTTAGCATGTCGAAGTGAAACGACAACCGATTTTTACTAGCAACCTAATTATCAAAAGCTTGGATTGAGAAAGAAATGGATTGGTTCATATCAACTGAATCGTACCTACAAGCATTTGAAATGGTTTGCTGCTTTTTCACATTGATCGCAGTTTTTGCGAGCTACCTTTTTACGATGCGAGTTTGACGAGAAAGCAAAGTTGCCTCGCAAAGACTGAGTCGATTTAGATTTGACTCAACCAATATTGAGTCACAACACAACACAAGGGTGTAGGAGATAAAACAATGAGTGAAGTACTCTCAACCATGCAAGAGAACTGGGTTTACTGGGCTGTAAGTGTCTTTGCGGTCGTCGCCGCATACATCGATGGCAAAGAGCTCCGCGTTCCCAACAAGCTGACTTTTCCAATGATCATCGCCGGCTGGGTCTGGAGTTCGATCTTTTACGGTATGAGCGGCGAAGGTTGGTACATGGGATTGGCTTGGAGCCTCGCCGGAACGGCCGTTGGTATCGCAACTTTGTTGCCAGCCTACTCGATCGGTGGAATGGGTGCGGGCGATGTGAAAATGATGGCAGCCATCGGCGCCTGGGTTCACTGCACAATCACGTTCTACTCGTTCTGCGTTGGAGCGATCGTTGGAGCCATTCTTGCCGTCATCATGATCTTGATGTCTGGCGAAGCCAAGAAGCATTACAACCAGTTCTTCTTCATCTTGAACGAAATTCAAGTCGTCAAGAATCCGGAAGCACTAGCTGAAATTGCCGCAGAAAGAAAAAGCTCAATGAAACTATTGCCTTACGGTATTCCGTTGGCAATCGGCACAGTCTTGTACTTTGCCTGGTCAGGACTACTTATCTGATCCTAAAAGTGACTTGAGCAGCACCGGTTGCCTGATCGTCAAAGTCAGGCAGCCATGTGTAAAAGGACACTGACAACTTATATCCAGATTGGAGACCCACTCCGATTTTGCGGAATTTGCCTCGAATTCGAGCAGATTCCGCTTTGCTGGATTAAGGACAACTGATTGACCGAAACAAAAAGAACGTGCGTGTAAGCAAGCACTAAGTGAATGCACCTGCGGGCGCGGCGATGTTTCCCCCAATGGGGCGGCTCGAAACACGAAACTGAACTTACGACTCAGCGATTTGAACTCCAGGACGGAGCTGATAGCCAGGAAGGTTGTCAAACGATGTGTCACCGATTGATTATTAGACCGTCACACTTGATTGACTGAACTTGACGTCGACAACTAACAGGCAAATTGCCGGAGTAACACAATGAAATCTAAATCGTTTATGTTGATGATTCTATCAATGGGATTCGGCTTGATCGCCGCCATTGGTATCAGTCAAGTCATGGGTCGCAGTAACGCCCCCAAGGTTAAGGCTCAAAAAATGGGGCCGGTTTTGGTTGCCGCTGATCACCTTGATCACAACACACTTTTGACACCGGAAAATGTTCGGGTTGAAAACTGGCCAATCGAGATCATTCCGGAAAACGCTGTCACCAAGATGGAAGACATCAAGGACAATGTGATTCGCACACGATTGAGCAAAGGTTTGCCAGTCATGCAGCCGGACATGTTGAACAAAAACAAGGTCTCTGTGCTTTCAATTCCAGAAGGCTACAAAGTCGTTGCGATCAAAGTTTCTGAAGACGACACAATCGCTGGACTACTTAACCCAGGCGACAAAGTCGACGTCATCGGACTCTTCAAGCCACGCAAGAAATCAGGAAGAAATGAGACTTTCTCAAAGACTTTCCTTAAAGCGTTGCGTGTCTTCTCGGTTGGAAGCCAAATGACAGCTTCTAAAGGAAGCCGTTCCGAAACGTCGTCACGCGGTAACGCGATCGTCGGTGTCCTTGTGACTGAGCGACAGTCAGAAGCCATCGTTTACGTGCAGAAGACCGGTTCATTGAAGCTGGTTCTTCGTGGCGACTACGTCGAAGGCGATGAAGACGGCGATATTGATCTGACTGAGTATGGATTTGGTGATACACCACAAGTTGATGATGAGTCGAAGGAAGAGGGCGGCCAAGTGGAGCAGCAAGTCATTAGCTATCAGTCGGTTCAATCCTCACCTGACAAGATTGAAATGGTAGTTTGGGAAGGAAATGACGCTCGAAAAGTCACTTTCCAAGACGGTGCGTTACCACAAACAACTGGCTCTACACAACAGGCGTCACGGCAACCACGTGACGAAGACTCTCGGGAAAACCTTACGGGTCAGGAAGACCCTGACAGCTTTGAGGAAAGTGACCGCGGATTGGAAGAAGATCAATATCGGGGTGAATAGTTTCGAAAGAGTTATTCGTGACGCAACTGTTTCGACAGTTGTTACAACACACCGGCCGGATTCCCAAATCCGGTGCGGTGTTTTTTGCAGATTAATCATGGATGATTTTTCACGGCAGGGCATCACTGACTTTCAGTGCTTTCCCTGAATGTGCCGACTAACGCGAGGATTCACGGATGAACATGCGAACGACCCTTTCACTCATTGCCTGCGCTGCCGCACTCGCAGTTCTAGGCCAAGCCGCACCAGTTTGCGGTTTCCAAGTTGGCCAGCAATTTCAAGTCAACGATTCAGTTGATTCGCTTGAGATCATTACTGGCTCTAGCCGACGCCTGAAGTTTGGATACAACGTACCTGAACTGATGGTTGAGAATCCTGATATCATTCAGGCGACTCCCGTTTCCCCCAACGAGATTCTGATTCGAGGTGCCAAGCCTGGTATCTCCACCATCACAGTCAGCGATGCTGACAAGAACTTGCAGACAATCACTGTGCAAGTCACCGTCGATGTGCGAAAGCTTGAGCGAGCTTTTGGAAAGCACTTCCCGGATTCTCAAATCAACGTAGACGCTTTGCAAACAGGTGTTATCCTGACAGGCAACGTGGCTCGCGCTGATCAAGTCCAAAACATCATGGCTGTTGCGACGGACTACTTTCCGACGAACGTGATCAACCAATTGCAAGTCAATGGTTCGCAGAACATCGCGATCAAAGTCAAAGTCTACGAGGTTTCTCGATCGAAGCTTCGCAAGTTGGGCGTTGACTGGTCGGTCATCAATGACAACGGAGACGGTTTTGTCTCGAGTGTTTCAGAATTGATCCAGCAGTTCTCGATTGCTCAAGGAACGACTGAAGGAGCCAACTCCAACTTCACTTTCGGTGTTGTTAGTGGAAACACGGCTTTCAGTACTTTCATCGAAGCTTTGGAAACACGCAACGTAGCCAAGCTTTTGGATCAACCAACTTTGGTTGCTCAAAACGGCCGCCCTGCTGAGTTCCTTTCTGGTGGTGAAGTTCCAATTCAAGTCGCCAGTGGACTTGGCAACAACTCAATCGAATTCCGTCCCTTCGGTACGAAGCTTGATATCGTTCCGATCGTTCACGGCCAAGGCCAATTGACTTTGGAAGTTCGTGCAGAGGTTTCTGAAATCGCTAACGACCTTTCTGGCGAAACGGGTGTCCCTGGTTTCCGCGTTCGACGTGTTAACACTGGCGTCAAGATGAAAGCCGGCCACACATTGGCTTTGGCTGGTGACTACCGTGAAGACATTCAGTCAGAACAGCGTGGAATTCCAAAGCTAATGGACTCACCGATCCTTGGCACGATGTTCCGCAAAGTTCAGGATGAGACCAACGAAACTGAATTGGTTTTCTTGATCACTCCGCGATTCATCAGCGAAGTCGAAGCCCACGAGCTACCAAGCATGGGCCCTGGCCAGTTGACAGAAGCTCCTTCGGATAAAGAGTTGTTCTACAACGGTTACATGGAAGTGCCACGCTGCAAAGACGATTGTCCGATCAATGATCGGTTCGACAATCCAATGTCACGATCGACCGGCCAACTGTTGCCTTCTTACCCGGCTGAAACTCAGGCAGAACCAGTTGGGCAATTTGCACCGATCAACGGTTCCCAAGTGATTCCGCCGATGGAAACATCGCATCGGTTCCCGTCACAGTCCAATTCGAACCACCAGGCGAAAGCCAACTCTGGTTTTTCTTGGCCTTCCAGGAATCGCTAGTCCTAGCCTGCACTTGGCTGTGAAAACTCACTCGCCAGCCCGTTATCGTCGATACAACTATTGGCGATAACGGTGCTGAGAGGATGAACTCTCAAAGACGATTCGCCCGAACCGAACAGAGAGACAACAAAAAGGAAGAAGTGGAGTCGGTCGTTCATTCGATTTAAACTCTGCGACTTCGCCCGATTATTCAGTCTAAATGCGTTCACAAACGAACGTGACCTTCAACTAGATAGTGAATGACCATGAGCGGTACACTACGCATCTCGATTTGCGATCCCGACGAGAAGACACGGGACTATCTCAAGAAGTATCTGATTGGCATGGACCAAATTTGGCTCGAAGCTGATTGCTCGCGATACGAATTCTTTTCGGACATCGTCGCCCAGACGACTCCGGATGTCGCGATCATCGACATTGATGCCGATGAGGAAAAGGCTTTGGCGTTGGTCGAGACTCTGTCTCGTACCCATCCAACCGTCGGAATTATCGTCGTGAGTTTGAGAACTGACGGGCAGATGATCCTCAAGGCGATGCGATCAGGTGCACGAGAGTTTCTCAATTCTCCGATTCAGATCGACGAATTGGTCGGCGCTCTTGACCGTGTATCTTCTGCTGGTGACAGCGGATCACGTAGCAATTCAGGATCCATTATTGCCGTCGCAGGCGCTTCTGGTGGTGTCGGCACGACATCAATCGCAATCAATCTTGCCGTCTCGCTTGCTCAGAATCCTGAACGTAGCGTCGCGCTGCTTGACATGGATCTTGCCCTCGGCGATGCCGACGTGTTCTTGGATATGATTCCTGATTACACGTTGCTTGATGTGGCCCAGAATATCTCTCGGCTGGATTTGGCATTGCTGCGTAAGTCATTGACGAAGCACGACAGCGGAGTGTACTTGCTGCCACGGCCAGTGCAGATTGAAGATACAGCGGCGATTTCAACCGAAGATTTCACTCGCGTGCTCGGGTTGTTGAAAGCGTCGTTTACTCACCTCGTCATCGATCTTTCGAAGTCCTACAGTCGACTGGATATTGCTGCCCTTGAGGCGTCAAAGCATATCCTGCTCCTGACTCAATTGGATCTGCCGTGTCTGCGTAACGTGGTTCGCTTGCTGACCTCGCTTGAAACCTATGAGGGCGTCAACGAAAAAGTCAAAGTGATTGTGAACCGGTCGGGACTGGATAAGTCTCAGATCAGTTCTGCCAAAGCGGAAGAAACGATCGACCGTGAGATCTTTTGGCGAATTCCGAACAACTACGGTGTTATCTCCGAATGTCGTAACAATGGTGTGCCACTAATGACACTGTTTCCGAC
>CAZPTT010000065.1:25877-33563 GCA_964589435.1 uncultured Pirellulaceae bacterium
ATTACGCACTCGATCTCCGAGTTGGCCGAGAAACTCTCGGGGTCAGTGTCGGCCGAAGTCGAAGCCGGTGGAGACACCAAGAAGGACAAGAAAAGCTGGTTGAAGTTTCTCGGAAAATAGAATCCAGTCTGCGAAGCCACTGTGGGTCACCTGACTCGCAAAAAATTCGATTGAAAAGCACGCCTTCATCCGGCGTGCTTTTTTCATGCAATCGCCACTACTGGATCGAATTGCCAGCTCAACACTTTCTCCCAATCCAGCCGCAGGTTACGATGGCTTCGTCTACGTGATACTTAATCGCAGTGAGGAAATGTCGTGAATCCAATCCAGCCGAACGTTTGTTTTCGTCAAGTCGTGTCACTACTGTCACTGTTGTCACTGTTCGTCGTGATGCTGATCACGCTGGCAGCTCGTGTGGGAGTGGCTGCACCAATTCAGGACACAACTCCTCGGTCAAAAACGAAAGTGGGAGCGGCTTCGGTTCAGGCTGGCGAAAAGAAGAATGCTTCTGCGAAAAATGAAGCCGTCGAATCCGACGCCTCGCCAGATCAAGCTCCGAGTGGTGAGGGCCAAATCGTTCTGTTCGATGGCGAAACGCTTGATGGCTGGGAAGTGACAAACTTCGGTGGCGAAGGCGAGTGTAGCGTCGAGGAGGGGTGTTTAAAGATCGCTGCGGGCTATCCGATTAGCGGAGTCAACTCGACACGTGAAGACTTGCCCAAAACGAACTACGAAATCTCTCTCGAAGTCAAGCAGACGCGAGGCATCGATTTCTTTTGCGGACTCACGTTTCCAGTTGCCGAATCGCATTGCACATTTATCGTTGGCGGGTGGGCCGGTTCCGTGGTGGGGCTGTCATGTATCGACGATCTTGATGCTTCCAGCAACGATTCTCGAAAGCTGATGAAATTTGAAGATGACCGTTGGTACAAGGTTCGCGTGCGAGTCCAACCCGAACGAATTCAATGCTGGATTGACGCTGAAGAAGTTGTTGATCAAAACATCGCGGGAAAGAAAATCTCTTTGCGGAATGAAACGTTGGCGTCTCGCCCGTTGGGACTCTGTAACTTTGAAACGACTTCGCATTTCAAAAACATAAAAATCCGAGAGTTCAAGCCTGGTGATTTGGAGAACGAGGAGTCGATTTCGAAGGCAAGCAACGCCCAAGGTTCGTCAAAAAGTGTCGACAAGGCATCGGGGAACGACAAAGACCAAGAACCGGTTTCGCGCTCGAAAGACAAAGACAAGTAATATGAACCTCGAGATCTTTCCGGATGAACATTTTATGCGACTTGCACTGGCGCAAGCCCAGGCAGCTTATGAGATCGACGAGGTACCGGTTGGAGCCATTATCGTGCGTGGTCAACGCGTGATTGGAGCCGCTCACAATCTTTGTCAACAGCTTCGCGATCCAACTGCCCATGCTGAGATGCTGGCCATCACGCAAGCTGCCGAAGCGATCGGTGATTGGCGGCTGGAAGAGTGTACGCTCTATGTAACGTTGGAGCCGTGTGTGATGTGCGCCGGTGCGATTTTGCAGGCTCGCGTTCCCAATGTTGTCTTTGGCGCTTCGGATCCGAAAGCGGGAGCCGTTACGTCACTGTTTCGTGTGCTTGAAGACGATCGTCTCAATCATCGCGCCAATGTCGTCGCTGGTGTTTTCGATCATCAATGCGGTGATCTGTTGACGAGCTTCTTTCGGCAAAAGCGAGCGATGGGCAAGAAGTGATTGCTTGGCAGTCAGCTTCAATAAACTGATTGAGCGGTCTCCAATGAAGCCGCTGTCAACCGCGTCATCAGCAACTACTTGAGAAGACCACAAGTTAATCAGCGTGGATGGTACATCAATTGGAACGCGAAACTAAATTGAACAACGATTCACCAAGCACGCATTCTGATCAAGACAAATCCGATTCTCGAATTCTCATTTTCGTTTTAGCGTTTTGGGTGTTTGTCGCCTGGTTCTCAGATTTCAGATACCGCCCTCCCCTGCCTCGTCCCGCAACGGCTTCACCGGAACTTTTTTCGGCGGTACGAGCCGAGCCGATTTTGGAGTTGCTCGTCGGTGACTCAATTCCCCATCCGGCCGGCAGCGCTCAAAACGTCATCGTGCGAAAGCGAATCATCGGTTTGCTGGAAAGCTATGGCTATCAGGTCGAGCTGCAAGCTGGTGTCGAGAGACTCGAGTCGTACTCGAAGCCTGGCGACGTTCAGGAATTGGAAATTCCGATCACGAACGTGTTGGCTCGATTGAAAGGTGCCGATTCAACATCGGCCATTTTGCTACTGGCTCATTTTGATTCCAACTACGCAGCTCCAGGAGCTTGCGACGACGGCGTTGGAACAACTGCCGTATTGGAAATTGCTCGCATGCTTGCGAGCGAACCGGCTCCACCACGCGACGTGATTTTTGTACTGGCCGACGGTGAAGAAATTGGGTTGTTCGGCGCAAAGATGTTTGTTGAAAAACACGCTTGGAAAAACGATGTTGTTGCCGCGATCAACTTAGAGGCTCGCGGAACGACTGGCCCAAGCGGCATGTTTCAAACGACTGAGAACAGCCGCTGGCTGGTGCCACTTTTCGCGCGCACAAGCCAACGGCCTTATGCTTCATCATTGTTCTATGAAATCTACAAACGGATGCCCAACGACACGGATTTCACGGAGCTAAAAAAAGGCGGGTTGCAAGGCTACGATTTTGCTTTTATCGGAGACGTTAAAAACTACCACACCGAAGATGACAATTTAACGAACGCTGATCGTGGCAGCCTTCAGCATCATGGAGACAATGCACTCGGTTTGGTGCGCGGATTGTTGCCGCTTGATATTGAAAGCCAGCCAACTGGAAGAGTCGTCTACTTTGATCTATTCGGATGGAAAGTGATTTGGTGGCCTGAGCAATGGTCGTTGGCGTTGGCCTGTGTCGCGTTGCTGCTTTTCAGTTTTTACGGCGAAATGAGTAGAAGAATTGAGCGAGCAGGCGATTTGTTGGCGGGCAAAGCGGATGGCAATCTGTCGCCGCGCGGACTCCGTGGGCTGACAAGCTCTGTGGCGGGCTTCTTTGGCGTAGCTTTGGCCGTTGGGTTGGTTTTCGCCGTCGGTTGGTGCCTGGTCTGGCTGGCCCAGTTTGAGCCGCGCCTGCAAAACCTTTGGCCCCGCCAGCCGATTCCCTACCTTGCCGCCCATTGGGTTTTGCCGATTCCTGTTGCTTGTTTTTTGAATATGGTCTTGTTTCGGAAATTCTCTCTCGCAACGATGGTTGGCGCGGTTGGGTTGATGTGGGCGCTGGTTGCCGTGGCAACGGCCCTGTTGATACCGGGAGCGAGCCATTTGTTTATTGTTCCATCGCTTTTGATAGGGCTGACGGGTGTTGGCTCGGTCGTCGTTGCGCAAAAAGCCAAATCAATTTCAAAATGGATGGCATTGGTGATTCCGGTATTTGCCGGCTTGATGTGGCTGCCGTTGGAGAGACTTTTTTATGACGCTGTCGGATTGCGCTTGCCCGTTGTCATGCTGTTTCGAATCACGATCGTGACAACGACACTTTTGCCTGCGATCAAATGCCTGAACAACCGCGATTCATTTCGTTGGGCGTTGGGCAGTTCAATCTTGGTGGCGATTGGATTCGTGTTGGCGATCTTTCTGAACTAACGTCACTATTGGCTGTAACGCATCTTCGAATCAGGGTTATTCGCCTTGTGGTTCGTTCAGTCGGTACCAATCTTCGGCGGAGTCCGCTCGCTGGCAGTTTGAGAACGCGTTGGATTCTCGCTTCAGTACCGTTTCGATTCGGCGCGTCATCATGTTGCTGGTAATAAGCTCATGGTCACGCATTCCCATTTGCACCAACAACTGCACCATTGTTTCGCTGACCGCTCGGCGAATCACCGCGTCCTCGATGGTCAGAAAATAACCAAAGCGAACATGGCACGGAATGGATTTGGCAAATTTCTCGATCCGTTGATCGTTTTCTATCAATGGGTGTCGCTCAATCGCAATGATGGCAAGCGAAGTCGAATGGTCAAAATCGCGCGCGATCGAATCGGAGAGAACCAGAAGGTCGGCAAGAACAATCACGATGCTACTATTCAGACTGCCGGTAGTTTCAGCGGCAGCTTGCGGATGAATTTCGCGATCCGCAATCTGATAATCGACTTCCCATTCGTCAAGCAACGTTTGGAGCTGGAACAACGTGTCGGCAAAATGCGCGACAATCCAAATTGCGTGGCCGTCGTTGAGTTGTGTTTCGATCGAGGTTCGAAGCGTTGGCCACAAACTGTCTCGGTTAATCGCAAAAGAGTCTTCGAAACGGCTAAACTTTGCCCGCCCAAAAAGATAATCGATGAAACCCATGTGTTGTTGTCCTGTAGTCCGCATCACAATCGAGATGGCTGTGCTGCGAACATGGATTCAATCTTACCCTCCAAGAACACCTTGGGCTATTGGTTGCTTGTTCGTGGCAATTTCTCAAGCCCGCCGACTGGCGTTAAATCGAACCCGAAATCTAGCGCCAAATGGTGGGAGAGTATTGGTAAGAGTTCAGCCGGGCATCGTCGGATCTATATTTATTCGACTTATCGTTTTCGGACTCCATCGAATGCCGCTTGGCGGCAACTCTTTCATTGCTTTGGCGTGCATACCAACTGCCGGTGGAGGTTGAGTCAAGCTCCTTTGGTTTGCTGCTTCCAAGGGGAGTCGTGGTTCGTGAAGCGGCGATGTTGTTGGTGGTTGAGCGATTAGATGATGTGAAAGTTCGCTCGTCCTCGCCAGTAGAATTCTTGTTGAGAGAGTTTCCGCCAAATGGCGAAGGTCGCGAAATGGCGGCAACGCTTGCAACTGATGCACTTGGAATCTCTTTGCTTCCTTCGCCGACCCATTGCAGCCAAGCAATTTGTAAATCGGATAAATTTTTGTAGCCGTAGAATTGGCTGGCAGTGTGATCCCATGCTCGCAATGCGCTTCCGCGCGACTCCGCAATCATACCTGCGTCGACGAAGTCCAAGAAATGCCGGCGGCCTTTTTGCATGATCAAATACTTGGCCACGCTGTGGCCTTGCGCGTAGAGCGGCAGGATGTCGTCGGGATAGTTCTTCAGCGTAAACATTCGATTAAACGGAATCCCACGCGACGGTTGAGACTTGAGAAAGTTCATCAGCATCCTGTGATTCTTGTACTTCTCAGATTCATGTTCTACCGTTGTGCAAGCTCCCTCGTCGGCCCAACGGGGGAGTGGACGACCAAAATGAGTCGCAAAAATTGTATGGGTGATTTCGTGAGGGAGAACCGCATCCAGCAAACGATCTGGCGGCCCGAAAATTTTCATCTGCCAACTTACGGGAATCCCTCGCTGCTGTCGCGGATCACCGGGGCCATCGGTAACAAATGCAAAACTGGTTTCGCCACCCGCGTGCATGCCGATCTCGACCTCGATTGGACATTTGTCTTGCCATGGCCCAAGCTCTTTTCCAAGCCACTCGATCGCCAGTTCCTTGCGAAACCGCTCGGCTTCTTCAGCGACCCGTCGGGCTAACCTCGAATCGGACGCAGTCACAATGAAATGCTGCGTGCTGACTTGATGGCCTGCGTTGGCGTGGGGAGAACGTGACCGGCGAGCCGCGAATTGGGCTTGTGATTCCGTTGCGAAGATGCTGCCAGCCAGCGCAAGCAGCAGGAGAAATTTTGGCAGAACGTTGCGAGCTTCCATGCTCAGGTTCCTTTTGCAATATTTTGGCAATAGATTGTGTGGGCGACTCAGTCCTTGAGTTGCCGTCGTTGTTGGCTTCAACGCTTTCTTAAAACGCTTCTGTTTCGACGTTGCTTAGCCGAACGTGTTTATTCAGCGGTGCGAATTCAATGAGTGGCTGGCTCTACGTTGTCAAAGCGTCTACGGTTCTGAAAATTTTCCGAACCTGAGAAACAAGATCCGACCGGCTGGAAATTCAGGTTAATGCAAATGAAAGTCGGAACCTAGATCGCTTTGGCGACCGTCTAGTTCTGCTGTCGTGCTAGCGAACCGATTCGCAATTTAATGTACAAAATTTGCAGTACAAATTTTGCAGCTCTGAATGAGAGCTCAGCTTCCAATCTCAAGGAGGGAGCGAGACCGATGACTAAAATAAGTTCAATTGCCGGTTGCCGCCATCATCGATTCTTCGAAACTGACTGACATTCAGTTGTGGGATTTTCTCTCGCAGGCCAAGTTTTTGACAATACATCTGAAAGACAAGTGCGATTTGATCCGCCCAGATTCCTTCGCCTTTCATTCGCGTGGCAAAGTTCGAATCGTACATTTGACCGCCGCGAAGAGATTGGATTCGTCCAACAATTTTGTTTCGCCGATCCGGGAAGTTGCGTTCCAGCCAGTCTAAAAAAACCGGTTCAACAGCCAGCGGCAACCGAAGCATGACGTAGCCAGCCCAAGTCGCGCCGGCTTCAGCCACTGCCTTCAAAATACTGGGGATCTCATCGTCGTTAAGGCCGGGGATAACTGGCGCGACGAGTACTTTGACTGGAATTCCCGCATTGGAAAGTTCGCGAATCGCGTCCAGTCTGGCTTGTGGTGAACTGCTTCGCGGTTCCATCGAGCGAATCAGGCTTTGATCCAACGACGAAACGCTGATCGTCACACAAGTTTGATTTCGATCTGCCATGCCCCTTAGCAGATCAATGTCGCGCCGAACCAGTACGTTTTTGGTTGTGATTCGCATTGGCTGTCGAAACTGATCAGCGACCTCTAAACAGCGGCGAGTCAACTGAAGCTCTTTTTCACATCCTTGGTAGCAATCGGTAACTCCAGACAACATGACCGGCTCAACATTGTCGCGCCATTTCGGACGACGCAGCCACTTGCCAAAAAGCTCGGCGGCGTTTGGTTTGACTACAATTTTTGTTTCAAAATCGATTCCTGCATTGAAGCCTAGGTACTCGTGCGTTGGACGTGCATAACAGTAACTACAGCCGTGAGCACAGCCGCGATACGGGTTCAGGCTGTAGCGGAAATCAACATCGGGGCTTGAGTTTTCGCTGATGATCGATTCCGAGTCGTCGGCGAAGTAGTCAGTCGAAATCTTGCGATCCATTTCAGCTAGTTGATCTGCGGGGGCGAGCTGATCGAGATTGAATTTCAAGGCGATTTTTTCAAATCGGTTTTGTAGTTCAAGTGAGGATCCGCGTCCACGAAAGTTCTTCTGCGTGGGATCGCTGTCGTGCTCGCTAAGCTGACAATCTGTAGAGTCGAGTTCCAAGCGAGTGGAACCGAGCGGATCAATTTGTGCAGTTTCGTCGTCTTGGGGCGAGGCCGGTTTGTTTTTGCTTTCTTCTGGCATCAGAATATTATGATCTATTTCAAGCTTTCTCGGCATCCGCAGGAGTTGTCATGCCCGATCCTTTCAAACGCGAACCTTGGCTGAGCTCGGTTGGTCTGATGAGTGAGACTAACTCATTGAGAAAAAATGTGCCTTTATCGCGTGCGATTTTGTCTTTCGATTATTTGGAGGTTGCCCCGCCTCAAAATATTCCGAGACGGCTTGAGTAAACAACGTCGTGGCGAATATGATGGAGCGAACGCGAGATGCGTCAATTCCCAAGTCTTGGGTTTTGCAGTCGGAGGATAAGCGAATGGCTAGCAGGTTGATTCGAAATCAATTGCCCGCAAGGGTTGCGGGTTCGACCCCCGTGTCCTCCGCT
>CAZPTT010000066.1:0-5617 GCA_964589435.1 uncultured Pirellulaceae bacterium
AAAATTTGACAACGAACTGGGTTTTCCGCTAGTCTCCTCCTTGTTGCATAAACGAAACAAAAGCCGCTCAGTGACAAGGAGCGGCTAGCTTTCAATCGCAAAACTGTTCTTGGAGAACCATGATGGTCGTCATTCAAACGATTTGTTCCACACGACGTCGATTTGTAATTTGCATGATCGCCATGTCAGTCTTTGCCATCGTTGGCACCAAAGCAGTCAGTGCTTGGGCTTTGCGTTCGACACCAGAAAAAATTGCGGCGGGCGAAGCGTTGTTTACGCATGACTGGACGATTAACGATCCGCTTTGCGGCGAAGGAGATGGTTTGGGCCCAGTATTCAACGAAACATCATGTGTCGCTTGCCATTCGCAGGGAGGTGTCGGCGGAAGTGGTGGACCGGAGGGCGACGTGCTGACGTTCCAAGTTATTCCTAACAAAGACCGGCGACGATTGCTCAACTCGGCCGTTCACGTTCATGCGACGAATTCGGCTGATCTCGAAACCGTTGCAAACGTCAAACAAGTATTTCCCACCATCAAGAACGGTGTTGAACTTCGATCGGGCTGCTTTACTTCCTTTAAAGACCTTGAGCCGGTAATTTTTGAAACGCTCAACTCGCCGGCTTTGTTTGGCATCGGATTGCTTGACGATGTTTCGAATTTTACCATTTCGATTCACGGGGCGAAGCGATTGGCTGGAAAGATTCAATCAGAGGTCAACGGTGACTTTGGTGGAAACGGAGTTGGATACGCGCGGACGCTTCCCAACGGTGCGGTTGGCAAGTTTGGCTGGAAGGGCCAGTTCGCAAGCGTCGAGGACTTTGTGGCTTCGGCGTGTGCGATGGAAATTGGTTTGACCAACTCAAAAACAGCTCAGGCGATTCCCAAACAACATCGTGAGGATCGTTCGGCCCAGTCAGATATGACGTGGCAGCAATTGAACGAACTCGTTTGTTTTGTCAAAAGTTTGCCGGCACCAGCGCAAGTCCTGCCGGAAAATCCTGCCGCGAGAGAACGTGTCATTGAGGGGGAGAAGTTGTTTTCCCAAGTTGGCTGCACCGACTGTCATGTTAAAGATTTTGGCTCGATTCCTGGAGTTTACACGGATTTCCATTTGTACTCCCTCGAGGATCCGAACACGCCCGGCGGTAGCGGTTACGTCCGCGAAGAAGTTGCTGACGAGTTTAAGATTCCCCGCTCTGAACCGATGCCTCAAGACTGGAAGACCCCCGCTCTCTGGGGTGTCGCTGATTCAGCTCCCTATTTTCACGATGGAGGTTCAGCCACCTTAATGGACGCGATCAATCGCCATTCAGGTCAAGCAAGATACTCGCACGCTCAGTTTAAGGAACTTTCGAATGACCAGCAGCAGAAACTGGTTGAGTTCTTGAAGTCGCTTCGGGCGCCGATGGCGTTGTAGAAATTGGTGGGAGTGAGTCGGTCGTGCACAACGTCCATAATTACCGGCTCCTCTCCGGGCCTGAGAGCCCGACTCTCCCGAGGGAGAGTGGCTTTTGCGTAAGAGTGTGTTTTCTGTGCAAAAGCTCCAACCGAATGACAGCGTTAGCTCTGTAGTAGCTTAATTGCTTGCGGCGGGTTCGACGTACCAGCAACTTAACGCTTCAGAGGATTGAACGCTGCAGAGGCTTCAACGTTGCAGAACCTTCTCTGCTGCACCAACTTCAACCTTGCGACGGCGATGGTGGCTGCAAGCGATCCATTTTTGGCAGTCCGCAAGTGACCTTTTTATGCGGCAGAGGCTTTCCCGGAATCGCCACGCAGCATACGTGCGATTCGGTGCCACGTTCGAGCGGGCGAGCAACAGGCGGAGAAAGCCAAACGGGTAACGCCCTTAAGTTTATTGCCGCCGTGGATTTCCGCGATCGCCAAACGATAGTTGGCTAGTGCGTAAATATGAACGTTCTCTGTTGCTCTCACCCAAACCGGTCGCTTTTCAAGTTCCGATTCGAATTCCTCGAAGCTGGGTGCCGACGCACCGGCTTGTCGATGTTTGGCTCGTTCAATCGCATAGGCAATATGGCGGTGCATTCGCTTCATGTTCAGTCCATTGAGGCTGCCAGCGTGCACTCGATAGTGAAGCAAGACTTCGTTCAAATTCGCGAGTTTTGAAACTTCCCCGACTCGCAACATCATGTCCCAGTCATCAATGAGGGGCAACGACCAATATCCGTTCAGGCTTTTCAATACTTCGGTCCGAATCATGATCACGCTGTGAGCCATACCATGGGTTCCGGACATCATGCTTTCAAAAATCTCATCGTGTTCGGTCGGCAAGCGCAAGCTGCGGCCAACACTTTTGTCGCCGGCGGGCGCAATCTGTGCACCAACGATACCGACATCTGGATGAGCCTGCATGAACTTCAATTGAGTCGCAAGTCGGTGCTTCATCGCAACATCATCTGCATCCATCCGCGCAACAAACGGCGTATCAACTAAACGCAGACCGTTATTTGCCGCAGCAGCGGTGCCCTGATTCGCCTGAGTCAAAATCTGAATTCGAGGATCCGTTAACGAAGCCAGATAATCCGCTGTTCCATCCGTCGAGCCGTCATCGACAATCACAAAGTGAAAGTCCTCGAGGCTTTGACTCAATACGGAGTCAATCGAATGCTCAAGATAGGGCATACCGTTGTAGACGGTCATCAATACAGAAACTTGGCACATGTACTAAAAGAAACTCAAGGTTACGTTGAGAGGAAAGCGGACGGTGGCCAGCAGTTGACGTCAATCAAGTGGGATCTGCTTGGCCTGGAACTGACAAGATTATATTCCAAATGTCAGCAATTTCACTGTTTTCGCTCCGGTAAAACCAAATTCGACTGGAAAGGTGGAAATGACGAAAGGGGCGACCGCTAGAGGACAATTTCCGAGCCCTAACAACAAGCTACGACCTGAAAATTGTCTCTTAGTCCTTCATACTCAACCGCAACTTGGTTGACGACAGATCCGATCGAAATTCATCCTCTTCAACTGCCTCACACAACCGGCTTAAATCTGATCCGATCTTCAAATTTTCCAATATTTGAAATTTCCCGTTCATACCGCGACCAAATACCAAGAATTTGCAGGCATGATCAGCAATTTCAGCGATTGCGTCTCGACGAGAACTAAGGCCTTGATAAAACCTCACAGAATCCACGCGTGTGATCGTGTCGGCCCCAACTACGAACGTTGACCCCGGAAACGCGACGGCTTTCGCCGCGAAAGTCGGCAGCCGCGAGATGACGAGCCCGTGATGAAGAAAATTCTGAGATGCACGAGCCTCGACCGCGTCCATTGAGAGCGATTGCTTTTCAACGTTGGTCACGCTTAGTTCGAACCAGACATTCTTACCCGTTTTTCGCGCCGCCACCGAAGCCATTTCCAAATGACCTTGATGAAGTGGATTGAACGAACCGGGAAGCAGACACCGCTCGCCGGAAGAGGCGATGGATTTGGAATTTGAGTCGATGCAACTGACCCAACTCGCGGTGCCACGTTCTAACTGCTCGCGGGCCATTTGCGAAAATGTAAACTTCTTTTTCGATTCCATCGTCCCAACAATTTGTTTGGATAGAAACTGTTTGCTTATGTACCGAACACAGCCAAGTCGGCTCAAACCAACGAAGCAGCATCATATCACGTCATAATCTAACGGAGGAACATTTGAAAGTTCTTAGCAGTCTCGATCCGCTGGACTCGCTGGTAATTGGCCCGATACGGCTTCATAATATTTAATACTAAGAACGCACACACTCTAAAACTCGTTTTTAATCGGAAACCACTATGAATCGACGTGAGCTATTGAAACGTCTTGGACTGGCGGGAGTCGCTGCGCCAATTTTGTTACGAGCGATCGTTACTTTAGTCGATGACAAATCTGAACTGACGCTGGAGACTTTAAAACAAGCGCAATGGATTTCCGGGGTTGAGATGTCTGATGAAGAAATGGAAGAAGTGGTTTCGAACGTGAACCGCAACTCTTTGGGACTGGAGCAACTGCGTGAAGTCGAATTATCAGAAGACGTTCCGTTAGCCATTCACTTTTCACCGATCACGACTCCGGATCCAATCAAACAGCTAGACCGAAGCTGCAAGGTAGCAGCCAACGACATTGACGTCCCGGAAGACGACGAGTCGATTGCCTTCCTACCGGTGACCCAACTGGCAGAACTGGTACGCCAGAAGAAGATCAGTAGCGTACGGTTAACCAACATCTATCTCGAGCGGCTGAAAAAATACGGGCCCATGTTGCGGTGCGTTGTTACGTTGACCGAAGCCCTCGCAATGGAACAAGCCAAACGAGCCGATGCTGAAATCGCCGAGGGCAAATACCGTGGGCCGCTTCATGGAATCCCTTGGGGTGCCAAGGACTTGATCGCTGTGCCAGGCTACCCAACGAGTTGGGGCATCCCCTACCACAAAGAGCGTGAGTTAGATTCGCACGCAACGGTCGCCAAACGACTGAACGAAGCAGGTGCGGTTCTGGTGGCCAAACTATCTCTTGGTGCACTGGCGATGGGTGACAAATGGTTCGAAGGCATGACTCGCAATCCTTGGAACCCGCGTGTCGGCTCAAGCGGATCATCGGCGGGCTCGGCTTCGGCGGTTGTCGCAGGACTTGTTGGTTTCACGCTTGGTTCGGAAACACTCGGCAGCATTCTGTCACCTTCGATTCGTTGTGGTGCGTCGTCACTTCGCCCAACGTTTGGTCGCGTCAGTCGCCACGGCTGTATGCCATTGTCGTGGTCGATGGATAAGATCGGGCCGTTGTGCCGCAGCATTGAAGATTGCGCGATTGTGTTCAATACGATTCACGGATCCGATGGCCTTGACCCAACAGCCGGCACGTATGAATTCAAATGGCCGTCACAGCAAGATCTGGGATCGCTGAGAGTTGGCTATAGCAAGAGAAGACGTGCCAATGATGAGGACTTAGAAATCCTGAAAGAGCTTGGCTGCGAAATGGTCGAAATTAGCTTGCCTACCGATATTCCGCTCCGGCCGTTGACGAACATCATCGACATCGAAGCCGCGTCCGTTTTTGAAGATCTACTCAAAGCTGGTCACACCGAAGGCTGGAATACATGGCCAAAAAGTTTCCGGGCGGCCCAATTCGTATCGGCGGTTGACTACGTGAGGATTCAGAGATCCAGGTCGATCTTGATGCAACGATTCGAAGAAGCAATCACTGACGTCGATATCATGATCAACATGAACGACTTGGTTCATACGAATTTCACGGGACACCCTTCGGTTGTCATGCCATTCAATTTCCGTGAACGCGGCGATGCAAAGTTCGCTCGACCGACAGTTTTGACGGGGCACCTTCATGACGACGAACGTCTTCTCGCATTCGCCAACGCGTTTCAGTCGAAACTTGATACTCAACACCAGCATCCCAACCTGGATCCCTGGCTGGATCAGTTCAATGCTGGGACGATGGACAAACCCGAAAAGCCTAAAGAACCTGAAACAGAACAGGATTCGAAAAGCGGGGCAAAAACTCCAGACTCGACAGAGTCCGATTCAAAGTCGGGAACCTCCGGCCAAGCCAATGGCAAATCAGGCAAGGACGGCAAGTGAAGCTTGTTTCAATGAAGTCCTTGCGCTGAGTCC
>CAZPTT010000066.1:5717-32970 GCA_964589435.1 uncultured Pirellulaceae bacterium
TCAAACCCGATGTCTGGCTTGATTTTCTGCAAGATTCCTCGGTCAAAGTTCGCAATTTGCGATTGAAGGAACGGAAATGGCCCGATATATTGTCGAGCTAGTAAATTTTGCCCAAGCAAGCTGGTTGCTGCTTGGAAATCAATTGTTCCTTTTTAAAGACTCGGTGTCGTTCCTGAATTAAGGGCGACCAAGAATCCACTGGATTCGATAAAGCCGCATTGTCTTGGAGAAAATCATCTATGGCGAACTCATTAGTTCAAGATCTTATTGATGCAGGCGTTCACTTTGGCCACCGTGCCAGTCGTTGGAACCCAAAAATGTCTCCGTACATTTACGGACGCAAGAATCAGATCCATATTCTCGACATTCGCGAAACTGTTCGCGGACTGCTTCGAGCCAAGAAGTACGTTTCGCAAGTTGCCAGTGGTGGCAGTTTGGTTCTGTTCGTTGGCACGAAGCGTCAGGCTTCAGCAACAATCCAGCGTGAAGCTGAACGTTGCGGCATGCCTTATGTAAGCGAGCGATGGCTCGGTGGTGCGTTGACCAACTTCCGCACGATTCGCAGCCGGATGAGTCGTCTTGAAGAGCTGGAAGAAATCCGCGGCAGCGAGAAACTGGCCGGTTACTCAAAGAAGATGCAGTCTTCGTTGAACCGTGAGTTCCGCAAAATTTATCGAAACCTGAATGGTATTCGTTCAATGAATCGTTTGCCTGAGTGCATGATCATTGTTGATCCGAACAAGGAAAAGAACGCGATTCAGGAAGCCAGAAACTTGGGCATCACAACGGTTGCGTTGATCGACACCAATTGCGATCCCGATTCAGTTGACTTGCCTATCCCTGGCAACGACGACGGAATTCGATCGGTCGAGTTGATCATGACTCACATGGCTGATGCGGTTCTGGCCGGTCGCAAAAATGTAGTTGCCAAAAACGAAGGCGCTGATGCCAAAGGTGGTGAAGCTAAGGCCGCTCCGAAAGCCGAAGCCGTTCCAGACAAAGACGCCGAAGCCGAAGCAACTCCAGCCAGCTAATTCCTCCGTTGGCGGAACATAGCTTTAATGGCGGTTGACGCTCAAATCTTCGCCGGTGGTTCAGTATTGAATTGCCGGCAGCGATCGAGAATCGTCAATTTATACCGAACAAGATGGTTCGGAGTGGGGTCTTGGTTTTTACGGCCCCCTGCCGAAGTGGAATGAAATCGTAAACATCCGTCTCGTTCCAGCTTTCGAATCAAGAAACTCACTGCCCCAAACGGACGGTTATCCCACGAGCGTGTCAAATCAACAGTTCGGATCCCATGCGGCAAGCTGACGTGCGGTTTGCCGAACATCCGATAGAATTTTACGTCCAAGCAAATTCAAACAACAATCACAAAGTCGATTTAAACGAAGAAGAAGGAAGATTATGACTACCATTTCAGCCAAAGACGTAGGTGAGCTAAGAAAAATCACCGGTGCGGGGATGATGGATTGTAAGGAAGCACTTAAAGAATCAGCCGGCGATTTCGATGGCGCACTGGACTACCTACGCAAGAAAGGTCAAAAGGTCGCCGCCAAACGAGCTGACCGTGACGCTAACGAAGGTATCGTCGTCACCCTTGCCAACGAAGCTGGTGACACGGGCATCATCATGGCTCTCAGCAGCGAAACTGATTTCGTTGCCAAGAACGATGGCTTCATTGAATTTGCCAACACGATTGCTCAACTCGCGATGACCAACCTTCCCGAAACTAAGGAAGAGCTTTTGGCTTTGCCGATGGATGGCGAAACAGTGGCGGAAAAGCTGACTGAGAAAACCGGAACAATCGGCGAGAAGATTGAAATCTCGGATTACAAGAAAATCACTGGCGAGAACATCTCAACCTACATTCACTCTGGTAGCAAAATCGGTGTGATTGTGGCTTACAAAGACGGTGGAAAAAAAGAAGAAGCCGCTCAGTTCTTCCGCAGCGTTGCTATGCACATCGCGGCGATGAATCCTTCCATCATGACTCCCGATCAGTTCGACGCAGATTTGGTTGCGAAAGAAACGGAAGCTATTCAGGCTCAGATTAAAGCTGAGAATGAACTGAACGAAGCCGAGAATCTGGGCAAGACAATCAAGAAGGTTCCAGAGTTTGTCAGCAAACTGCAACTCACTCCCGAAGTCATGGCCAAAGCTGAAGCCGATATCAAGGCGGAACTGGCTGCTGAAGGTAAGCCCGAGAAAATCTGGGACAAGATCGTGCCAGGAAAGCTCGAACGATTTGTCGCTGACAACACTTTGCTTGATCAGGAGCGATGCTTGCTAAGCCAGTTCTTTGCTTTGGATGACACCAAAACAGTAGCTGCGGCCATCAAGGATTTCGCTGCTGAATCCGAATTGCTCGAATTCAAACGTGCCGCAGTCGGCTAACCCATTGCATTCGCACCGTTTAATTTAGAACCATTAACAGCCCTGCTTTTAGCCGGGCTGTTTTTGTATTCTAATCTTGCTGCCGGCTGTGAAGACGACACTGCTTTCCGAATTCCCAAACCTCAACAACTGCCCTCGAGAGTCGCATGACATCCAAAGCCCACTACAAACGCATCGTTCTCAAGCTTTCGGGTGAAAGCTTCAGCCCATCGGGCGAGCGTGGCATCAGCATGGAGGAAGTCGTTCATATTTCCAGGCAGGTCTATGAAGCACAACAACTTGGCTGCCAAATCGCCGTCGTCATCGGTGGTGGAAATATTTTACGCGGTAGCCAATTCAAAGCCAAAAATGAAATTGTCCACGAGTCAACGGCCCATTACATGGGTATGCTGGCCACTGTCATCAACGGGTTGGCTCTACAAGATGCACTTGAAGCCGTCGGTTGCCAAACTAGGCTGATGAGCGCGATCAAAATGGACGGCGTCTGCGAACCATACATTCGCCGACGCGCTCAACGACATTTGGAAAAAGGCCGCATCGTCATCCTCGGTGCGGGAACTGGCGGCCCCTATGTAACAACCGACACCGCAGCCGCGTTTCGCAGCATGGAGTTGAACGCCAACATTTTGATGAAGGCGACTCGCGTCGATGGCGTTTATAGCGAGGACCCAGAAAAAAACCCGCATGCCGAACTGTACCCGGAGTTGGATTTCCAAACAGTCATCGAGAAGAACCTACGCGTTATGGATTCGACGGCCATCTCACATTGCATGGAACATGACATGCCGCTAATGATCTTCAACTTTCGCAAGGACGGCAACATTATCAAAGCTGTCACCGGCGAACGCGTCGGCACACTCGTCACCAATCGACAAGCCGCCACGACTTAATACACCAGTATCTTTCAGGAATTAACGGGAGGACTATTATGCCCGCAGCAGAAATTGTGAGTGACGCCACCGAGCGAATGGAAAAAGCGATCGAGGTCTTGAAAAAGAACCTCGGCGGCATCCGCACGGGGCGCGCAAACCCCGGTCTCGTTGACACGCTCCGCGTCGACGTTTACGGCTCACCAACCCCAATTAAACAGGTGGCCCAAGTCGGCGCGCCCGAGCCTACTCAAATCGTGATTCGCCCCTACGATACCGGGATCCTGAAAGAAATCGAAAAGGCAATCGTTTCCAGCGATCTTGGTTTCAATCCGCAAAGTGATGGACGAGTCGTCCGCATCAATATTCCACCGTTGTCGACGGACGTTCGTAAGAAGATGGTCAGTCGCATCAAGGATCTAACCGAAGAGGCCAAAATTTCGATTCGCAACGTTCGTCGCGACGGAAACAAGTTGGCTGACCAAGAGCAGAAAGACAAATTGCTTTCGGAAGATCAGCGCGACGACATCAAAGACGAAATTCAGGAATTGACCAAGAAGTATGAAGCCTCAGCCGCTGAGATTGCCAAGGCTCGCGAAACTGAAGTCATGGACGATTGATCGACGCTAAGTATCGACATTAACGATCGACGCCAAAGCGATTTCGGCAATGTAAACTAAAAATAGCCACAACGATTCATATGAATTGTTGTGGCTATTTTCGCATCTTGCTTCAGCTGATATCGCTCGTTGATCCTATTTCTTTGCAGTGACAAACTGCGTCAAGAATTCTTTGACGCTCTTCCAATAGGCATCATGGTCGTCAAACTTTTCCCACAGAGCGCGAGAGCCATGATTGCCAGTTGAATTCGGCAAGAATTTCACTTTGTCATTTCCGGGTATCGTTTCATAAATCCGCTTCCAGTTGTCCCATTCCTTCTTCGCGGAAGTAATGAAGGCGGGTGACTTGATTTTGGTAGCCGAACTGGCAATCCAATCAGCAGGTTTCCCGAATCGGACAAAATACTCACCAGGCGCGAAGGATAAAACTCCGTCGACCAAATCCGGCTGCTCACCAGCAATTCGAAGCGCCAACGCGGAACTGTAAGAACTCCCCCAAAGAATCACCTTTCCAGTGGCTTGGTTTTCGCGAGCCCATTTTATGGCAGCCACCATGTCTTGTTCCGCGTCAACAAATGTTTGCGGCTTGGAATCCGCTGCGGCTTTCTTGGCTGTCTCGTTTGCGATTCCATTGACGCCTTGCCCGGAACGCTGATCGATTGCCACGCAGTTGAATCCGAGTTCATTTAGCTTCGGCGCGATTTCACGATATTCACCACGCGACCATCCCGCCTGATGACACAGCACGATGAAGGGAGTCTGCTTGTCGACGTGCGGCGCATAAAGTTCAGCCGTTACTGGCAAACCATCAAGAGACTTAAACGTCAAAAGAGTGAAATGAGCTGAGGATGATTCAGCTTCTGCAGCAACTTGAGCCAATGAATTGGGCGTCGCGAGGACTGCGACTATCAATACAAACAAACAACTCTTGGAAAAATGTTTCATTCGGATGACGCCTTTGAAATTTACCAAATCTATCAAACTATCGTGCCACCTAAGATATCGTTCAAGATCTAGTTTTGCGCGGTCTAATCGCGAAGAGAAACATGTTCCTGAACACAAATTTCAAATCTCATACTCCGCTTCGCAAGAATGTGGCTTGAGTTACAGAAAAGGAGCCTGACCAGTACCCGGCTCGGCTTCAGCCCGGTCGTCTCATCACAGCAGAGCCTGCACCGTGCCGTCAAACAATCACTAAGTCCACGAATCAACGATCACGAATCAACGATCACGAATCAACGATCGCGAATCAACGATCACGATAGCGCTGACTGGCCTGCTGCAGCAGTTTACGTTCCCTCGGCGTCAGGCCGTCTTCACCGGACTCCGAAATCTTCCTCAGAATATCGTCGACTTCCTGCTCAAGTCGATCGTCTACTTTCTTGCGAGCCGGCGTCGATGAAGAGTTCGACCAGGCTGCACCAGCTTCTTCTCCACTGACGCCACCGCCACGGCTTGGATTCGAAGCCATACTTCTGTTGGATGTGATTCGTTTTTCAACTGGATTCCAATACCGGGCAAGCTGCCAACTGTTACGCCAATAAAGATAGCCAAACAGCAGGCCCCCGAGATGAGCCGAGTGAGCGACGCCTGTAAACATCTGAGCGCCAGACAATTGCAAGAGGATCGGATGCAGGTCATACGCCACATAGAGTAGCAACACGAATCGCATTTCGATCGGAATATAAAACATTACATTGATCGTGTCGCGCGGGTACCACATCGTGTAGACACACATAATCGCCATCACAGCCCCCGAAGCACCAATCGCAGGAGCCCGATCGCCCGTCGCGAACTGGAGCCCAACAAACGTCAAGCTGGCGACAATCGCGGCCAGCAAATAGAAGAGCAAAAATTCTTTCGAGCCGTACAAAGATTCAATGGTTCGACCAAAATAGAAAAGCAGGCAAAGGTTGATGGCAAGATGCCAGACGCCGAATCGGTCATGGCAGAACGCGCTCGTCAACAAGCGCCAAATTTGCCCTCGATAGACAACCTTCGCTGAGTCCAACTGCAACCATTCTTGAATCACTGAAACTTTGGGCAACACGCCCAGCAGTTCAGGCGGGAAGTTAGCTTCTACTTGCTCATTACCAAGGGAATAACCTTGCCCGAACGAATCCGAAATTTTCGCTGGCCGCGTCCAAAATATTTGCAGCAAAAAGACCGCCACGGTCGCAATGATCAGCCATTTACAAACGGGTGAGTCTTCGAGAAATGCTTCTCCACCGGCGATCCGAGTATATGATCCATCGCGAGTGTAATCTCGATTTTCAAAACCCACAGGTATGTCGCTTTAGATTAGAAAGAGGATATCCGGTCAGCTCATATCTTACAATTTTTCAAGCCTGCCTTCCATCAAGCAAGCGAGACTTGCATAGGAACGGCAAAGCCTGCTTTTCTCGTAGCGTAACGGCGCGAGCCGCCCGGTCGTTGACGCATTGGGTCGCATGCGCCACTCCGCTGATCACGACCTTGCAGTTCTCCTGGCGAGGCTTGGATAGAACCGAATTCGGCATCAAGCGAATTCTCGATCTATCGCGACTGATGACTTCGCATGGATGACTTCAGATTGCTGAGTGTATATCATTGGAGTTCGCTTGAAAAAACAACGCTGAACAACTTCTTACACAGGTCATCCGCCATGAATCTTGTCCCCCTTCACATCGGCCTCGCTTGCTTGGTGGCGATGATCTCGTTTCCTCAAATGAACGAGGTCGTTAATGGACAAACTTACATCCACGCTGGTCGACTGATCAACGGGCACGATGGCGAAGTCCACGAGGATCAAACAATCGTTGTCAGCGAGGGGAAAATCATTTCGATTGAAGACGGTTTTATCGACGTGCCAGCGGGGGGGCAGCAGGAAACTCAGCTGATTGACCTAAGCGATCACACCGTGATGCCTGGCTTGATGGACATGCACACTCACTTGATGATGCAACACCACGCCAAAGTGTATTCCGAAAAGTTCTTCATGAACGAAGCAGACTTCGCTCTACGTTCTACCGTTTACGCGAAACGAACTTTGATGGCTGGATTCACTACCGTAAGGGATTTGGGTGACAACGGCACGAACTCAGTTTCCATTCGCAAAGCCATTAACGAAGGCTGGATTGTTGGGCCAAGAATCTTCACGGCTGGGAAATCTCTTGCCACAACTGGCGGCCACGCTGACCCGACCAACGGCACCAAAGGCGATTTCCGGCGTGATGCGGGACCTGTTGACGGAGTGATCAACGGTGTTGCAGATGCCCGCAAAGCCGTCCGCCAGCGCTATAAAGACGGAGCGGATCTGATCAAACTGACCGCCACCGGTGGCGTGTTGAGCCTGGCAGTTAATGGACAGAATCCGCAGTTTACTGAAGAAGAGTTGACTGCCATTGTCACGATCGCCAAAGACTATGGAATGACTGTCGCGGTGCACGCCCATGGCACCGAAGGCATGCGTCGCGCAGTTCTGGCCGGAGTGGACTCGATAGAACACGGGACTTTCATGTCTCCCGAGGTGATGGCGCTGATGAAGGAGCGAGGGACGTACATGGTTCCCACATTGATGGCTGGTGATTGGGTCGGAAAGAAAGCGAAGGAAGAGGGTTACTTTCCCGCCGTCGTCAGGCCCAAAGCTGCGGCCATTGGGCCTGTCATTCTCAAGACATTTGCGAAAGCTCATGCGGCAGGTGTCAAAATCGCTTTCGGTACCGACTCGGGCGTTTCCGAACATGGAAACAACGCACGGGAATTTGAATTGATGGTCGCCGCCGGAATGAAACCGATGGCAGCCATTCAAGCGGCCACTTTAGAAGCCGCAAAATTACTCCGAGTTGACGATCGTTTAGGAACCCTCAAGCCTGGCTTGATCGCAGACATCGTTGCCGTCAAAGGCGATCCAATCGAGAACATTTCGCTAATGAAGAAAATATCGTTCGTGATGAAGGAAGGAGTTGTCTACTCCGGCCACGGCAAGTGAAACATCAAGGATCAAGTTTCATTTAGTGGCAACTTTAATTTGGTGGCAGCGTTAAATAGGCCTCTCGAATCAGTTGCGGATCAACTTTGGACCCAGGCCGCGCGCGACAAACCTGAGCCCGGTGGAAAACGTCCCAACATAACCAAGGGCTGTTGATCATTTCAGAAAAATGTCGCCACACTTCGCCGTTGGCATAGGCACCGTGGACTACGGGCAGCAGCCTAAAAGCATCGCCCGGTTCAAAGAAGGGCATTGCGGTGAAAACCAAGGCTCTCAAATCATCTGCGAATCTCGTATTGGCGTTCGTTTTTAAGACGTGTTTCAAATCGAAATCAAACCATTCAGCAGTGGTGCCCCTTTCCTTTAAACCGTCTTTGGCCTTCTCTTCGGAATCAACCTCAACACGAACAATCACATTGGCAACTGATGCATCGCCATGACTGAGCAAAACTGACTGGTTTGCGGGCAAGCAAATTTCAGTTTGGTGCAGTTCAGAAAGAGCGGCT
Organism: uncultured Pirellulaceae bacterium; assembly: GCA_964589435.1. GTDB lineage: Bacteria > Planctomycetota > Planctomycetia > Pirellulales > Pirellulaceae > Mariniblastus. Next base: position 14,080 of record CAZPTT010000066.1, read on the forward strand.
GCCGCCGCCTGGAGCGCCTCTAGTTTCGATTCGAAACTAGAGGAGGAACTGAGTAGATCCGCCAGTGTTTGGCCGGGGATTCTGCGAGCGACCAACGCTGATCTGACTTGAACATCTTCATTTCGAATTGCCTGAGAGACGACCTGTTCCCATCGCAACCACTGGTGAAGGTGAAGAACTCTCAAAGGAGCTCGCCGATTAAGTAACACGACGTTGCCAATATTGATAAGAATCCAGCCAAACCAGGCCCTCCGTTTACGCACGCGTTGAATCCCGGCTTCATTCTCAAACGAGATTTGATTGATACTGACTCGGGCGACCAAAGCAGCCACACAATCAACCAAACAGTCAATCGTGTTTTGGGCGTGGGCTCTCATCAAAGTCTTCTGCGGGCAAGTGGATTTGAAGTACAAGTGTACCATCGCCGCTACCACGCATCACGTAGCTCCAATCATGAACAACCAAGCGCCCCGGTCGCTGCCCTAATCTGCACTGGAAGTAAAGAGCATTGCAGGAAACTAGTGCCTTACCGATGGCAACGTGAAAGAAAAAGTACTACCCTTACCAAGCTCCGATTCAAGCCATAGCTTTCCGGAATGCCGTTCGACAATGCGACGGGAGATTGCCAACCCAGCACCGATACCTTCGTACTCCTGTTGATCGTGCAGACGGCGAAACATCGAAAAGACGCTTTCTTGACAATCGGCGGCAATTCCTATGCCGTTGTCGCTGACCGAGACCGTCCATTCATTGGCTGTCTTTTGCGCAGAGACTGTAATCCTTGCACGAGATTCACCGCGAAATTGTAACGCGTTGTTCAGCAGGTTTTGAAACAGTTGAATCAACTGCAAGCGATCTCCAACTACGACTGGAAGGGTGTCAACGACAACTTCCGCACCCAGCCGTTCGATCAAGGCTGAACGTTCAGTCACAACCTTGTCGACAATTTTTTCAAGATAGACCCTCTCAAACGGCGATGCTTTGGACACCACTTGAGAATACAGAGAAAGGCCTTCCAAGAGTTGCCTCATCTGAGCCACGCCTTCAACGACACGGTCGATGTAGCTATTGCCAGTTTCATCGAGGTCGACTGAACATTCTTCGCTGAGAAACTTTGAAAAGCCCGAAATCGCGCGTAATGGCGCGCGAAGATCATGCGAGGTCGCGAAAACGAATTGTTGAAACGCCTGATTGCTGCGCGACAATTCCTCCTCTTTAGATAACAGACCTAAGGAGAGTTCTTTAACCTGTCTTTCCAACATCACACAGCGACTCTGCAACTCCTGACGCCTCTCAATTCCATCATCGCCTGGGGATGATTTTCGACGACGAACATTCAAATGTTCGGCAAGTCGCCGAGGCGCTAGTGGGACGCCCGGCGACTGACTATTTCTTCCAACTGACGCGAATTTTAAAATTGTCATTATTGATTCGCTTCCCAAACGTCCATCCAAGCATTGTGCCGCCAACGACATTCCGAGATCCTGCCGATCGACAAAGCCTCGAGCCAAATGTCGTCTCTTGCTATTTGTTCAAGTCAATCATGCTTGAGACCGTTTCCTGCAGCTCTTCGAAATCAAATGGCTTTGTCATGAATACGTTGGCACCCTGATTCAACAATTGACGCTTCAAGCCTTTTTTATGAACGGCTGTAAGAACAATGATCGGAATATTTTCCGTGTTCTTATTGCTTTTTAGCAAATCAATGACCGTATCGCCGCGACCATTTGGCATGTCATAGTCCAAGATAATCACACTGGCAGGATACAAGAGTGCGGCCTGCATGCCCGAGATACCATCCAACGCACTTGCGACACGGAAACCTTTTGATCGCAAACGCGATGTAACTGCGTCCACCAAATCCACATCATCGTCAACGTGCAAAACTAACGGTGCATTGACGTCTTTCGAGCGAATATGTGGTCGCTTGGGTGGTTGGGCTCCATCCAAAAACAGTTTTTCAAATCCAGACCGCGAAAATACGCGGTCGACTGTACTCAACTTCTTGCGCGAGTCTGTGACTTCCTGTTCGGTTGTTGAAGTCGAGTTGCGAAGAATGTCTTGAGTCGATGCCTGTTTGGTTTCTAAAGGTGGCATTGCTAGTTCCTTGATAAAGAGTGAATTTGATTTGAGTTATGGTGAACGGAAGTAAGTGTGTCATGCGTTTGGGCAATTCGCCGTCGGATGGCAAACGGGCAAGTTCTTTGACGACCAACAAGTCATTGGACAAGCAGTCATCAATCGCTTACCCACTAGCCAGAATCTTCAAACGTCTCCGGTAAATTCGTATTGCTTTTTGCAAAAATATTGCCAATCGGCCCAACGGAACGCGTGGGTTCCAAACGATGCGTTTTGCTCTGCACGACTTGATCAGCACGGTGACTGCTCACGTCTGGTTCACCTGTTAGAAGACCACTTTGCTGCTCAAGCTTCGCCGACATGGCCGTGCATCCAGATCCTCGCAACCGCGAGATACCGAACTCTTGCCAGCCAGCCTCGACACTTATGGTTTGACGGTACTCGATGCGAAGTTTCGGAAGCGAGTCGCCAAAATGGTTCATTTCCAGCTTGTCCCACTCCTTCTCCATGCGTTCCTTAAGCGATGCGAAGCTCGATTCGACACCACATGTAAACATTAGCCACCGATTATCTTGAGCCCTTAACACTAAATCGAAAGACTTAACACTGGATCTCAAGAACTCATCGAGGGTCTCCAATGTCTCCTCCGTCGAATCCGAATCAGGTGTGTCGGGAAAGACTTCAATTAGGCTGACGTAGTCATTTGCGTCAATCGTCGTCCGGCGTTGGTCGAAGTAGCAATTCAAGACCGAGTCAAGCTTGGCAACTGGAACCAGTACCGAGAATTGACTCCCATGACCTTCAACACTCTCAACCTTCAAGCTGCCCAAGTTAAGCGACGCCAAAGCCCGCGCGATACTCAGCCCTAAACCGAAGCCCTTGCAACTGGCCATTCGGTGATGAGCTTCAACTTGTTGGAAGCGTTCAAAAATTCTTTTCAGTTCATCGGCGGCAATTCCTGGCCCATTATCAGCGACGGTGATTTTGACGCGATCGACGCCGACCATCGAAGCAGAGATCTCAATCTCACCTGCGACGGGTGTAAACTTAATTGCGTTGACCAACAAGTTGATCAGTACGCGACGAAGTTTCTCTTCATCGCAAAAGACCGTTAGTCCATCAGGCAATCCCAGCACCTTGACCTGAATCTTTTTTATTCCGGCACGAGTACGAAGCATCCTCTCAACCCGATGAACAATGTCGGACAAAATGTGTTCTTCGCGACAAGTCCTCAGCAATCCAGCTTCCAGTCGACTGGTGTCTAACAGGTCGTCAACCATACTCGAAAGTTCATCTGTACGATTAATCAACGTTGAGAGACGGTTGTGCTGCTGCTCATTGATTGAACCGTCAATTCCATCGCGAAGTATCGCCGCAAACTCTCGAATCACCGTTAAAGGAGTTCGAAACTCGTGTGAAACGTTGTCGACAAAATGTTGAGACATTTTGTACATCTGTGAAAGCCGTTCGTTTTTCGTTTCCAACAAACGGTTGGCTTCCACAAGCCTATTGGCCATCTGAAATCGTTCCATTGAATGAACGATAGCTCTAGAAATAATCGCCGCACTCAATACGCTCTTGGGAATATAGTCATTCGCGCCGGCTTGAATGGCGGCCTGCCCAACGCCACCATCGTCTTGGCCGGTCAAAGCAATAATTGGGAGGTTGTTGCTAAGCTCACGCAGTCGCTGCACCGTCGAGGTTCCCGTGGAATCCGGCAGGCCTAAATCCGTCAGCACGACATCGAATTTATTTCGACTGAAAGCCTTGGCCGCTTCTTTGAATGATCGAACCCAAAACACTGACGACGAACGAACTGAGCTATAGCGCAACAAATGCTGCAAGATCTCTGCATCAGTCGCAGTATCTTCGATCAGCAAGATGTTAAGAGGCTTCTCATTCATTCGACGAATGTCTTGAACTAAAGAAAAGATTTACCGTATTGGGTGATGATCGCCCCCGATGCCAATTTGATCATCTGAATCAAGCGGCATGTCAACGATGCTTGAAGAGCAATGCCGGTGAGTCCTGATCGATCATGAGTCCGAAAGAGTAGACCACGAATAGGCAAAAGCAAGCTGGCCGAGGTGTCTGACGCCACACGCAAAAGAATGTGTGTTTAAGAAGAATCGAGAGCAAACTGGAATACTGACTTTGGCAATTTTTTCAAGCTGAAGATTGTGACGCCTGATCGCGCGACGAAAATGCTCAAGCCAGAACTTTTGAAAAATTTGAAATTGAAACGCAAGTCACTCAAGAACCTCACGATTACATCAAATGCAGATTTTTTCTTCTTTGGATTTGAGGGCGACGATTACGACAAAAATAAATCAAACTTTTTTCGATTTTCTATCGCCGATGCCATGACGAAAATATGGCTTCTTCATGTCGTGGCAACGGTTCCGTCTCGAAAATCTTTGATCATCCCATCCGCCTTGCATGGTCTTCGTCGCGTTGCGAGAAAGTCGCTCGGCTGTTCAAGGTGATACCGCGCGTGTCAGAGAAATCTCTCTCTCGCTTTGAGTGCAGCGTCAATTAAATCGCTACCCACGCGCCTAACGATTCGGAGAATCGAGCGACAACAGGCTAACGACTCCGCCTAAACCCCGAACTGCGAACATCATTTTCAGTTTATTTTAAAGCCTTTACGAGACGCCGGCTTTTGCTTTTCACGGAGAGCCCAACCCACTTGGGAATTGGGAGCTTGCCATTCCCAGGCTAAGCGAGCGATTGCCGATGCTTAACAGTTTCGAATGACCTAGCGCATGATTCTCGTAAAGTTACGTGAGATCGGCGCAATGCTATGTGGCCGCGATCAACGCATTTGGCAGTAAACGCATTGTATTGACACAAAAAAGCCACTGCTAAAACCTAGAAGTGGCTTTTGTATCTTTATGGCTTCGGGAGAGCGTCACGCCGATGCTCGCCTCTGCCACGCTGCTCATTTGCTTCGCTGCTAAATTAGGCCCCGTTACTTCTGAGGCAGCGGTTTGGCGGGCGTGTTTTGCTGGAGTGGAATCGTTGCACGAACTCCCACGTCTTTCATGTCCGTCCATAGCGTACCCTGCCCCGCGTACATTAGCTTCAAATCAATGTCGTCGGGGAGGCCAGTCGCAAACACCCAATCGTTGTAGGCACGTGCCGTTCCGAAAGCCTCCACCGCCAAACGAAACTTGTCGGACTTCGCTTCTTCAATCGCCAGCTTGCCTTTGTTCTCGGCTTCACCGAGCAGGAGCACGGCTTCAGCACGCAGTTTCGCCGTCTCCTTCATGATCGCCGCAGTCATCCGAGCCGTTTGGGCATCAATTGTTCTGGCTTTTCGATCACCCTCGGCGATCTCACTTTGAAACTGCCTGTCGGTGTCGACCGAAACTCTCTCCGTTTCCAAGCCAACATTCTTTTCGGCCTGACGCAGCAACGCTTCCGCTTTGGCCGTCAATTGTTCTTGCTCACGCGTGATCGTCATTTCATCGGCGATAAAGGCCGATTGAATTGGCTCTCGCACTTCTCGTGGGATATAGATATGTCGCACCAAGCCGTAAAGCAATTTGATATTCTTCTCTTCAAGAACCTTCTTGAATTGGTCGCGGTTAATCTCCTGGAACTTTTCGCGTTCCTCGCCGACGAGTAATTGAACAGCTGAGTAGCGTGACCCATTGTTTCGGCAAATCGACTCAACCTGAGGTTGGACAACTTTATTCTCAACTTCCTGAATGTTTCCGAAAGTCTCGACCGCATGCGGCGCTTGCTCAGGCATCAATCCCCAGATCGCAGTAAAATCCATTTGGATTGGAAAACCATCGTTGGAAGGAAAGTTAATGCCGTCCTCAAAGTCTTCGACCACTGGCTCACCCGCATCATCTAATTTCAACGAGCCGTCTGGGTTACGAACTTTTGCAACCGCTACCGTTGTTTCCCGGTAACCAATTTCAACGATGTCGACTTGTTGTTCACGATCATTGATCGGGTAAATTCCTGGTGGAAAGACGTTTTTCTGAACGCCCTTTTTCTGTCCAGTCAAAAGGTTGTCGGCCAGGTTGGTGATCACGCCAACGTAACCCGTTGGAATCTCAACCCAACCACCGTACTTCGTTTGCTTGCCCGACTGCTTCTTCTCGGTACCAATCGTTTTGACTTCGTAACCGTAAGTGTTGATTCGGTAACGACCTGGCCCCAGTGCTTTGCGCAACACGCCTTTGAATTCCGTTTCGCCGATATCGCCGTCAACAAGAAATTGCCCAGGCTGCAAATTGTCACCCAACTTACACGTCACGATACCAACTTGCCCTGGCTCGATTTCAACATCCTTGATGATCTTACGCTCCCACCAAAGCGGGCAATAAAAGTGACGTCCCGGACCACGCAGGTTTCGATGAACACCGACCTGCCCTTCCTCCGCCCAGTAGCCTTTTTTAGCCGGCTCCGCCTTGCCAAAGAACGGGCCTTTGTACCGTAGCTGAAGGCTTTCACCCTGTTCAACATAAACGCGATTGACGGACCAGTGGAACATTGTTGCCGCCACGACAACGATCAATAAGCCGATGATACCTGTGATGATGTATTTCATTTTTACTCGATCTTTCCGATTAAGAAATCAGCATTGTGCAACTCGAAGATAGAACCGACTCCGATAGAACCGGCTCAGATAGAACCGACTCGAACCGGGCGTTAATTCTCTCCGAAAATTCCATCGTCACTGTCAACTTCGCTATCCGATTTGCTCGCCGATTCGATTTTTGTTTCGTCGGTCGTCGCACTTTCCTTGTTGGCAAAATTCTTGAACACATCCATCAATGGAGAGTCTGAGGTGTTTGTCATGATGGACTTGAAGCCTGGCGAGAGTTTTTGATACAGCACGTAACGAGCGTACGCCTCACCATCGCCGCTGAACGCTCGAACCGCAGCCTTCCAACCAGCCGCGTCGGCTTCATTTTCAAACCCGATCACGCCGGCTTCCGCCTCTTTCTCTGCCAAAATCGCTTCAGCTTTGTCCTTCGCCGCCGCCAGTTCTTCAATGGCCACATCCTTATCACGATTGGCCTCGGCGAGCGCGACTTCCTGGTTCTTCTGAGCCTCCGTCATCAGCTTGACGACCTCACGATCGGCTTCAACAAGCGTCTGCATTTGCTCGACCAATTCAACCTCACGAGCCAATTTGGCTTCTTCGTCCTGCTGCAATTTCTGTTGCTGATACTGCTTCAGTTTTTGGCTGGCGACTTCGCGGTCGCGAACTGGGCCGGCGATTGCTTGCGGGGGATTAATCTTGGTAATCAAAGCCTGAACAATTTCGATTCCCTGCGCGCTGCACGTCTCACGAAGCAACTCTTGGAACTCCGCTTGAAATGCGGATCGGGTATCTCCACCGATAAACTCTCGTCCCGATGAGTTGGAACCACGCAAACGGCAAATTGAGCGAGCGTTTGGCATGATGACTTTGCGGATGATCTCTTCGTCGATCGAAGTTTCCGCTCCCTCGCCAGGTTTTTGTTCGTCGTACAGTACATACACGAGCGCGGCTTGATCAGGCTTCACACGAAACTCGATGATTCCGTCCAACGAAACCCAGAAACCGTCTTTGCTTGGAAATCCCATATCAAAACCATCGGCCAAATTGAATCGCTGCGATCGGCAGTCAATGGCTTGGACGCGCTTTACATACGGGTTCAAATAGTAAGTACCTTCATCCAAAGTCGCTTCTTGAACGCCACGAAATCCAGAGTCAACCAGGAATTTGTTTGGATCATCAGGAATCGGCCCAGAAAGATTCGTTACGACGCCTTTGTATCCCGCAGGAATCGTGACAGGATCATGCAGTTCAATGATTTCTACATAGTCATTCCGGTTGCGAGGGTTTTTGATCGAACCAGACTCGTCTTTCAGAATCGCATTGAAGTCATAACGTGCGGGACGAAGGACTTCTGGCACGATGCCTTTGAACACTTGCTCGGAATTGACTTGAGAATCATTGGCACTTCCTGCGGGAGCGACAAAGTGACCGTACGGCAAGTCTTTACCATACAGCCTGACTCGAACACCAAGCTTGTTCTCCGGAATTTCAATCATCGGATAAACCGACCATTTGTAGAAATACGGATTTCGAAAGTATCGCCCTTCCCCCAAGACTTTGAGTTGAAGCCCTTTATGTTGCTCGGAGGGCGCAATCTCTTGGCCATTTGCCAGATCGGTGCCGGTTTTGGTTGTCAAAACGGCGATGTGCTTCGCCGGCACGTCGATTCGACAAAAGTTGTACGTCAAAAACGCAGCGATAATCAGTGCCGCAATGGCGAACACGATTGCGGAAGCCGAAAGGGCCGCCACGTTGGCTGCTCCGTTTCGTAAGTTGTGCCGATGGGTCATTCGATGTTTCTCCAAAATGGAAACGACAGAACCTTTGAATAGGCTCTTTCAATCTGATTCTCTAATTGCCAATTAATACGCGACCAAAACACTTCACTCATTTTTGCCAAGGAAAAATGCAAAGGAAAAGTCTCGCGCAGGTTCGTCTCATTTGCTTGGGTATTACGCTTTGAACCCACCGCTCATCTAGCGTCGGTATCGTCCTGACAATATCAAGAAGTCAAAGCAATCCGGTTAGGTACTGCTTAACTTTGAGGTAAGCGGTATCACTTACGGAAATATCTGCGCCAAACGAATTTTTGGCGCATGCGAAATTATTAACGACCGCCAACCAACTAACAACAATCTCGATGGTTACTTCCACTTCCAACAACAGCCATCAGCGATAACGTCCCAAGCTGGATCGCACTCATAGCTGGCAGAGGCGATCGACATTTTCGATCAGCGATTTGCCCCACTATTCGACGCAACCACCCGATTATTGGCGAAATTTAGATCGGCATTAGCGAACCGAAACGAGCTGACACAAAAGAAAATCCTTTGATTTCAAGCTAAAAGAACTAAATCGTTCAGAATCATCCGTGTGTGCTTAATCTTGCAATCGGAGAGAATTCGCAAAGATCAATTTCGCCCAATCTTGAAAAGCAGCCAGTTCATTCCGCCAATAAAGTCCGAGCAGATCCATTTTCGACTGATCATCACACTGGGCGTACTGCACGTACTTCGTCGCAGGCAACCGAATGCGTGCCGAAAAGTGACCCAAATAAACGGACGTAGTTCAGTGGCGATCAGCCGCAAGTTCGAATGCGAACCAACAAAAAGAATCCAGAGGTGGCGAGATCGACCGAGCACCTTTGTTCACGAGTCGTTTGGGGCTTCGTGAATTGCTTTTAGCGAAGGCGCTTTCAGCGCCGAACTGAAGGTCAAATGATAAATCAGCGCAAAAAAAACGAAGGGTTTCAGCTCGCCGCTACTGAAACCCTTCTAAAATTGGCTGTCCGATATTGAAACAAGTTCAGTTCGGAGACCCACAGCCATTAGTTCTATCGGCAGGATTTCGCCCTTGGCCACAAAAAAGAAAAAAGATCAGTCCATCCGTTACAACAGTCAAAGTCACTTGCTAAATTATGACTTTATCTGAGAATCCGTTAGAAAGACTTCATTCCACTAGGTGTTCCATGATCTCCGATGGCCACAGCCCTTTACTGAATCAACATGAAAATCCTCCAGTTGCGAAACTTGCGCTGGAAGACGGCACAGTATTCACCGGCCTTTCCTTTGGTGCTGAGGGGACGACGACCGGTGAGGTCGTGTTCAATACCTCGATGACTGGCTACCAGGAAATTTTGACTGACCCTAGCTATCGCGGGCAGATCATCACAATGACCTATCCGGAAATTGGTAATTACGGCGTCAACGAAGATGATATTGAAAGCCTTAATCCTCATCTTGCTGGCTTTGTTGTCCGCAACGTCAGCCGCGCTGCAAGTAACTTTCGATCTTCTGCGACTTTGCAAGATTTCCTCAAGCGGCACAACATTATCGGGATTTCAAACATTGACACCCGGGCGTTGGTAAGAAGAATTCGCTCTCAGGGCGCGATGAAAGGCATCATTTCCACCGAGCTCATCGATGATGCAGATTTAGTCAAACAAGCTATCGCCAGTGAAGGCTTGTCTGGACGCGACTTGGTTAAAGAAGTATTACCGGCGCAGCCCGTCAACTGGGAATCTCATTTAAGCAAATGGTGGGACACGCGCACCAACGCACCGGCTCCCATCACTCCCACGGAATCGTCGCCTCACATCGTGGCTCTCGACTTTGGCATGAAATGGAACATCGCTCGCCACCTTTTCGATCAGCAATGCCGCGTTACCGTTTTGCCCGGGACTGCGACCGCCGCAGAAATCTTGGCCCTTGCTCCAGACGGGATCTTTTTGAGCAATGGTCCTGGCGACCCTGAACCACTCGAATTTGCCATTCGAACAGTGAGGGATCTGATTGGCAAAGTGCCAATTTTTGGAATCTGCCTTGGGCACCAGTTGTTCGCCCTTGCCTGCGGCGCGAAAACTTACAAACTGAAGTTTGGTCACCGAGGTTCAAATCAGCCTGTCCTTGATTTGGAGACTGGTAAAGTCGAAATCACTTCGCAAAATCATGGCTTCGCTGTATCAGATGATGGACTGCCCGATTGCCTCGAGGTAACTCATCGCAATCTCAACGATGACACCATCGCTGGCTTGAAACATAAAACCAACCCGGCCTTCAGCGTCCAGTATCACCCAGAAGCCTCCGCCGGGCCGCATGACAGTCAGTACCTTTTTGGTCGCTTCAAACAGCTCGTAGCGGCAACGAACGTTCATTAACCATTGATTTAAGACAGACACCACTTAAGCCAGACACCACTTAAGACAGACACCACTTAAGACAGACACTACTTGAGCCATTAACAAACCAGGCAGCCGTTGAAAAATTGATGCGACTATCTCGTGGTCGTACTAAGTTCCTTGGTACGACTATTTGACTAATGAATGCAGCTTAATTTTCTGGACGAGAATTTGTAGTGGGCGACGCTACGAATCCCAGTATCCTTGGCACTTCCGGGCCTCGCAATCTCGTCCAGTACCCAAAAATTGAGTCGAGATGGAACACTAGATTTACATGAAAGAACTAAGTCTACGCTTGCATCAGCAAGCGTTTGCAATGGTTGAATCGTCGAAGTAGCTTTTTGCTATCAACTCAACCGCATTCATTGTCAAAGTTGTTCTTTTCTGACACCACGCTACTTTCCCTTTCCCTCCTTCAAGTTTCCTGATTTCTGGCGTCTCTGACTTCAATCGTCTTTGGTTCAACCGTCTTCGGTAACGGAAGCGGAAGCGGCTTTTTTCAGCAGCTCATTTGCCGCGTCAAATTCGAAAAAAGTCTAATTGGTACTTTGGGCAACCTCCATCATAGGAATATAATGCCGGTCGTCTCCTGCCCCTATTCCTCCCGCACAATACAAAAACTCAAAATCCTCACATGAAAGAAAAATTCGACGACATCGTGCAATGGCTGATGTCGTTGCCGCCAAGAATCATTGAATTGCCTGCGAAGTATTTTTATGCGCTTTGGGTGTTCGCGTTCGCCCTGCTGTTGATGTACATTTTTCGCGGTCAGCCAGAGGAGGTTGCCGAAACCGTGGGCCAGCTAAATTCGATGCTGCGACACGAATCGGAGCCGGACGTAATTGCTTCCCAGCCCGACTTATTCGAGACGGTCATTGAAAACTCGCAAGAGAAGACTCGCGTCCGCGCATCGGTCGTAAAGAATCTCCAAGAGTTAGAGTTCTTTATCGAACAGCGCATTGTTGGAGAATTCCCAACGCTTCCGAATTGGATAGCTGATCAGTTTCAAGCCACTGGTATCGACCGGGCGAAATTCACTCAGCGATTTTCAGGTGACAAAATTCTGGTGCAACGCTGGAGAAAATCGGAAACAGCGCCCAGCTTCAAAGATGACCTCGCCTTCAATAAGCTCATCTCGACCTCATTTGAACCTTGGAATTCGGCCGCTGATTTTAAGATCAGGATTAAGCCATACAAGACCACCATCGATGGTAGCCAGCTATCCATCAGTCTATTGGTCGAGAGCGTCGGCCAAGTCAGCAACCGTGACGGGCGACAAGCGACCGCGATTTGGAGTTCCGTTTGGAACCGACTGGGCGGCGCTTTGCAACTGGAGTCCATTTCCGTATTGGCTCAGGAGGAAGTCGCCGCTCAATTCGGAACGGGCAAGCTATTTGCGGATTGCACAGAGTCGATTTTGCGTCGCTCTGGCGTTTTGGAAAAGCAACTTGGTTTCGGCTTAGACCAATGGGCGCGCCGAATTCCAAACATCGACATTGTCGGTAACCATGGATTGGCCATCGGCGATATCAATCGCGACGGGCTGGACGACGTCTATGTTTGTCAACCTCACGGCCTGCCGAACCTATTGCTGGTTCAAAACCCAGATGGAACGGTTGAAGACCTAAGCAGCCAAGCGGGTGTAGACGTGTTGGATCAATCGCACGCTGCGCTTTTAATAGACATCGATAATGATCGTGATCAAGACCTGGTAATTACCACCGACGAAAGCTTGCTTCTTTATTCCAATACTGGCGAAGGCGACTTCCAATTCGAACACGCACTGCCCATTGGCCGCGGAGCGCAAAATCTCTCAGCCGCAGATTTTGATCAAGATGGAGACCTTGACCTCTTTCTCTGCAAGTTCGGAACGCCAGACCTGGACGTTGATCTTTTACAGTTCCCCAAAGACCTGCTCGACGTTAAGAGCGGAGGACGAAATGTTTTATTGCGAAACGATGAGGGCTGGAATTTCGTAGATGCGACCGAGCAGGTTGGCATGACCACTGAAAACCGTGACTACTCGAAGTGCGCTGTCTGGGTCGACTATGATTTGGACGGAGACCAAGATCTTTACGTCGCCAATGAGTTCACCAAGGATCGCTTTTACCGTAACGACAGCGGCTGGCTGGACGATGCGACCGACGAACTCAGCATTAACATTGCGTCGCGTCACCGGACGGTCTCCACTGGCGATTTTAACCAAGACGGTCGCTTCGACTTTTTTGTTGGAACCGACGCCTCACTCGCCGTCACCGAATCACTTTCAGTTCCCAAAGGTGCGGCGGCAAATAAATTCGACAATGTGAAGAAAGTCCTGTCTGGCGAAAGTCAAATCTGGTTCTCCGACCCAGACTCAGGCAAATTCAAGCCGTTCTTCTTAAAGGCACCGATTTTTGCCAGCGAGTCTGCTAACGGGTCTGTTGCGGCTGATTTCAATAACGACGGCTATGACGACGTCGTAGTCACCAACGGACATTTAACGAGAAACGTCAGCAACGACATGGTCGGGCCATTGTTCGATAATGTATTTCGAGAAATCGTGAGCGAAGAAGGCAACTTGACTTTGTCAGTTGACCGAGCCCTTGCGGATGTGTCGGATCTGGCCAGGTCCGGTTACTCACTGGCGGGCAATCAAAGAAACCGATGTTATCTAAGTATCGGTCGGTTGGGATTTGCCAATATCTCTGCTGCGTCAGGCATCGATTTGCCTGCCGATGCGCGTGCCGTCGCGGCAACAGATTGGGATGATGATGGTGATACTGATCTGATCATGACCAGCCGCAATGGCCCGCAACTCCGCTTCTTCTGCAATCAGTTCGGAGGCGAGAATCAGTTCGTCAGTTTTGAGTTGGCTGGCACAACATCGAACGCAGACGCGATCGGTGCTCGAATCGATGTCTACATCGACGGCGTTGAGAAACCCCTGAGTAAAAACCTTCAAGCAGGATCCGGCTTCTTGGCCCAGTCCTCCAAACGGATTCTTTTTGGAATCGGCAAAGACAAAAAGATCACAAAGGCCGTTGTGACTTGGCCCAATGGCGTCGCCGAAACTTACAATAAAATTTCTCCGAATACTCGGTATCGAGTCGTTGAGGGTCGCGGTGAACTCGCCGAGAGAACGACAAAACGATTCGAGCTCTCGCTTGGCGGAAAATTGACCGAAAGCGAAGATTCAGAACCGCCGATGGAACGCTCAGTATTCTATCCACGGGGACACTTGCCACGCATGGTCTTCAACGGCGGTGAAAATCGCTTTTTCCCATTGAAAACGATCGAGCGCCAACCTTTGCTGGCTGTGTTTCATAACAATAGCCCAGAATCTCGATCGGTTTTGAAGACTCTTTGGAAAGCGGCGGACGCGCTGACGGAAAAAAATATTGATTGCGCTGGCATGTATTGCGCTACCACCGGCTCCGATCTCGTGACGGCCTACAATGACGCCGAGCAGACGATTTCAGAAACGCGCTTCCCGTTTCGATGGGGCTCGCTGACACCTGCCGCACTCGACAAGCTTAAATTTGTCTTCGGTGACTGGTTCGCCGACCAAAGACTACCAGAGATGCCTTTCGCGCTGCTGCTCGATAGCCGCGGCGACGTGGTCAGCTATTACCCGAGCGAAACGATTGTTGTTGAAACGATTCTCGCCGATGTCCAACTGGCCGATCAAAACCAGCAGATCTACCGTGACGTGTCTTCGCCTGTTGGCGGTCGCTGGCTAAATTCGGAACGTCATCAAGATCGCTCCCGGCTCATTTCCAGACTCGAAGAGGTCGGCTATCCTGCCACCGACACGCAGGAAATCAGAACAAGTTCGAGGCCTCGACTTGCCTATGAGCTTTGCCAGATGGGCGTCGAGCTACAGGCGAGAAATGACATGAACGCAGCCAAGGCTGTTATTGACAAGGCAATCTCAGTCGACGGTCGGAGTGCGTTGGCGTTCGTTGCAAGTGGCAATCTGCAACGACGCGTTGCGCTTAGTATCCCAGAGGAAGATGATAACGCGAGGCTAACATTACAAAAACAAGCCGCCGAGGATTTCGAGGAAGCACTCGAATTAGATCCGCTTAACAAAGACGCGATTATTGGTAAAGCAAATGTTTTCATCGATCAAGGAAGAACCGATGAGGCGCTTCGTGACTTGCTTAATTATGTAAAAGTCGTGCCCGACCGTTATGATGTCAAAGCGATCATCGGCCGTCTCTACTACCGCAAGCAACAGCCTCTCAAAGCTGCCGAATTCCTTGTTCCAGCCTTTGAAAATCGGCCCTCGCTTCCCTTTGTGGCGGGTGACTTGGGTGTCGTCTACCTACGGAGTGGTGAATACAAACAGGCCCTAAAGTTTTTGCTACTGGCCAATCGGCTTCAACCCAGTAACAACGATATTTTTCGTGCTTTGGCCGAAGCCGAATTTGTCAACGGAAATTTTGAAAAAGCGGTTAACTTGTTCGAACAGGTTGTCGAACAAAACCCAGCTCACATGCGATCTCGCCAAATTCTGGCATGGCTGTTGGCAACCTGTCCTTACGAAAGCAAACGCGATGGTCAACGATGTTTAGACATTATTAAACCATTCGCAGAAGTCCAGAAAGATTCACCCGTCGTGCTCGAAATTTATGCTGCCGGGTTTGCCGAAATTGCAGATTTTGAAAATGCGTTGAAGTACCAGGAAGAGGCGATCAAATTGATCGAAGATGGGCGCGGAACCTCAACTTACACCGATACTCAGAAGATTGGCATGCGAGACCGCGGTGAACTCTATAAACGCAAAAGCCCGTATCGTTCCAGCGAGCCCGATCGAAACCCGATCCTTCCCGCCGGTGGCTAAGTCCATCATCTTTCTTCCCACGTGGCTTTGCTAAATTCTCGAAGTTCAGTTTGCTGCCTTGGTACCAATCGACTATCGGACAATGGCAACCTTCGGGAAGGTTGCGAACTTGGTTGCTAACTTCAAGTGTCTTAGCTGTTCGCGCATCTGGCGAGATGCACAAATCGTGTCCTGAACACTCTGCCACCTCTGCAGTCATGATGCTCTGAACCGCTTGGTGCTCTGAAACGCTTGATGCTTTTCTACGCGGCCAATCGTTCATGAAACTTTCAGGTTAGCAGCCAATCCCAATCCGTTTGACCTTGAGCAATTCGTTATGCCTGACGGTTGCATTGGCGAGGCTTGGCGGTGACGAGTTCGGCATTCTGGTTGAGCGGATCAGTCGGATTGGCAATGCCCTGGAAATTGCCGAACGGCTTCAGAATCGAATCAAAGCTCCGTTTACAATTGGCACCGTGCTCGAAAGCACCATTCTCTTGGTGATCCCAAGAGTTATTGAAGATTCTACAGCGAAACTTTATTACTCTTGGGGTACGAATCCCTAGCAAGCAATCCTTGGTTCGCTCCCTTCATTCTTAACGCCCGATTCACTAAACTCGTTTTCCGAAAGGAATTTTTTATGCGGTTTCGAAGTCGAAAAAGGAAACGAGAATGTGGGCCAACGTCTTCAATTCACTAAAATACTTGACCGTGACAATCTTCTTGCTTGTCCTTCAGTTTGGCTGTGACACGGCGACTTCACAATCTTATCGAAGCGTCAGCGACATCAATGGTTCGCAAAACATTTCTAATGATCTGACCAGAGTTGCGACACTCCTTTGGAATCGCAAGCCCACCCCGGTCGAGCTCAAGGCACTCATTGAGGCCGATTCGCTTCGAAAAAAGCGAGACATCATCGAGTATTTCTCCCGATGGCGACACTATGAAGAAATCCTCAACTCTCTGAAGATGATTGCACCCAATCGAAAAGGCGACTTGCAAGCCGTCCGTCACCGGCATGCCGCGCAACTCTATTTTGACATCGCTGCGGCAACTGAAGCGACTTCGGTCGCAGACCTACAAAACATCCTTGAGGCTACTCGCGAACCGTTGTTAAACACAATGCTCCGAGAAAACCCAGTCGTGGTCGAAGATCATTCCGTGCGAGTTCTTGTCACCGAAGACCACATGAGAATGTATAACGCGGCTTATCCTTTTTTCGGTAAACTCTGCGGGGCAACCGAAGAAGAAATCCAAGACGGCATGAGGGTTGAACGAGCCGACACGATTAAAAACTTCGGCAAGACCGAGCCCTACCGGCGTAGTTTCTTTGCGGTTACAGCGGCCCAAATAACATCACAAATGGAAGCTTGGGAAATCGCAAGTGAAGAACGCAAAACCGACTTAAGAGTCACGGCATCCGCAAAGTACAAGGCAGGCGGTTTCTGGAATTTCATCGCGGAGCTTAACCAATTTTCTAAAACTGTCTTCAACGATCAATTGATTGAGCCAAAAAACCGCTTGGCTGAATTTCCTGATTTTTACCTCGTCACAGCGGAAGTCGAGTGGGCAGTTCAACTGATGGAAATAGCTGCGGGCGAGTCCGTTTCTGAGAAAGAAAGATCAGCGATTCAGCAACGAATGCTTGAAGATTTCAAGACGTTCAAGACCGGCAAGGAACTAACAGCGATTGCCAATGCACGCGACAATTACTTCAACGCAGAAACGTTTTCCCAGCGAACGCATCAACGCCTGGCGATTCTAAGCAGCCTCAAGAGATCGACTCCTCAGCCAGACAGCTTACAAAACTACCTCTTTCAAATTCCAGATCAGAGTGCAAACGAAGAACGAGTGGAAACGGGCGCAGCCAACCCTACTGTTTTGACTTCATGGCATATCGACTCATTCTCGAAATGGATGACCATGATCGCTTGGCTGGCAGACCAGCCTCTTCCAAATACAACCGAGCTTGAGGCGAACTTGGCTCATGTCAAAAAACTCTATCAGCAAGATAAAGACTCACGCTACTTCCTGAACACATTTCCGCTGTTTGTCGATGAAGCCTTGAGCGCCTGGATGACGATTCCACAAACCAAACGTACTGAAATCAAGAATGAATCAAAGGCACTCTTTTCAAAACACAAGAACCTGGCCAACGCAGCGTATCCGCTATCAAAACTGTCCATCGCCACACGGAAAAAACGCCTGAAACTTGGCTTGGACGCAGTTGAATCTAAACTTGTGCAAATGCAAATTGAGAACATGCAATTCCAAATGATGATGCAATCAAATGCGATCGTACTAAACGCATTGTCCGAAGCGGGTGCGATTACTGCGGCGGGCCCCGATGCTGACATCTTTGGCGGAGGTGGATCAGGGCTGATGATCGACGGCGATATCCATCAATATCCAGTGCCACAGTCGTTTATGGTCGGCCAATATGCTTCGATGGCTTCCATGTCTTCACAGTTCAAGACGTTAATGGAAAGTGAAATTAAGAAAGCCAATCAACAACTGGAGTATTTGGAGTCAATTCGTCCGATCGTTGCAGGGGGTGCTCTCGACGGTATCGTCGCGTCGGCCGTACCTCCTTTGCTTGAATCAAGCAACCCAATCGAAAACGCGGCCAATGAAAAAATGAAAGCAAAACCTCAGCTCGCGGCCGATCCTGATCGAGCTCCCCCCATGAATGAGTCCAAGCAACTCGAACCCGCCCGCAAGGATGCCTTCGACGCCCAGGCTCAAGCTGCCAACCGAGCCGAGGCGAAAGTTGTACAAACGATTCCCAAATCGGCTCAACAATCTGAGGCAACGCTGGCACTTCCCCCAGGTTACAAAACCTGGAAGCAGAATAAGCTAACTCATCCAGACGGAATCGAGTTCATCGACTCACAAAATGAAACGCCCAGTCGCGTTCTCGAATTTGAAGTTACCGCTTTGGAAAATGCATCCAGCACAAAGTTACCCAAGTGGGGAGCTGATGTTGCCACTAAATTGGAGTACGCACTTTCGATCGCCGCAATTGATGTTATTGAAGACGGATTGTTCGACGACGGCGTTCTTACTGGTGAGGGAATGACAGAGCACGGTGAATTCAAATTCAAGATTCGATTTAAGGATGGCGAGAGGCAAATCCAGGTCTTGCTTGTGCCACTTGAGTAAGAGCTGTCGACTATAAAAGTCTACGCTGAATCTAGAAAAACCAAGCGCCCCCGGCAGGAATCGAACCTGCGACACCAGCTTTAGGAAAGCTGTGCTCTA
>CAZPTT010000067.1:0-32912 GCA_964589435.1 uncultured Pirellulaceae bacterium
CCCCTAACCCCTGCCTTGCAAAGGCAGTGCTCTCCCAATTGAGCTACGTCCCCGTCAAATGTCGCTTCCTCCAAACTCCCTCGATGTTATCGCATCCAAATAAGCGGATCTTTAACAATTCAGGAAATCTGAATACAGCAAGTTCGAAACCCTAAGTTCGTAAGGTTAACGAAATAGTTGCGTTGTTGAACTCGAAACCGAGTTCAAAGTGGGCGTGCCAGAATTCGAATCTGGGACCTCGTCGTTATCAGCGACGCGCTCTAACCAACTGAGCTACACGCCCAAAAATATACCAAACTGGAGGAAGCCACGGGCTATCTGGTTCGGAGTACTTTGGATTTTTCGCGATAACCATACAGGGGAACCGCCAACAGGCAGTTTGAACCGATTTCGGCTCAAACATCAAGCCGCATATTCTAAGAGCTGTGCCCTCGCTGTCAAACCGTAATTTACCAATCGGCAACGAACTTCGCTGGAGTCCAACTATCGTCGAACTTTCCCTCGAAACTCCAGACTTATCGAAACGAATATTCCGCCAAACAAACATTTCCACAGCCACCAAGCTGGTCGCTGGCAATCATCGCTGCTTGGCTTGAGTATCCTGCCCTACACCGTCCGTCTACTTGGTGTTGCACAAACAGCGGAACTCGCTTGACTCAAAGGTTGGCCCAAATTCGGCGGCGGTCAAGGTAATGCTTTGGGCAAGAGATCGCATTCGCCACGTAAGATTGTCAGAAAATGTACTGGTTAAAACACTTGGGCGGGAAGGTGGCTAAAGGTTTCGTTGACCCGTTGAGCGATTCGCGTCGACAGGGGCCGATATTCCGATATGATTTGGGATAGGGACAATTTTCCACCAGTCTTAAAGCTCCGGCGGGAAACCTCAAACCACGGTTAGACTCGCTCATTGGTAAAGTAATTGGCGACTTTTGCAGAAAAACGGCAAATGTAGCCTCTTAAAATGTTGCCTCTAATTAAGTGAGTCTAAAACTATCGCTCAGTTTCTGAGCCCTTCCATCACTAGTAATTTGAGTCCAGGAACGTTCAAAATGAACTTTCAACGTTTTTTAATTTCGGTATGCATACCTTCTTGCGTCGCGGTTTTGAGTTTTTGTTTTGCTACCGACTGTGTCGGGCAGGACAAGCAATTGCAACAGGCTTTAAATATCAAGCCCGGCCAGATGGCGGACGTTGATTTCGATCAACCGACTGGCGACCAGCTTAAGTCATGCAAAGTAACAACGACGTCCAAACCACGCGGATTTTTGGTTCACGATACCTCGGGTCGTATTCTCCGAAAATTTATCGACAGCAACGGTAAAAAACTGGATCGCTGGTCTTACTACAAGAATGGACTCGAAGTTTACCGCGATATCGATTCCGATTTCGACGGGAAGACTGACTCCTGTCGATGGGTGGGTGCTGGCGGAACGCGGTGGGGACTGGATCCTGATCAGAACGGCACGATCGATTCGTGGAAAGTGATTTCCGCTGAAGAAGTCGGTTACGAAGTATTTCAGGCGATCAAATTAGGCAAAGCCGGCGATGCAAAATCGCTTCAAAAAGCACAGAAGCGTTTCGAACGACTGTTGCTGACGCCCAACGAACTTCAGGCGTTGGGGCTTGGGAAGTCAATTCGGGATGACGTCGAAGCGCGTTTGAAAAATGCTCGAGCGAATTTTGCCAAATTCTGCCGCTCTCAAAAAGAAATTGGCCCTTCGACAAAATGGGTTCATGCCGGCAATGGGCAGCCAAGCATGTCGCCAGAAGGTGCCAACTCGAATCGCACAAACATTGTTGTTTACGATCACGCGACGGGTGTTTTTCAATCACGCGACTATGGGCAGATTGCGTTGGGATCTATCGTCCAAGTCGGTTCCGTTTGGCGGATGATTGAATTGCCGGAAATTGTTTCGGAAGGCAAAGCCATCGGAAACGGCGGAGCGTTTTTTCCGATGCCGCAATTTGGTAATGACGGCGGCATCGCTGGCACTGAGGTCTCACCGGAGGACGAGCAGGCTGCTGAGCTTTATGAAAGTCTCGACAAAATCGAAACCAGATTGAAAACATCGGAAGACCGTGTTGAAATCGCAAAACTCGAAGCTGAATCGGCGAAAATCAAAGAGCAATTCTACTTTCTAACAAAAGACCCGGAGCGGAAGAGAAACTGGCTGGAGAACTTGGCGGATACAGCGGCAAGCTCTTACCAGAACGAGCGGTATCCAGAAGGTATTGATTACCTCAAAGGTTTCATTCAGCGGTTGAATAAAGCGGGAGTAAAATCGGGACAGGATTTGGTTAGTTGGAGGGTCATCTACGCCGAATACGCTTATGCCACTGATATCGGAGACCGAAAAGCGGACGCGATTGCTCAACAAAAGTTGATGGATGATTTCAAGGACTTTCAAGCGAAGTATAAATCCAGTCCATTGTCAGCCAATGCACTTTGCCAGCTTGGTGTCGATGAGGAAATTAACGACCCAAGCTCGGGTAATGCGATCAAATATTATCAGGAGGCCGTTGCCCGATTCCCGAATACTTCTTACGGCAAACGTGCCCGGGGCGCACTCAAGCGGTTAAAATCAAAAGGACGACCAATCTCGCTGGTTGGTGAAGACCTCAACGGGCGGAAGTTCGATCTGCAAGACCCGGCTCTTCGCGGCAAAGTTGTCGTGATTCACTTTTGGGAAACATGGTGTGCCGATGGGCTGGACGACATTCAGCGTTTGAAGGCCAAACATAAGAACAACGTCGTTTTCGTTGGCTGCAACATTGAAAGTAGCACCGATAAGTTCAAGGCTTATCTAAGTGAAAACCGTGATTTGACATGGATCCAACTGCACGCGCCGGGTGGAATGGAAGAAAGCCCTTTGGCCCATCAGTTAGGAATTGCTTCGGAGCCAGCCATTTTGGTAATCGACAAAAAAGGCAATTTGGTCGACTCAGACATTGCTCTCGGCGATCTTGATCGCACCATCTCTCGACAACTTCGCAAGTAGCAACCAAGGCTTGGAAACCAATCTCTGGTAACCTGATCGCCAAAGTAAAGTAATATGCCAGTTGGAACCTCCAGCTACACAAGATAAAAACGTCGCAAGACAAAAACCTCACCATTGAAATAACGAAAGTAAAGAATGAGTCAGAAAGCCGCCGTTGATACCGCAACCGAAGATCTCGATTTTGAGAACAAGAAATACCAAGTTCAACTAGAGACCAGTGCCGGGAACATCCAGTTGGATTTGTTGACAGACGTTGCACCAAATCACTGCCGCAACATGATCGGCTTAGCCAAAATCGGCTACTACGATGGCTTGATTTTTCACCGAATCATCGACAACTTTATGATTCAAGGCGGCTGCCCCAACGGAAGCGGAATGGGCGGGCCTGGATACAACGTCGATGCGGAATTCAACGCAACGAAACATGAACCAGGCGTCTTGTCGGCCGCCCGCTCGTCGGATCCGAATTCGGCCGGTTCGCAGTTTTTCATTTGCACCGCAACCCATGAGTATTTGGACGGGCAATATACCGCGTTCGGAAAAGCCACGCCTGAGAGCATGGATGTGATTAATCAAATTGGCAAAGTCGAAACCAACGGTAGCGATAAGCCTTTGGAAGACGTCACCATCAACAAGATGAGCGTTGTCGAAATTTAATTCGCCGCTCCCGTTGCAAAAGAACCTCAGTTGGAAAAAAAACTTTAATCGGTTCAACAGCCATTCTTAAGCGCGTTGGATGCGGGCCAATGGGCCCACGCGGCTGAATTGGCCACCACGCTGCTGGCCAGCGACGGAGACAACTTGCGAATCTTGCTAGATATTGGTCACGCCAATCGGCAGTTGTTACGATTCGACGAAGCGAAGAAGAGCCTTCTGAGAGCGGTTGATCTTTGCGACGAAGACAAACGCGACGTGATATTCGGTGAACTTGGCCAACTCGAGCGGACGCAAGGAGACTTTGTGGCCGCTGCGGATTGGTTCAATAAACAGATCGAAACTGATCCAGACGATGCCACCGGCTATCTGATGCTGGGCTCGATGCGGTTACAGCAAGGCTTGCCTGCGGATGCAATCGAAATTTTGAGCCGAGGATTGAGTTGTTCGCTTGGCTGTTTAGAAGAAGTTCATTTCACGATTGGTTTGTGCCATCGTGCTCTTGGGAAGTACTTGGATGCTGCCGAGCATTTTCAAAAAACTCTCGACCTCGATCAGGGCAACGCCAACGCCAAGATCGCCTTGAAAGACGTCAAGTCAGCTCAATCCGCTTTGGCGTCAAGCTGAAGTTTCCCCGAAATGTTCGCTTAAAGCTGAAACCATAGATCCGAAGTCGGACGATCATTGTCTGGAACCAGTTTGAGCTTTTCCAAGTAGTCTCGCGCTGATCGAAGCGAATTAAGCGGTGCAAGAAAATCAGTATTCCATTGAGTCAGTTCAAACCATTCGGCCACCTGGTCGTTTGGCAATTGATATCGTTTCGCAATCAGCTCAACTGCGTTTGGAGCATTCATCAAATTGGCGCTAAATCGATTGATGACGTCAAGAACTTGACGAAGCTGAATTTGTTTTGTCTGAAGACATGAATCGGTGGCACAGGCCACGAAGGCAGGCCAAAGTGTTTCACGGATACCGATTCTGCGAAATTCTCCTGACTGAACATATGGGGCCGTCGTATACTTCTCCCAAAAAAAGATGTCAGCTTCGTCGTGTGTCAACGCTTTACGCGCGCCGGTCAGATTTCCGATTTTGACAAAATCGAGCTCCCCGGTCGCCCAACCACGTTCGGCAGCGTCCACGATCGCCATCAAGTGAGAGCCCGAGCCAAAACGACTGATCGCGTAACGTTTGCCTTTCATTTGGTCAATCGATTCGATCGAATTTTTCGCGCCGACATGAATGCCCCAGATCAAAGGCGATTGAATGTAGGTCTTCACAATCTTGCTGGGATTTCCATTGAGCAAATCCGCCACGCATCCTTCGGTAAGCAGCAACGCGATATCAATTTCGCGTTTGCGAAGCGCCTTGGTCATGGCTCCCGTGCCGCCATGAAACGTTTTGAAAACAACATCGACACCGATTTCAGCAAATGCATCTTGATCGATGGCTTGATGCCACGGCAGATTGAAATGCTCTGGAACTCCGCCAACCACAATGCTGCCTTGCTGGCTGGTGTCGGCTTGCTCGTTGGTTTCAGCTTGCCCTTTTTCTTGCTTCTCTGACTTCACGATTACTCCAGTCGCGTCTTGTGTTTCATCACATTTGCATCGCGAATCGTTTTGGCGTGTTCATAAGCCTTAAACAATCCATCGCTATCGTGATTTTCGATCATCTTCTTGAGACCATCAAGGTTGTTTTGGAACTCGTCTAAGGCTCCAAGAATGGCAGCTTGATTCTCAAGGCAAATGTCTCGCCACATGACCGGGTCGCTAGATGCGATTCGAGAAAAATCACGAAAGCCACCAGCAGCGAAACGGAAGATTTCGTCAACGTATTCCGTTTCCGCCAGCGTGTTAACCAGCGAATAGGCCAACACGTGAGGAAGGTGGCTGGTCGCCGCGAGTACTTGATCATGTTGATCGACGGCGAGCGTCTCGACCGTGGCTCCCGCGATTTCCCACATTGATTTGATTTTTTCGACTGCCGCAGGGTCACTTTGTTCCAGCGGACAGAGGATGACTTTGTGGTCAACATACAGATCGACGACCGCCGCCTCGACGCCGCTTTTTTCGCGACCCGCGATTGGATGGGCGGGTACGAAGTTCTCCGGAATCTTTCCAAACGCTGCTTCTGCTGCGGCAACGACGCTTGCCTTGGAGCTGCCGGCGTCGGTAATGACCGCGTCGGAAGATAGGTGTTCAGCGATTTGTTCCATTACTTTTTGCATGGCGCCAACGGGTACCGCCAGCAAAACGACGTCGGCGTCTTTGACGGCGGCACGTGGGTCGAGGGTGAATTCATCGATCACGCCCAGTTCAATGGCTCTTCGTAGATGCGTTTCGTTCCGACTACAACCGACAATGGTTTTGCAAAAGTTCGCCTTTTTCAGCGCGAGTGCCAACGAACCGCCAATGAGGCCGACGCCAAAAATTGTCAGCCGATTGATCATTCTGCAACTTCTTTCTCGGTCTCATTTTTTTGAAAGACAACTTTGCCGGCCACGATCGTGGTAAGTGCTTTCGTGTTTTTGATTTCTTCATCTGGACAAGTGAGCAAATTGTTGGAAAACACAACGATGTCCGCCAGCTTTCCTGGCACCAGTGAGCCCTTACTCGTCTCTTCAAACGCAGCGTGAGCGCAATCAATGGTGTATGAACGAAGCGCCTCTTCGCGAGTCATGCACTGCTCGGGAAAGAACTTGATTCCATCGGTCAACTGCCGACTTACGCTGGCGTAGATTGAGTTCATGGGTCAATGCTTTCCACCGGGGCATCGGTTCCATTGGTCACCACGGCACCCGAATCCATCAACGAACGCCAAACGTAGGCACCTTCCTGGGATCGTCTCATTCCCAGTCGCTTCGGCACGAACACCGCGTCCGACGTGCAGTGTACGCCTTGCATGGACGCGATGACTCCAAGTTTGCCGAATCGAGGAATGTCATCCGGATGAATGTGTTGGGCATGTTCGATCCTCCAACGTCGCGGAGTTGAAGTCGGGCGTGTCGCAAATGTTGATTCGAAAATGTCCAGCACCTCTCGATTGGCACGGTCGCCGATCGCATGGACGCATAATTGAAAGTCATTCTCGATGGCAAGTTGAGCTGTTTTCGTTACCGATTCAATAGAAGCTGTATTCAAGCCGGAACTTGTTGGCATGTCGTCATAGGGGGCGAGCAACCAGGCTCCATGCGGCCCCAATGCTCCGTCAATTGATCGCTTCAAAGCGCGGACGGTGAGGAAGTCATCGCCAAGCCCTACCATTTTGTACGACTTGATCTTTGCTTCAATGACTTGATTGGTATCGCGAATCATTACGTAAAGCCGAACCTTCAATTGCCGCGTCAAAGCCAATTCGCGTAGCGTATCAATAATCGAAAGGCTGGAGCCGGCGTCTTGAAAACTTGTGATCCCGTGTGAGAGACAGGCTTCGGAAGCCCGCTCAAGGGCTGCTCTTAATTCTTCGGCACGGGCAACCTCTGATTTCTTTCGGTCCGCTTGCATTTTCATTCGGACGATAAGTTGCTGTGCGGTCTCACGGAAAACCCCCGTCGGTTTTCCGTCAGGAGAATGCAAGATTTCACCGCCGGTCGGTGGTTGCGTGTCATTGTCAACGCCCGCCAGTTTCATCGCGTACCCATTTGCGAAACTCATATGTCCGCTCGCATGAGTTAATAGTACTGGATTGTCGGGAGCGACTTTGTTGATCGCATCGTCGGTTGGATAGCCTTCTACGTTCGGAGTCGGTGGCGTTTCCCATTTGGACTGGTGCCAGCCTCTGCCGATGATCCATTCGCCTGGCGGCGTCATTTTTGCGGCTTCGGCGACTTGTGTGACTATGTCGTCCCACGTCTTGGCCTTTGACAGATTCAGCATCATCATTGATTGTCCAAGGCCGACAAAGTGGGCGTGCCCCTCAATCAATCCCGGCATCGCAAACTTGCCTTCCAGATCAAGCACTCGAGTTTCGGGAACGATGAACTTGCGAATTTGTTCATTGGATCCAACGGCAATGATGCGGTCTTTGGAAATCGCAACGGCCTCGGCGGTCGGTCGGGCAATGTCCATCGTCGCAATGTTGCCACCAACCAAAACCAGATCGGCTGATTGACCCACTGCGGTTGGGCCAAGCAGTCCCACAATGAACGCGAAAGCCAGTAAGGGAAAGCAAATCACTGATTGACGGTGAAGAGGTCTCGCCAGTTTGAAGCAGCGAGCTTCGTTAAGTCGCGTGAGCATGTTTTATGTTCCAGCTTGAGAATGACGATCACGGATTGGCGGAACAACCATAATAAAATTAAGCCCACCGGGTGGCTACCGGTGGTGGTTATAATTCACCAATAATCTATTAATATTCAAGTCGTTTTGTGGGAACGAATACAGGCGGTGAGCAGGCCAACCCCCCAAAAAAAAACGACGCCAAGGGCGTCGTGTGGGATTACTAGGTTTCGATTGTAATGGGTCCATCTATAAGTGGACGTAAGCAAGTGCCGGTTAGGTTACCGCTTTTGCTCTTCGATCTTTTCCAACTGCTTGGCGTCGTCGTACTGGCGACGGATACGCTCGATGTCGTTAATTCTTTCAAAGAAAGCGTCGAGAACGATCGGGTCAAAACGTATGCCACGCTCGGACAGCATGATCTCTAAACACTTCTTGATAGGGAATTTTGGTTTATAAGGACGCTCACTACACAGTGCGTCGTAAACATCAGCGACACAAGTGATTCTGCCTTCGATCGGAATGGCTTCGCCTTTGAGTTTAAATGGATAGCCAGTGCCATCCCATTTCTCGTGGTGTGTCCTGGCGATGGTCGCGGCAAGCTCGAGCATGGGAGAATCGACGCCGTCCATAATAAATCCACCCATGTCGGCGTGTCGGCGAATTCGATCGCCTTCTTCATTCGCCAACGGCTCCATGATCTCCATGCCGAGTGCACAGTGCGTTTTCATTAGATCGAATTCTTCGTTGTTGAGTTTGCCTGGGTTGAGCAATACCGAATCAGGAATCCCAATTTTTCCGACATCATGAAGTTGGGCGGCCAATTCGATTTCGCGACAGTATTCTTCGCCAAATCCCAGTTGGTTGGCAATGACGGCAGTGTACTTTCCGACTCGGATCACGTGTTCGCCGGTTTCGTTGTCGCGATATTCTGCTGCGCGGGCAAGACAATGAATGATTTGTTCTCGAGATTTTTCGATTTGAGCTGTTCGTTCTCGAACCTGCATCTCCAACTCCGCCGCGTAATTGGCCAAGTGATCATGGTGGCGTTTAACGATCAGAGCATTCTGAACCCGCAATACCAAGTCACTCGGGTCGACAGGCTTGCTCAAGAAATCAGTGGCACCATATTTGAGGGCGTCGCGCTTAATCTGGTTCTCTGAATTAGCGCTCAAAATGATGAACGGAATGTGCTGAAAGACATCGGTCTTACGGCGTATCCGCAATAGATCCAATCCGGTCACGTTGGGCATCATGATGTCGAGCAAAACTACATCCGGTTTTTCTCGGTGGATGACTTCGATTGCTTCGCGCGGATCGGTCAACGTGACGAAATTTTCATAGCCGTCGGTTGCGAGGAAACGGCGTACCACGCGAATGACGAGTTCTTCGTCATCGATGATCATGATTTTTGAGTTGCGAACTTCTTTCTGATTTTGCTTCAGGCTGACGGTGTCTACCGGCTGGCGAAGACCGTTTAGCAAGGGTGCACTTTGGTTGGAAAGCGTGCTTGAGGGAGTCAAAGTTGGATTAACCATAACGGTTCCTAGTGTACAGAGTTCTAGCGTTCGCAAAGCTTTGGTACAGATGGCTTTAGCCTTCGGCAAAAGCGCAATCGCACTACGTGAAAAGTATTACGCGCCTTTTGGCTGGGGAACGGAAAATTTGAGCCAAATTCGATGCGTTCGAGGAACGCTCAAAGAAATTTTGTCATGTTCGATCCAGGCTGCGATCGGCCAAATTTATTAAAGTCCTTTGGTCGATGAGCAGCGGCCCGTTTGTGAAAACGCCCTCGGTGGTGAACGATTCAACGATTGCACACAGACCGAATCGGCAATTTTGGTTAGCAAGAAGTTTCAGGTATCACGATTCGTTGGGCGAGGTTCATTAGTATTCGCAACCACTTTTTGGATTCTTGCAAGTCATTTGATTTCGCTGAATTTTCCAATTGCAACGATGGGTCAAAGAATTCTTTGAATCCGCATGTGCCGCCTGCACCCTTGAGCCAGTGAGCCAAGCCAGCCAACTCAACGTAATCTCGTTTCATCAATGCATCGATCATTTCTTGAAACTTCGAATCGAGCTGCGGCAAGAAGTCGACGACAATCTCGCGGAACTCGGGTTCTTCCACGGGAAGCTCAGAATAAATCGGGCCCGAGTCGCTTTGGGCGGTGGAAATGGCCAGCTCAGATTCGGAGGCATTGTAGTTGTCGCGTTCTGGCTCTTCGAAAAGATTAGAGCTCGAGATCTCGTGACGAGCGACCGTAAGGAATCGCCCCATCGCTTCATTCAATTCATCAATTTTCTTAGACTCAGTTGCGATAATAAGATCGGACACCGCATCGCCGATTTTGTCGAAACCGTGTTCGTAGGATTCACTGCGAAATTCCTGCCCACATTGATGCATCGTTTCATCGTCTCCCAGTTCCCACGCATTCTGGAATTGAATCACACGTTGTTGGAAAATTGCTCGATACTCAAGTGGACTGTGTGAAGCGGACTGTGACGCCTCGTCGTTTGAAGGCGTTGGGTCAAAGCCGTCCATCATCGACGCAGGTAAGAACTCGGCAATCGTCGCGATCAATTTATCAATGTCGACCGGTTTGGCGAGGAAGCCATCGCAACCCGCGTCGGCACATTTTTCTTGGTCGCCGGTCATGGCGTTGGCTGTTAGAGCCAAAACGGGTTTGGTGTATCCATTGTCGCGCAGTTTACGCGTTGCCTGATAACCATCAAGCACCGGCATCTGTATGTCCATAAGGACAATGTCAAACTTACCACCAATCGCTTTGTCGTAGCCAATCTGCCCGTTCTCCGCTTCGACGACTCGGCAACCGGCCTTTTGCAGAATCAGTTTGATCAAACGACGGTTCGCTTGACCGTCATCGACAACCATAATGTCGCAAGGTGGAAGTCTCAGTAATCCACGAGCCGTTTTTCGACTTTGTCGCGTCGCTTTTTTGAACGCTTCAAAGGTGATGCACTCTTCATTGGAGATGTCACCGATGTCGATCGAGAAGGTGAACACACTGCCCACGCCTTCTTCGCTGGTGACAGCAATTTGGCCGCCCAGTGATGCAACGATTCGTTTACTAATCGCAAGTCCAAGCCCGGTGCCGCCAAATTTGCGTGTGACGCTGGAGTCAGCCTGCACGAATGGACTGAAGATTTTCTTCAACTGTTCAGGCGTCATTCCGATGCCCGAATCGCTAATGGCAATTCGGAGTTTGGGTTGATTCGCTTGTTCATCAATCGAGGTTGAGATCTTCACTTCGCCTTTTGAAGTGAACTTGATTGCGTTACCAATGAGATTCGTAATGACCTGTCGTAAGCGAACATCATCGGTATCGATCGTCGCTGGCAACGGGTTGAGGAACTCGACATTCAACTCAACGCCTTTGTCCTCGGCTCGTACTCGAAGAATCTTGGTGACATCATCGATGATTTGGTAAGGAGAATGCCGTTCGTTAACGATCTCCATCTTACCGGCTTCAATTTTTGAGAGGTCGAGAATGTCGTTGATCAATTCCATCAAGTGCGTTCCACTTGAATGAATGGTCGATAGGTATTCCACCTCTTCTTCTTTATTGTTTGCCAACCCGCGTTGAAGCCAGTCGGTGAACCCAAGAATGGCATTCATCGGAGTACGTATTTCGTGGCTCATGTTAGCCAGGAAGTCTGATTTGGCTCGGTTGGCGTCTTCCGCGGCTCTTTTGTTCTTTTCCAGTTCGGTCACGTTTTCGAAGCTCACCAATACGCCATTGCCGGCTGAAGATTCGGCCATCACCGGCGCGCAGTTGACTTTGAAGGTTAGAATATTGGAAGTTCCATCTTCGGTCTTGGTCTGGAGCGTCATGATGCTGTCTAGCACATGCTCGCCGGATTTGGCACTCTCGATCCAGGGGAAGTTTTCGACGATTGCACCGCTCTGGTCATGCCATTGAAAGCACTTCTCCGGTTTCTTGCCCGTCAACGATTCGTCATCGATTCCAGTGTTCTTGGTGAAGACTTTGTTGGCTAAGACGATTCGACCGCGTCGATCGAGTACCAACAAACCTTCTGTCAAGTTGTCCAGCGCACTTCGAACGCGTCTGGGAACGGTTTTACTTGGGTTAAGCTGCGTCAGCATGTTGCCGAGATAGATCATGTACAAAATGAAACAAGTGGCAGCTAAAAATATCGCAAGTCGCGACCAAGGTGAAAGAGTCACGCCGAAAAAAGATGGCCCGGCCGACATCACTTCGTCAAGTTCAACGAATGTGAACTCGATGTTGCCCCACTTGGCATCGCCTTGAAATAGCGCGATCTGCTGCCGATTGTCGTCGTGAATTTCGGTCGAATCCCAAAGATCAGCGTGATCCTTGGTTTTCTTGACCAGACGCTGGAAGTTGTTTTTGATCCCAATGGATCGTATTTCTCGGTTGCGAAGAGCAGACTGCTGAATCAATGACTCAAGGATTCGAAATTCGCGATTCTGAATCAGAATTGTGCTGGCAACCGCCAGTGTTTCACAATACTCGGCGCGAGCCTGATACTGTGCTTTCTCGGCAGAGGGCACCAATTGCATGATCGTGGCGGCCATGAAAATGACCATCATGATGCCGACCAAGCCAATGGTAAGACGAATTTTTGTAGTAATCCAACGCATGTCTTTTAGTCTTTACTGTCAACCATTTGTTCAATTGATTCGTCGTCTTCGTCAGCCAGTGTTGAAGACTCTAGGATTGGTGTAATGTCGAGCGTTTTCCAAGCTGGAATCGAGGACATAAACGTTGTCAGCAACACGCCGCCACGAATGATCCATGCGACATAGCCAACCGTCAGGAAACTGGCGGTCGAAGCGACCAATGACGGAACGCCAATTTGTAATTCGTTAAAGTGATCTCTCGTCGATTTGTCCAATTCGTCCCAAAAGACATTGGTCACAAAATCACTTTCGAAGCGCGACATCGCGACGAACCGGTCGTGAGCATGTTGGGCAAGTTGGAAATTCAAGTCGGCGACTCTCACGTTGTCTGTCGAACTGTAGGTCGCCGAATTGTCAATCGTCAGATTGATCGCTTCAATGTCAAAATTCGTTTGGCTGGCCTCGTTATTAAACGTATCTGCCGTTGATTCGTTTGCCGTTAGGTTGCCGGTTGGGGCGGCAATATCGGAATCTTCGCCACTATCGGTTTCCGTTCCACCGAGGCCGTCACTTGGATCGGAAGTTTCAGCTTCCGTTTCAGTTTCGGGTTCCGTGGTTTCAGTTTCAGTCTCAGTTGTTTGACCCACGGCTTCGATATCAATGACCACTTTTGCGGTCGTCCCTTGAACGCCATTGTCGACGACCGCATATTCGAAAGTTTCAGTTCCCGAAAAGGTTGGATCCGGCAAGAAAACCAGTCGATTGTTTCGAATCACTAACTTTCCATTGGCGACGTCAGTGACAATCACAATGGTCGTATCAGAATCAAAGCCTTCTGGATCTACGTCGTTGTCGAGGAGGCTGGAGCTGTGGATGACAAGTCGTTCGTTTGATTTGGTTTCGAAACTGTCATCATTTGATTGAGTCGCGTCTTCAACGGGATTGATGATGATGTTCACCGTTGAGGTACTTTTTAGACCGCCACTGTCGACCACTTCATAAGTGAAGCTGTCCGATGTCGTTTCGCTACCGTCATGTTGGTACGTGAAGGTGCCATCGTTTGACCAGGTTATGAGGCCATTGCTTGTTTGCGTCAGCAGGTTTCCTGTTTGCGTGTCTCCGGCATCAACATCAGTGTCGTTGTCGAACGCAGAGAAAGTCATGCTGTCGTAGAAATCACCCTCATCGACAGTCGTGACGAGGTTGTCGATGTTGCCAACCGGAGCCTCGTTGACATCTGCAATGGTGACCACAATGTCTTGAGAAGAGGTGTCGCTGAAACTATCGACCGCCTCTACGGTGACTTCGTAAGTGTTGGCTGCGTCTGCATCGAGCTCGTTTTCAAAGTCAGGTGCGGACTGGAATGTGAGAACGCCGGTGTTCTCGTCAATGTTGAAAAATGCCTCATCCGCGCCACCAGCAAGCTGGTAAGCGATCGTGTCGCCATCGGCATCGCTTGCGTCTACTGTGCCTACAGCAGTTTGGTTTTCATCGACCGAGTAGCTTGTTGGGGAAGTGAATGCAGGCAGGTTGTTGTCCACCATGATGACGACGTCTGCGGTTGCGGTTTGCAAGCCATCTGAGACTTCATAGGTGAAATTTACTGTTCCCGTAAACCCAGTGGTTGGTGTGAAGTCAAACGTTCCATCTGGACGCAGCGTTAGGCTTCCGTTGTTTGGCCCCGATACCGGCGTTGTGTTGACGGTCAGCGTGTCGCCAGTGTCCGCGTCAGTGTCGTTGTTGAGTAGGTCATTGGTGTTAAGTACAGCCGTTAGTGTCGTGTCAACTGGTGTTGAGTAACTATCGTTTTGAGGTGTTGGAGCGTTGTTGACGGCTTGATTGTTGCTGAACTCTGACGTGTTGTTACCACCGTCAATAGCGATCGCGGTGACCGAGCCAGTCGTCAATGCCGCAGGGAAGCTGCCGCCGGCGGCGGTCGTAATCAGCGCTTCAAACTCACCGGAGGCCAGATCGAGCGATTCGAAATCTGCAACGAGCACACTGCCAAGAAAAATCCATCCTTCGCCGTAAGTGGTTCCGGCAAATGTGTCTCCGGTGGAAGCTGCGCTAGCGACATAGAATTCGACTCGATCCAGTCCAAGGGACAAGTCGATCGAGCCAAAGACATGCAATCCAGTCCCATCAAGGTAGGCGGCGGAAAGCTCAGGGTAGTCCAGTCCATTGTTGCCTGCATCGACATCACTGCTGACACCATTTTCCGAAAACCCGTCGCCTTCTTGTAGATCGGTGACTAGTAGTGAATCACTGACGAGGTCAATCGCCAAACCTGAATTGCCTTCAAAAGCATTTTCAGAGATTAGGTTTCCAGTCGAAGCACTAAATCCAGGGCCGGCGGTATTTCTGCCGTGAATGCTAACGCCCGAACCGGTATTGTTCGTGATGACGTTGTTTTCAATCGTCGAGCCGGTTCCGAGTATTCGAATGCCGCCGGTTTCGACATTCCCATGTCCGTTACCGGACAACGAGTTGTCTTGAATTACATTACTGCCAACCGAACGCCAGGTGTCGATGCCAAATCCGGCATTGTCAACAATCCGATTTCCAATAATGGTGGCGTTGCCAGACCCATTGATGATGTTGATGCCGTCAGCATTACTAGCAACTTGCGCGCTATCGCGAATGTCGTTTGCTGTCAGTGACCAACCTAGAGCACCGTCACCGGAACCATCGTCAGTTATCTCGATTGATGAGGATTCAGCAAATCCTATCAAGTTATTGGCAATTGAGCCGTTGTCTGCGGCTTGCACCAAAATGTTATACTTCTGTGCGGCGGTTGCCGTGTCTGCGAAGCTGTCAGCCGAAGAGCCAAGAATATTTCCCTGGATCGTTACGCCGGTCACGGACGTTGTCGTACCATCGACTAAGACGTTCGAGTCTTCAAATCCGTGGATCGCCAAGTAGCTGACCGTGATGTCGTTGGCGGCAACAATAAGTCCTTCGTCGATTGAGGCTCCGTTAAACAGCTCCAATTCAGGGGCGTCCATTTGAGTTAGCGTACGTTCATCACCAGTGCCCGTAACTCCATCGGCACCCGTTCCCACGGTTCCGGCGTAGCCAAGCATGTTTTGGTTTTCGTTACGCAGCGTCAAGCCGTTTGGAATGTCGTTGAGGGCTCCGGTGAATGCAGGTTCCCATGCCCGTCCGTCAATCGTCGTACCGGCGTCGATCAATTCTGGCAACGCAGTCGTGATTTCCAGACTCCACCAATTTCCGTTCGCCGAAGTTTCGTTCGTCGAAACAATCGGAACGAAAATCATTTCGTTGTTGCCAGTGATTTCGTTCGCATTGGAAACAAACTGACGTAGCGAACCCTGAACTGTTCGGCCGTTGCTCAGGATCCCATCGTGGTCTTCGTTGCCGCCACCGAGTACGTTGGTAACGACGTTGAAGCTGAATCCGAAATCGATATTGT
The DNA here is from genome assembly GCA_964589435.1 of uncultured Pirellulaceae bacterium. Taxonomy (GTDB): domain Bacteria; phylum Planctomycetota; class Planctomycetia; order Pirellulales; family Pirellulaceae; genus Mariniblastus. The sequence goes on from CAZPTT010000067.1 coordinate 15,931, forward strand.
CGACTTGTTCATCGACGATGCTTACCAAGTTCACGTGTTCAGCGAGGACGAAGTTTGAGGCAGCGTCGTCAGAAAGCGTCGCATTACGTCCGCCGAAAAATGCTCCCGAGCTGGCTGTTGATGTCGTGGCAACTCCGGCTCCGCGAAGAGCGCCGGCAGTCGCGTACGTTTGCTCGGCCCAAGAATCTCCCTCACCGCCCGCGTTGTTGTATCCGTTCGAGGATTCAAGGCTTCGGGAGTCCACAATGACCCAGTAGTCGCCGACGGAAAGATTTGTAAATAGGTAGTTGCCCGACCCGTCCGTAGTGTCGGTGACAACAAACGCGTCTCCGGCATTAAGAATTCCATCGCCGTCGTCGAGATAGAGTGAGACGGAAGCATTTGAGAATCCAACCCCGTCATTGAGCAAACTGTCTCCGTTGACATCATCCAAAATGGTTCCAGAGATGTCGAGCGATTCATTGACCGTGATGTTGGCAGTTCCAACAGTCGTTGCTCCAAATGTATCAGTAACATTGTAAGTAAACGAATCGGTTCCAAAGTAGTCAGTTGTCGGCGTGTAAGAGAATGAACCGTCCGCCAGCATGTTGATCGTGCCATGCGAAGGATCGGTATTGATCGAGTAGTTCAGGGATTGCCCGTCTGGATCAGTGTCGTTGGCCACAGATGCGTTGACCGTCGTGTTCTCGAGTACCGGGATCGCATCGGCGACAACGGTTGGAGGAGAATTGACGGTGAGTGTCACGGTCGCTTTACTAGAAGACGAGTCAGTCAGGAAGTCAGCTGCTTCCGCAGGAGAAATGGCTCGGTCAGTAAGAGAAAGGGCATTCAGTTGGCCGTCGAAATACCGCCCTGCCGCCAAATCAGCTCGGGCACCCAGAACTACGTTTCCAGAGAGGTTCAGTGAGTCGGTTGCCAGTGTAGAGGATGAGGCTTCGAGCATTCCATCTATGTAGACTGCAACACCATTGTTCTCGTCGACAACCAATGTGTAGGTGTGCCAGTCGCCCTCCAGTCCATTTGCGTCGATGTCGAGCGAATGGTACTCGAGCGGATCATTCGAATCCCTGATCAACGTTGTTAGAGTTGACGGAGCTGAGGGTTCATTGTCTTCGCGGATATAGACGTTCAGGCTATTGGCAGATCCAGCCTGTCCATCTGCGTAGAGGTAATCGAATCCGGTGCCGTTTAGACTTGAGATGTGGAAGCGAAAACTCAGGGTGAAGCTTGAGCCGTATGTCAGTCCTGAAATGTTTGCGCTCTCGGTGTTGCTAGAATCGAAATTTAATCCTTCAATTCCACTCTCGAATGACGCGCGATTAAGTGTGATGTCGCTAGAGCCTACTCCGTCAGATGGATCGGCGTTGAGGTTCCAAAAATTGGTGATCCCAAAGTTTCCGTCGTCGATCACATACTCAAAACTATCGGGGCCAGAGAATCCAGCTTTGGGTGTGTAAGTGAGAGTCCCATCACCATTGTCCACCAACGTTCCGTTCTGAGGTTGGGAAAAATCGATCAGGGACAATGCATCGCTATCGACATCGTTGTCATTAGAAAGCAGGCTTGCAATCGTGAAAGTCGTCGGGTTTATGTTTGAAACCGTCCCCAGATCGTCGGTTGTCGCCGTTGGTGTCGAATTGGGTTTGGAAATAACCTCAAGTGACGCCGTGCCGTCTTCTGTACTGAAAGCGGAGGTCGCACCAGTGTTGGTTGCGTCAACATTGGTGTCACCGTTGGCTCCGGCAGTTTGATCCCAAGCTGCAAAAGTTAGGTTGCCAGCGTTTCCCTCAAAACCAGTTTCAGGTACGAATCGAATCAAGGCCGTGGAGTTCAAGAGAACCGTTTGGGTGACGTCAGGCGTGCCGCTACTCACACCTTCGGTGGCAAAGGAACGCCAGTCTGTCCCATCGTTGGTCGAGTATTGCCAGATGCCATTGGTGTTGTCGACACCGGAGACTGCGATACCTTCGGAGTTACTATTGGCGTCGGTAATACGATCGCCTCCAGCACTGAGAATGATGTCTCGTACCGATTCTCCAGGCGGGTCAAGATCTTCGTAATTAACGTCGGGTAAGGTGAAATCGACCGCGTCATCAAGAACAGGAGCCACGTTCGATGTCGGATTTACCGACACAATGGTGAAGGCGTCGAATTCGCTTCCGCTCGGAACTGAACTCGAATCCGAGTGGTCAAATACTAGCTCGGCGGTTGTTGCTGCGGTTCCGCTTACCGAAGAACTGGTGAAATTCAAAGCAAGCACATCGCGGCGTTCGACACTCAATCCGGAAACCGTATCGCTTTGATCCAAAGTTAAAAAGACGGTCCCGGCGGTGTACGACTTTCCGCCAATCGAGATGGCCTGTTCAGCGATATCGATGCCATAGATCTTTTCATCGATCCCAATATCATCGCCCTCAATTAGCTTGTAAGCAGTGGCCGCCGATGTGCTTTCTCCTGTAGCCGTCATGGTCATGACCCAAATGTCACCATGATCGCTGCCACCTTGCTGAGAGAAAATCAGATCGCCTGCGTTTAGCGTCGTTGCGCCAACGTCAACGCTTTTTTCGACTAATGAAATGCCCCAAGTGTCACTAGTCGGCAAATCTCCATCGGACATGCCTGGTGCGTCGATGTCGGCAAGATAGGAGAAGGTGCCTGTCGAGTAGTCGCTACCATCCGGCCGAAAGACCAGCAAGTCAGACTTCCCGACGTCGGTAAGTCCTCCGAAGTCTTGGTTATTCTCTGAAATGGAGAAAATCAAGTCGCCCGTTTGTAGGTCGAAGGGCGACGCTGACGTCGCCGCAATCGTTACGTCGCTCGAGACGTAGTGCAGAGCATCGAGGCTTATTCCAAATGACTCGAGGCTGAATTGAAGATCCAAGGAGCCTTCTGAAGAATGGCCATCGGCAACAGACGATGAACCCAACATAAAATCAGGCCCGCCAACTTCAATCGCATCACCCGGCTCCCAATCACTCAGTTCCGCCGGCCCACCATTTTCTGATGAGTCGACTGAGAACCAAAATGTGTTTTCCGGTTCGACATCCACAACCATCGTGGCTTCGTCTGAATCGTAAATGCCGTCATTGGCGGTGTATTTGAATTGGGCGTAGGAAGCCCCGTAGCCGGCCGTTGTTTGGACAAACTTTAGATCGCCATTGTTGATCTGAGCCAAGGTGACCGTGTCGTTGTTTGACAGCGTTGAGCCCAACAAGGTCAACTCGCCATTTAGTGGAATCTCCGTGATGACGATGTGGTCGAGATTTTCTCCCTCAGTGTCCGCGTAGCCCAGATCATCCAAGGTGAGTGTAACTGGTTGATTTTGAGTTGCAGTTAGATTCCCGCCTGCAACGGTCGGAGCTAAGTTTTGAACTAGTGAAACGAAAACACCTTGTGAATCCGTCGCGCCTTCTCCACTCCAAACAGCCACGTAGTTGTTGCTGTCGCCAACCGTGATCGACGCAAATTCCTGGGTGCCGTTCGTGTAATCGTTGATGCGGGTTTCATCTGATGTGGCGTTACCTGATGTATCGAACGTGCGAAGGAATACGCCATCGCTGTCGTCGTTGTCGGTCTGATCACCACGGCCTGCAAACGTGACGAAGTAATTGCCATCACTTCCCCGGTCGACAGTTGATTGTCTTTGATCCCCGAAAACGGTTTGGTTAACACTGGTGTCGATGATTAGCGTATTCGTGTTATCAACAATGGACAATTCAATGCCATCATTACCACTCGTTGATGATGTGGCAGTGAACGCAATTTGGTCGTCGTTTCCAATGTGAATGGCCGCGTCGTAGTAATCAGTGTTGACTGGGAAACCGAAAACGATGACGGTTGAATTTGTTTTGCCAGCTTGGAGAAAGATGTGATTACCTGCATTGTCGAACCGTTGAAAAGAGGCTCGGTTTTCGTCATGCCACGCAACCGCGAAGTCACCATCATCATTGATGGATACATCAACATTTTCCTGTGTTCCTGCGGTGATCGTGTTGACGGCAATGTCCGCTGTGATCACCGAGCGATCTGAATCAAAAAGCGTGGCATAAACACCGGTACTGTCGGCAGCCCCCTCGCCTTGCCACGCAATCACGTATTGACCGCTGGCATTCATCGCCACCGTCGAATTTCGACCGAAGAATGAACCGGTTGTATCATTAACCAGCACTTCCCCGCTGTCGACGGTTAGATCCCAGCTCAAGTATCTGCTGTAGACGTTGAACGCGTCGCCGTCTTGGTTTTCGCTTGTCCAGGTAACGACGAAGTTGCCATTGTCATCCATGGCGACCGAGGCACCGTCCTGAACATCTGACACCGTTGCGTTGACGGTGAATGCTGATCCCACTTCGTCGCCCATGACATCAAATCTCTGCGCTTTGACATCCCAGTTGGTGGACGCATTAAATTCAGACCAAACGACGACAAAATTTCCATCGGCGTCCATAGCGACCGCGTGCATGCTACCCCGGTTCAGGGCGTGTAGATCTTGGTTGACCGATTCAGTGGCATCAGAAATGTTTGTCGTCGGCGCCGCTGGCAATGTGTTCAGCCATGACGCTTGCAATTCGGTCGAGAACGCAACTTCTGTGTCAACAAAGCCGGACACATACTCAAGCGTCCAGTCACCGCCAAGGCTTGCATGTCCCGTCACGTCGTCACTGGCCGCTACGTCCGTTCCCGTCAACAGGGCAAATTGGTCGATGAACGATTCGCCAGTTTCTGTCTCCGCCACGTCACATCCGTAGATCAAAAAGTCCGCTTCGGCGGTGAAGCTCGAACGCCAACTACTGATTGCTTCCGAATGATTCGAAAGCGATTGAGTATTAAGAGTCGACGACCCAATGTTTAATTCACCATCACTACCATGGGTGACCAAGTGCAGAGCCGAGATGTTCGAGTATCCGCTGAGAATATCTGTTAGCTGTTCCAATCCGCCCAATTCACTATTGAGGTACCTGATTTCGACATGTTGGTCGCTATCGGAGTTTGCAAGTGCGTCGGCGATCAGTGCGTCGGCGTCATCAAGTGCCGGATCTATGATGAACAACTGCGTCGTCAACCCATCAAGCGAAGGCGTGAGTGAATCGAGGGAGTAGTCGACTTGATTGGCGTGGCTTAAATAGGTCTCGAACTTTTCAAGTCCGTTTTCAATGGATTCGAAAAGGTCAAGCGAACCACTAACATCCGCTAGTTCGATTGGTTCAGTTGGTTCGGCAACAAACGGCACCGCGCTGTAAAGAATGCGATCTTCAAGCGTGCTCAACTCGACATCCGAATTGTCAAGCCTATCTTTATGGAAAGAACCAGGCTTATCTGAAGGTGTATCCGACGCGCATAACCCGTTCCTCGTAAGCCACGCATGGAGCTTTTGCGATACGTTGGTGATGCTCTTTTTGGACATGAAAGAAGGCTCTGAGACGTGGTGGGGATTAGGCAGGACGTGCGCGCGTATTTCCAAGTAGTCTGCCGAGAAAACTTAGCTCGCAGCTTGCGGCCAAGCCCCAAATTTCGAATGTTAAACATTGAATTCTGGGTGTAATGAAGTGACTGCGACGTAAATGCCAATCATGCGGACTGGGGTAACGCCGAAACCTGTGCCGGCTAGTGGCTGGCCGCCCGAGATAAGAGTTTCCGATCGATCAAAATGAAACGACAGGAAAATTCGATCACATCGTGTCTTGAATTGCGTCAAAGCTAAATTTTGGGATCAGCCGCTTTGGCGATAGCCACGTTGCGTTGCGAAAACCGGGGCTATCGCCAAAACAGCTAGATCGTCCAACCCAAATCTTTCGTTTTGACGAACCACTATGTTGAAGAACGACTGTTTGTGTCGGTTTGTGAAATTTTTCCTTCGTCGACGAAAGTTGATCGCGTTTCTCTTGAGAGTGATAACACTTCGTCGGCCAACCCAAGCAGTTTTTCCAAATCGGAATCCTCTCGTGGCTGTTTGTCGAGTTGGCCTTTGAAAATCGCTGAATCGGCTGGTTGGGTGACAGGTAGATTTTTCGAGTCTACTTTTAGCGCGTCAACCGCCTGCTGGATTCGATCGAAATTCTTGGACGCGATGGCTTCGTAAAGCTCATGGGCGTGTTGGTTGGCTTCTAGCATGGAATTCGCAAAAGCCGCACTCTCGCCGCTTGATTGTAATTGAATCTGTTTTTGGTGCGGTTCGTATTGACCTGATTCGAGGTAGGCCTGCAAATGATTGACGCAGATTGGGTCAAACTGATGCGGCGTGTTCGCCTTAATTTCTTTTAGCGCGGCGTCCAGCGAAACTCCTGTTCGATAGACCTGATCCGTCACCATCGAGTCAAAGGCGTCACAGACATTTAAGATTCGAGCGGCAAGCGGTGTCGGCTCACTGGATTGTTCACCCGCGTTCTCACTCGCCAGATTTACGCCTGCTGAATCGTGGTGTCGTTCAATCGTCTTGGCCACTTCTTCCGAAGCGAAAGCACTTCTGACAATCGCAACACCCATCTCGTCATGACGCCGCATGATCTCCATCTCTTCGTCCGTCAATTGCCGGGCTTGTTCAGGATTGCATCGGGAACACCGATTTTCCCAACGTCGTGAAGTAACGCAGCGATTTCCAGTCGATAGAGCTCTCGATTGTTCATTAAATCTTGACTAATGGCGACACATAAGTCAGCCACTCGAATCGAGTGTTCTGCAGTTGTGGGGCAACGAAACGACAAAGCCGAGAGAAGTCCCGTCACCGACGAGTACTCAATTTCTGCAACGCCTTCCGGAGCCGCTGCGGCTTCTTGCGTTTCTTCTTCTTCAGTTTCCGCTGGGCATTCATCAAAACGCACGACTTGGTTTCTGCCATTGCGTTTCGCGGCATACAGACACTGATCAGCCTGATCCAACATGTGTTGGGGATCCATCGGCCCGAATTGCAGATTGGAGACACCGAGGCTGGCGGTGATTGATAGTCCCGCGATGGGATCTCTCTCAATCGCGATTCTGATATCTTCGGCTATCTGACAACTAGTCACGACGTCCAAGTCGGGAACCATCACCACAAACTCTTCACCACCATAGCGACATACCAGGCCTCTTGAACCGGTGACTTGAGTCATGATCTCGCCGACCTTCGTCAGTACTTGATCACCAGCGCTGTGTCCGTGGTTGTCGTTGACCGCTTTGAAAAAGTCGATATCCATGATGATGAGCGAAAGATTGTTGTCTTTCGCGTCAGCCCACGCTTGCTCAAAATGCCCAAAGAAAGCACGTCGATTCATGCATTTTGTAAGTGGATCGTAGGAAGCCAAGAAGTTCAGTTTCTCATTTTGGCGTTCAACTTCGTCTCGTGACATTCGGACCGTTTGAATGATCTGAGACAGCTCTGCCTTTTTCGCTTCTAATGCAGTTACGTCCTCAAAGCTGACCAAAACGCCGCGCGCCGTGTCTTTGGATCCGAAAATCGGAGTGGCATTGACCATGTATTTCTGTGTGATGCCTTCGGTGATGTCGGCTTCGATGATCTCTCCCGATATGGGAATCTTATTCTGAAGACATCGGTTCCAAGGGAATATGGTGGAGCCTTCCTCGGCCAAACGCCAGTCGTACGAGTCAAGCTGTTGGCCAAGACTTGCATCGCTGTCGCTGTCACCATTGCTGCCGCTGATGCGCCGAAAGGCAGCGTTGGAATGCGCGATTTCTCCAGAGTTGGTCATTAGTACCAGTCCGCTCGAGAGCGAATCGTAAGCATCCCGAACACGGCTTGGAACGACCTTGGATGGATTTAAGTATTTGAACGTCTTGCTTAAGACGGCCCAAGTTGAAAGGGAAAGTCCGGCGGCCAAGAACGCGATAAACCCAAACGGAAAAATGAGCACGGAACTGGCGACCGAGGTTGGCTTAAAAACAATTTCGAGGTGTCCCCAGTTTCTCCCGTTGGCCAGGATGTCAACTTGCACTTGATCAAGATCCGCCGATTTCTCGGATTCATCCGTCTTCCAACGCGTAGCGTGCGGGCCGACCTGTAGCAAATGTTGTCCATGGTTCCGCTTGATTCCGACCGAAACCAGTTCCTCTTCCATGTCGATATTGCGTTTCAACAACGACTCAAGCTCAAAATAGCGACGGGATTCAGCGTACGAGGAAACGGTAACCGCAATCGCTTTCGTCAATTTTAAACGAACATTTCGTTGTGAATCTGATGGATCGGGAAGGATGCCGATGCCCAATGAAGTCCATACCAAGATGGCGCAGATAAATCCGATCGTGAGCGCAAGTCGCGTTGCAGATTTGATCTTAAACATGGTTTGTATTGGGGAACAGTTGAATTTGGTTGAGGAGCATCATGACCCAACCGCGCGTTGAGTTGGAAAACGTAGCTTGCTACGTGTGACGGATCGTCGAATTCGTTGTTTTGCAAACAAGTATTCCGGTCGCATCATACGTACAACCGTTTGATTCATGCTGACCGTCAATCGTGCTACATTGAAAACCCACGCACCGTTTCTGTGTCGCATGTTTGTTGGTCAAACATTGGGTCTTTGTCCGTACGCTGGACTAATCGAAAAACTGCTCGACACTATCACTGCTGGCGAGCTTGTTCTCATCTTTGTAGCATTCCAGCACCGGCAACGGGTCGATCATTGCCCAAGTAGGCAGTTGGGTCAGAGCAGCCGCGATCAATGCTCCGCCCCGCAAAGTCCACAGAACATAACCTAGGGCTCCCATTGAAGTGACAGCTCCTACGGCGATATCAAAATCGAAATACATCTTGGTGCTTTGTTCTTCCAATTCGTCAATCTGTTTCCAAAGATAATCGGCATCGAAAGAGACAGCGATTCCTGTCGACAATCTTAGGCGGCGGATATCGTCTTCTTGAATTGAACTGGAAGAGGACTGGATCGCCAGTGATCGGAGAATCGCCTCGGCTTGCTGGCGGTCGGCGATCAGGCTCATGAATTCACGAACCTCTTCAATAGAACTGAATTGACCAAATTCTCCCCCGGAGACAGCAACGATTTCAGGTTGCTTAACGAAACCAGTTGCCAGTTGAGAAATTGCCTTCGTCAAATCGTTGTCCTCGCCAGGCTCGGTTTCCAATGGGTCGGTCGGCTCATCAGGTTCCGACGGTTCGCTTGGATCCGTTGGTTCAGTCGGGTCAGTAGGTTCGGGCTCTGTTGGGTCGGTGGGAGTTGGAGGCTCTGGAGTCGGATTGGATGGGCCTGCAACGGCTTCGACTTCAATCGTGACGCTAGTTGCCGCGCCCGAAAGGCTTCCGTCGTTAGGCATGTAGGTGAATGTGTCCGTTCCGAAGAACCCGGAGTCAGGCATGTAGCTAAAGGTTCCGTTGCTGTTAAGGACAAGTGTTCCATTGGATGGTGACGTCGTCAAAACAGCAGTTAAAGGATCGTTTTCGGCATCAAAATCGTTTACCAAGACTCCATTGGTTTCTTCCAAAAGAAAACCAGTGATCGCCGAGTAATTGTCATCAGCTCCATTTGGCGCGTCGTTGACGGGAATCACGTTAATCGAAACCGTGACGACATTGCTGTCTAGTTGTCCATCGTTGACTCGATATTGGAACGAGTCCGATGTGGTTTCACTTCCATCGTGCGTGTACGTAAACGAGCCGTCTGGATTCAGCGTTAGAGTTCCATTGGTGACGTCTGAGATCAGCGTTGCAGTTAGTGGATCGTTCTCCGCATCAGAATCGTTGCCAAGTAAGTCGCTGGAAGTACCGTTGATCGTTCCTCCTTCGTCGGTCGTCAGCGAATCACTAACGGCTACCGGAGCATCGTTCACCGAATTGACACCGATGACAAACGTTCCATTGGTCGCTGCTCCGATTCCATCGTCGACGGAAAACAGGAAGCTGTCGGAAGTCGTTTCGCTACCGTTATGGGCATAGGTCACACGGTTGTTGTCGATGTCGTCTTGGGTGAAAGTCGAGCTGGCAACTCCATTGAGCAAAAGCGTCCCGTTGCTTGGAGCGGAAGTGACCGTGTAGGTCAATTCGTTTGCATCGTGATCCTGGTCGCTTGTCAAAAGCAACGTCGTGTCGATTACAGCAGTTGCGCCTTCATTCAGAACAAGCTGAGCATTATTGACGACATACTGCTCGTCATTGATGTCATTGAGATTAATCGTGATCGTGGCTTCGTCAGTCAACCCACCGGAGTCGGTAACTTCGATAACGAGAGTGAATGTTGGATTGACCTCAAAGTCAATTTGTGAATCGTCGACGATCAGTATTTCTCCAGTCGACGGGTCGACAGAAAATGCGGTGGCTCCAGTCCCACCTGTCACCAGGTAGCCTACCGAATCACCGGCATCGACATCGTCAGACTCAACGAAGCCAACCGATGTTCCGTTCGGGGAATGCTCATCAACATCAAACGTCTGCGCGGCAATGGTTGGGTTTTCGTTCAGATCATTTAGATTGATTGTGATCGTTTCAACATGAGTCAGTCCGCCCGAATCGGTAACTTCAACATCAACAACGTAAGTTGACTGCGTTTCAAAATCGAGGTCGGAAGAAGTTAAAATTAGCTCGTCACTACTTGTACCACCAATACTGAAGTTGGCCGCATCGGCTCCTCCGACGACGGCGTAACTAAACGTTTCTCCGCCGTCTTGGTCGGTCGTTGTGAGGGTGGCAACCGAGATTCCACTGGAAGCATTTGTGTTTTCGTCAACGCTCAACGTTGTTGGGCCAATCGCGGTCGGTACTTCGTTCAAATCGTTGACGGTGATTGTCATCGTTTCGTCATAAGCGAATCCGCCGCTGTCGGTCACACGTACGGTAACGGTGTAACTGGACTGAGTTTCGAAATCCAGGATTCCATCACTGATTAAAAGCTCGTCGCTGTCGGTTCCACCAATGCTAAACAAGGCTCCATCGTCACCAGGCACGATGGAGTAGGTAAACGACTCGCTCGGGTCGGCTGAATCGGCGTCCGTTGTGCTGAGAGTTCCCAGACTGACCGGCGTCGTTGTATCGTTGTTTTCGTCGATGCTAAATCCGTTCGGATTGATGTCAGTCGGCGCTGTGTTGACGCCTTTGTTCAATCCAAACTCCGATGTGCTACCGTTGAGCGTTGTCGTGGCGGTGATCAGATTCGCGTCTGTCACTCCGGCTCCGCTTAGTGTTCCAGAGAACGTTCCATTCGGTAAAGCGATCATGAATCCGAGATAGGTGCGACCTTCTCCGTAGCCGCTTGCATCGGTGGCGGCAATGAAGAACTCAATGCGAGCTCCCGCGAAGTCCGTTTGTCCGGCGGCCGTTCCGATGTATCCTGACAGGCTCAAGTTTCCGCTCGCCAAGTTAGCGATTTCTATAACCGGATGATCGACTGAATCTTGAGTGGAACCGAGGTTGGTCGAACCGTCGTTAGCATCCACATCGTCGCCATAGGCCGTCGTCATCGTGCCGGTGTTGTCGATGTCGATACCAATTCCAGCGTTATTGTAGATTTCATTTTGCGAAATCGTATTGCCGGTCGGGTCACCACCGGTTCCTGCATTGGTGATCAGTATTCCTGCACCACCGTTGCCCGCAAGGCCAGTCGTACCGGTAATGATATTTTTTGAGATGACATTGTTGTTGGCATTGTCACCAACTCCAATGCCAGCAGTCACGGCGCCGATGATCGTGTTGTTGTCGACCAAGTTGTTGTTGGCGTCGTACCACAGCTCAACGCCTTTTCCGTTGTACGGTAGAACACTCGACTGAATTATTACATCATGGATGTAGTTGCCTTGGAATGTTACATCGGTCGAGTCAATTGTCGCGGCGTCACCGGCCGCGTGGGATCCACCGACGCTATAAATTTCGTTGTTGATGAACGAGATCGCACTTGAGTTGCCGTTGGCCATTCCATTGAATCGGATTCCACTGGCATTGGTGAACGCAAGATAGTTGTTGCTGATCGTCGCCGCACCGTTGACTAGCATTGACGAATTGCCACTCGATGCTCCTGGGTCGCTTCCGTCCGCACGGGCTCCAAAAATTGTCCGTGAGATGATGGCTTCGCCACCCGCCATCACATTTTCCGTGACATAGATCTGGGCTCCGCTCGAGGCGGCAATTTGATCGGCACCACGTAATGCGATGTCCTCGACGGTGACGTTTTCTGCGTCAATCACAATACCTTCACCGCTACCGTTGAAATTGACTTCTAGTTCCATACGTTCAACTGCGTCTAGGGTCAGCCCGTCAACGCCGACGGTACGTGTGGAATTTACGTCTCCCGTGTTGGTGTCGAGAACTGTGCTTCCGTCATTCAAGTCGATCGCGGTTCCGTCGATGGTTGTGCCGCCATCGGTCAGGGATGCGACGGTTGATGAAAGTGATACGCTCCACCAGTCTCCGCTTGCTCCAGTTTCGTTGGCAACGACCGTCGGTACAAATCGCATGGAGTTGTCTCCTGCGATCGCATTCGCATTGTCAATGAAAGAACGAAAGGTGCCTTGGCCGCTGTCGTTGGTTCCCGTAACAACATTGAAGCTGAATGCACTGTCGATGTTCGCGAGATCGTTGCCGGCAGAGCTACTAACCACCGTGATGTGTTCTGCCGTCAACAGCGAACTGGCGTCATCGCTGACTCCGCCGAACCGGCCTCCAAACGCTGCCCCGTCCGAGGCCAATGTTGTTGTCCCACCTGCCCCGTCACTCGCTTGAGCTCCGGCCACACCAAAGGTTTGCTCTGCCCAAACGTCGTTAAGCGAGTATCCTGAGTTGTAGCCAGCACTGGCACCGATGGTCGACGAGTCCACAACGACAAAGTAAGTGTCGTCGGTTAATCCGAAGAATGAGTAGGAGCCACTGTTAGTTGTTGTCGAGGACACAAAGGCGTCGCCAGCGGAGATTCCTGCGGTTCCATCTGTGTCTTGGTAAAGCGAAACGGTAACGCCGTCGACTGCGATGGCGTCAGAAATGTCCGAGTCACCATTGATGTCTTCCAGGATATTACCTTCGATGCGGAAAGCTTCGTTGACATCGATCGTCATGACGTTCGGAGACTGGTCTGTATCCTGCCCACCGTTGGTTGTTAGCCCGTCATCTCGAACTGAAAATTGAAAACTTGCATAAGCACTTCCGAATGCTTGATCAGCCGAACGGAACTTTAAGCGACCCGCGTCAATGTCCGCAACGCTTACGAACGCTCCGTTTGTGATCGTTTCTCCTGCATCAACGTTTCCATCCAAGTCGGCGTCCAAGTAGAGCGTGCCGGCTGAGGGGGTCAAGTTAATCTGAACGGCATCAAAATTGTCGCCGTCGATCAGGTCAGCAAATCCGAAATCGCTGGCGGAAAAGGTGTATTGCACATCCTCTTGCGTCACAACTGTATTGCTTGTTCCGGTCGGTGCATCGTTGACTGGTATGCCGGTGAAGTTTTTAACACCAGTTACCGGAGGCGCTTCTCCGTCGTTGACGCTGGTGGCGATGCTGAAATCGCTGTTGTAGTTCGATGCGGGCGCGAACGTGACAGCGGCCAACAACGCATTGACATCATCAACATTTCCGCTGGCCGTCCAAACGCCGGACACAAATGTCGATGTGACCGAACCAACAGTGTCGGTATTCAACGTGCCTGCTGCAACATCGGACAGTGTCAACGTGACCGTCAAATCCGTGTCATCGGCGTCGCTTGTCACGATGTTGATCAAATTGAGTGGAGTGTCCTCGGTGTAGGTTTCCGCTGCGTTCAAGTTGGTCGCTTGTGGCCCATTGTTGGTTCCTGTGATCGTGATCGTCACTGTTTCTGTGTCGCTTAACGGAGTTCCGGCATCATCGATTGCACTGACGGTGTAAGTCAGAACCAGTGTTTCGCCGGTTGCCAGGAAGTTGAATGCTTCACTGCCGCTATCGAAATTCCAAGTCAAAGTGTCGCTGGTTTCCGTGCCATCAAGGATGGCGGTTGGCGAAACAGCTAGGAAGCTTTGCAGAGTCGCATTGTTCAGCGATGGCGGGATGCTCCCTGTACCTGTTCCAGAGACCGCAACCGAATCAACAGCTGCTACGACGGTATTGGTCGTGTCGGCGTCGGAGATTGTGAGTGTGCCGGTGTCGGTCAGGCCGGTGTTGGTTTCGGTCAATGATGACGTGTCTGGTCCGCCGGTGATGATAGGCGTGTCGTTGGTGCCTGTGATGACGACGGTCACGTCTTGGGTCGTGGTGTCGTTGCCCGTTCCGCTGTCGTCTGTCAAGGTGATGGTGTAGGTTGCCGTGACGGTCTCGCCATCAGCTAGATATTGTGTCAGGCTGTTTGCGACGGTGAAGTCCCAGTCGATCGAACCGTCGTTTGTGCCGGTTTGAGTCAAGCTCAATCCGCTACTCAATGCTGCGGATAGTCCTGCCGGCACTGCCGGGCCAGTCGTTGTGGTGTTGGTCAACGCAACCGACGAATTGATGATGTCTGTCTCGTCTAGATCAGCAAACGTAACAGATCCGCTGTCAGTTAGGTTTGGTGTCGACGCATCTTCTGTGACGGCTCCCACTACATCGACAACGGTAATGGTCGGCGTGTCGTTGGTGCCTGTGATTGTGATCGTTACAGTTTCTGTGTCGCTTAGCGGCGTCCCGGCATCATCGGTTGCACTGACGGTATAGGTCAGAATTAACATCTCACCGGTCGCGAGAAAGTTAAATGCTTCGCTCCCACTGTTGAAGTTCCAGGTTAGTGTGTCCGTCGTTTCAGTTCCATCGAGTATTGCCGTCGGCGAAACTGTTAGAAAGTTTTGCAACGTCGAGTTTGTTAACGAGCCTGGCACGCTGCTTGACCCCGTACCAGTGACGGCCACAGAATCGACAGCAGCTGTGACAGAATCTGGCTGATCTACATCGGAAACCGTCATCGTTCCGCTATCGGTTAGACCAGCGTTCGCTTCCGATAACGAAGATGCATCAGGGCCGCCGGTGATAACAGGATTGTCATTGACTGGCGTTACGGTGATGTCAAAGCTGTCACTATCAGTCAATCCGCCTTCATCGGTGGTCAGCAACGTCAATGTGTCGGTTCCGTGGAAGTTCAAATCGCCTTGGTAGCTCAGTGTCGCGAGTGTCGAGTTGATGTCGGTCAGCGAACCGATCAGAGTAAATGTCGAAGTGCCGCTGCCGCCATTGGAAAACGACGCTGAGCCCTGCAAACTGGCTGAGACTGTTCCATCGCCAACAGAAATCTGTACGGTTGAAATGTTGTCGTCCGAATCTGCAACGCTGACGCCGCCTATTGGTAACGACGTGTCTTCATTAACCGTTTGGTTCGCTGGGACCGTGTTGACCGGAGCGACATTGACACCCTCGACCGTTCCAAATTCAGACGTGCCAATACCCGCCATCGTGGCTGTGGCAGTGATTTGGGAAGCATGACTGATGCCAGTAACGGTTAGTACATCGCCAAAGTTTCCATTGGCGTCCGTTGTTGTGAATCCAATGTAAGTTTGACCATCGCCATTTGAATCCGCTGCGAAAAACTCGATTCGAGCGTTCGCAAAGTCTGTATCGTTCGCCGCCGCACCGACGTATCCCGCCACCGACAACGAAGTTCCGTTTAGGTTCGCAGTCGTAATGATCGGATGGTCGATACCTTCATTTGGATCGGATGAAGTAAACGCACCATCGTTGGCTCCAATGTTGTACAAGTCGATCCCGGGATCAGTCGTCCCCGAAACTGAGTTCATCGAAATAACAGCATTCCGTGCATCATCATTCACACCGGTATCTGAGTGAACGTTGATGCCATTCACATTGTTTTGCACGATGTTGTATCTGATTGTCGTGTCGATCGAGCCAAAGCCCGCCGAAATCGCGCTGTATCCCGTCGTATTTCGAACCGTGTTATTCTCGACCGTCACTCCTGTATACGACTGATAGAACGTCCCAATTCCAAACCCGGAAGTAATCCCGTCAATCAAGTTACCGCTTACCAGCATGTTGTCGCCGTAAGCCGAGAATCCAAAATCGAACGCTCCATTGACTTCGTTGCCGATCAACTGCGCGTTGTCCGCGTCGGTTGCGGTTATGGCACTCATTTCACCACTGCCGCCAAATCCAAAATAGTTGCTTTGAACTGTCGCGTTGCTTCCTTGCAAGTAAACGTAAGGCCCATCAGGCCCCGTTGAAGCGTAATTTGTTCCGTCCGCTGAGACACCCAATAGCGTATTGGTAAGCGCTTCATTGCTTCCCGAAAACATCACGAGACCGCCATCGGTAACCCCGTCAGCATTTTTGCGAATCGCAAGATCACGCAAGTCGAATCCGTCGTTTTCGTTGTACAACACAAACGTATCAGTCGCGACGCCGATCAATTCCAACTCGGTTCTGTCGAACTGCGCGATCGTCACATCGTCGCCTGTGCCAAGAACACCATCGGCTCCCAGACCAACCGTCCCACCAGATCCGATTTGCCCAGCATTAGAATCCAACACAGTCACGCCATCGGCGCTACTGTAAGCCGTTCCGTCAATCGTTGTAAAATCGTCGACAATGTCATTCAAGTTGGCAGTCAACTGAATTGACCACCAGTCATTGCCGCTGCCGTCGGTGGTGTTGGTCGCGACACCAGGTACGAAACGCATTGCGTTGGCACCGGCGATCGCGTTCGAGTTGTCAACAAACTGGCGGAAACTTCCTTGTACGCTTCGTCCTTCGCCGCCCACATCGTCTCCGTCACGAACACCCGTAACGACATTAAAGCTAAACGCACTGTCAATGTTTGCAATGTCAGCTCCACTCACCGCGACTCTTGTTACATGTTCCGCAGTAAGCAAAGCACTCGCATCGTCCGAGACGTCCGCCGCCCTTCCGCCAAACAACGTTCCGTCGGCGCTAAGGAATCCAGCTCCATCCGCCGCACCCGCAACACCATACGTTTGCTCGGCCCAAATATCCGTCTGGGCATAAGTCGCATTCAATCCCGCAGATGCAGCGATCGTGCGCGAATCGACGACGACAAAGTAAGTGTCATCGGTAAGACTCGTGAATTGATAGAAGCCACTTCCGTCAGTCGTCGTTG
>CAZPTT010000068.1:0-2765 GCA_964589435.1 uncultured Pirellulaceae bacterium
CTCATGCAGGGTCGTCAGTCTGAACGCGAATCTCAATTGGGTTGGCTTTTGAGTTCAAGGCAACCATTCGATTTCGCTTGATGCGCCCGGATGTCCAACAGAACGTTGTGCTAAGGAAGCGAATTGTGAAAACATGGCCGGGCGTTTGTTGTGATAAGCGCTGGTGAATCTTGTTCGAGCCGATGTTGTGTGGATTGACGGAAACAATTTGATGGTTCAAACCTTGCTTTACCAACTCAGGTAGAATGAACGCCAGAATGTGCGAGTAGATTCCTTGCTTGCGAAATTCTGTTTCGACGCGTGCTGCAAATAACCAAACCTGGTTCGAATCAAGGACAATGCGAACGCCCAATTCAGATTCAGTAAACTGGTTTTCGGCCACCCAGAATCCACCGGCAGGTTGCTCGTTGACTTCGGCCAAACACCCTTGCAGTTTGCCATGCAGATCGCTGCGTTGGAAATAGGTCGCTTTTTCAGTCGACAACAAATCGGATTCGGTAACTGACCAGCGAACTGAAACCGGCGAGTTCTTTTGCGCAGCCGAGTCCGCCTTGCGAGCGTTCAATTTTTCAGACACTGAATCGGCCTTTGACGGATCCAGTTGGTAAACAACAAAGCGACGACAGCGGAAAAGCCACTCGGGGACAATTCGATTGAACACAATGGCAAACGAATAGATTAGTCCTGTTCGTTTGATACGGTTGATGATCCCCATCGTTTGATCAAGTTCCGTTTTTGAAAGTTAAGTCGGATTGGGTAGTGGACGAAAAACGAAAGGCGTTGTGTAAAGAACTCAAGTCAGCCCGTTTATGATCAAGTGGTTTTTCAAGTTGGACTGTATGTGAAATGCCTCGCCTCTCGCTTGGTTAGGCATGCCCACGCAAGCGAGGGCATGGCACCCAAGCCCCCAAGGTGTAAGTTGCCGAAGCACCGAAGCACCTAAGTAGCGAATGGCCACGCTGGCTGGGCAAGTGAAATTACCCCTTCGGCTTGCGCGGCTTTTTCTTTTTTGCGGCTTTGCGATCGGGACGGTAACCAGCGCCTGGAGCAAACCGAGATTGCTTTTTCGACTTCTTTTTCTTCTCCCCGCCGACCGCTGATCCGTCTTTCATTTTGTGAACGTATTCACCTCGAAATTGTTTGCCAGCCATGCGGCGACGTTTCTCAACGGCTTCCTTGGGTGGTTTGCCGGGAATTAAGCAATCACACCCGCTGCCGATGAGGTCTTGCCGGCCGGCTTCGCTGAGCGCTTTGCGAACTTCAAAATAGTTTTCTGGCTTGAAGAACTGCATCAACGCTCGCTGCATTTTTCTGTCGCGTAAACTCTTGGCAATGAAAACGGGCTTCTTGGTGAACGGATCCATTTCGGTGTAGTACATGCACGTGGCGACGTCCAGCGGAGCCGGAATGAAATCCTGGACTTGATCTGGTTTGTAGCCATTACGCTTTAAAAAGACCGCTAGGTCGATCATCGAATTCAGATCGCTACCGGGATGGCTGGAGATAAAGTACGGCACGATGTACTGTTTCTTGCCAGCCTTTTTGGATTCATCGCGGAACTTGTCAGAGAATTCGGCAAACTCCTTGATGCCAGGTTTTCGCATGTTGTTCAGCACGTCATCGTTGGCGTGTTCCGGTGCGACTTTTAGCAGCCCGCCAACATGGTGCTCGGTCAGCTCTTGCATGTATTCGGGGCTGCGTTGGGCAAGATCCATCCGGATGCCACTGGCGACCAGCACCTTGCGAACGCCTTTGACATCGCGGGCTTCCTTCATCAATTGGATCAGCGGCGCGTGGTCGGTGCCAAGCAGTTTGCAAATCTTCGGATGAACGCACGATTGTCGACGACAGACAGCTTCGACTTCTGGTTTCGAACACTTCATCTCGTACATATTGGCAGTCGGCCCACCAATGTCACTGACGATACCGGTGAACTTGGGTTCGGACGCCATGTTGTTGATTTCGCCAATCACCGAGTCCTTACTGCGCGACTGAATCACGCGGCCTTGGTGAGCCGTGATCGAGCAGAAGGTGCAGCCACCAAAACAGCCGCGCATGATGGTAACGGAATCTTTAATTGTGCTGAATGCCGGGATTGGTTCTTTGTAAGAAGGGTGTTGTTTTCTCGTATACGGCAAGCCATAAATTTTATCCATCGCTGTTTGGCTGATGGGAAATTGTGGCGGGTTGGCGACGACGGTGAGGTTGCCATGCTTTTGTATCAAGCGTTTGGCGTTGTAGGGATTGGTTTCGTTGTGAATGATCTTGGTGGCTTCGGCGAAGGCTGTTTTGTCATCGCGAACTTCTTCGAAGCTGGGTAACTCGATCGCATCTGTCGGCACTGGATCTTTTGCGCCACAAACGTAAACCGCACCCAGCATATCGCGGAGGTCTTTGACTGATTCGCCGGCGTCCAAGCGTTGAGCAATCTCGACGATCGGATTTTCGCCCATCCCGTACAAGACAAGGTCGGCTTTGCTGTCCAGCAAAATTGATTTTCGAACGTTGTCGCCCCAGTAGTCATAGTGGGCAAGCCGACGCAGCGATGCTTCGACACCGCCCGCAATCACGGGGACGCCTTTGAAAGCTTCTCTCGCTCGGTGGCAATAGGCCAGCGTTGCCCGGTCGGGCCTCAGTCCGATCCGCCCGCCAGGCGAATACGCATCACTGTTACGGACTTTGCGGTTGGCCGTGTAGTGGTTGTTCATCGAGTCCATGTTGGCGGCGCAAATTCCGAAGAACAATCGCGGGCGACCGAAACGCCG
>CAZPTT010000068.1:2775-16814 GCA_964589435.1 uncultured Pirellulaceae bacterium
GGCTGCGAGACGATGCCGACGCGAAAGCCAGCGGCTTCTAAGGTGCGTCCTAGAATCGCCATCGCAAAACTGGGGTGGTCGATGTAGGCGTCTCCCGTGACAAAAACGACGTCTAACTCGTCCCAGCCGCGATCTTCTGCCTCTTTCATCGACATCGGCAAAGGAAGCTTGCCAACCGGTGAAGGGACGGCGGTGCCTTTGATGACTTCGAGTCTCGCACATTGTTTCTTCGCGGCGTCGATGATGGGAAGATTCATGAAAACGTGGCCAAGCCAAAATTCGAATGGAAATTGCGGGGAAGATCGTCGTCTCGATTATAGCGAGCCGTGTTGTTTTCGTCTCCACATAATCCGGCTGGGAAATCGAGTTTGCGATGCGGAATCCAGCGAAACCAACGCGAAGCCGTTGGGAGCACCGTGCGAGGCGGGGTGGTTGGTAGGCCGGACGACTTGCGCCGAGTCGTAAGGAGTTTTATGCCAAATGGAGTTTTGTGATGCCTGGCGTTGTTTCTATTTGATCCAAGTGGGCGGCCAGATTTGAAATGGTGGGTGCCATGTTCTCGCTTGCGTGAGCATGCCCACGCAAGCGAGGGCATGGCACCCAAGAAAATTGGTCAGCTCAGCATTGACGGATCACTATTCCACGCGATGTTGGCCGGAGCTATTTTTGATCCAAAGTCCAAACGGGGTCGAAGCCAGCCGCGCCTTTGGAAAGGCTGCCAACGGAATCAGATAATAGGTGAACGGATGCCCCGTCGTCGGGAAAACGGTTGATCACAGAAGCCAATTGCTGGCTGGCCGCTCTTAAATCACCACGCTCATAGAGCGATAGTCCAGCCTCGTAGTCGCTCTTTAGTTTCATCCAGTCGTTGTCTGGCCGAAGTGGAATCTCGAAGACGTTGATCGCTCGGTGGACGTTGACGAATCGGACAGAGCGGATGCGTCGATGCACGATATCGTGGGGCAGAGTTTGGGCAGTGGTTTCGGTTACCATCAATTGTGAACCCAACTGTTTTGTTGAACTTTGCACACGACTGGCAACATTGACGACATCACCGAGCGGCCCGTACTTAAATTTACGATCCGAACCAATGTTACCGACTTGAGCCTCGCCGCTGTTGATGCCGATCCCGATCTCGACAGGTTCGCCGATGACGCTTTCCCATTTCGCGCTGATGTCAGGCAACCTAGCTCGCATTTCCAACGCTGCGCGGACGGCAAGCTCCGCGTGATTCTCGCGATCCAGAGGAGCTCCCCACATCGCCAAAATTTCATCGCCAATGTAATCGACGACCACGCCGTCGAACTGGAAGACACAATCCGAAAGTTCGTTCATGACCGAGTTGATCCAGTTGATCGTCAGTTCCGGTCCGATTCGTTCCGAGATCCTGGAAAATCCTCTGATGTCCCCAAACAAAACACTGACATCGGCCGAGCGTGGTTGGAGCAGCGTTTCGTCCAGCTCTAACTGTCGGGCTAATTCGGGTGTAAAAAACTGATCAAACCTTGAACGCATCTCGATGATCTTGCTCTCTTGCTCAAGCCGTTGGAGACCGACAGAGATTCCATTGGCGAACAACTCCACGAACTTGGCTTCGGCTTCGCTGAACAGAGTTCTCGAAAGTCCTGATAACGCTCGGTCACCGTAAATGAATCCCAAGAGGTTCTCATTCGAATCGAGCATTGGCGAAGCAACCAAACAAGTCACGTCGGCCAGGCTTTCGCTGGTGATGTCAGGGATTTGATAGACGGTTTCCTTTTGATTTTCGATCACGCGGACAATGTTTGAGCTGGGAACCCATTCGCCAGCCATGATGTCGGAGCGTTGGTGAAGAGCTTGAAAACGCCATTTGCCGTAGGCTCGGCTCTCGACATTTTCGTCTGTCAGATTGGGAAGATGATCTTCATGAAACGCGATTAAGACATGGTCAAGTTGCAACAATTGCACCATCGCCTGAGAGGCTCGGTCAAAAAACTGTTGACAATTCGGGGAGTCTTGAAAAATCTGCAGCATGGTTTGCAGAAGTTCGATCAACCGCTCACCATCAATGCAAGATTCCGCCGGCGTGGACGCCAAGCTGAATTCGGCCATCAAAGAAAAGGTTGGCGCGTAGAACTGATCGAGGCCGGGCATTTCTGCCGGACGGGGCAAGCTGAACAGGGAGCCTTCACTGGCAGGGGCTTCCACACCCTCGAACTGAATACTTCGTTCTACGAACTGAATTTTCGTCGGTATTCTGGCGACACTGGTTTGATTTGGCTTGAGAGAATTCGCGCCAAGTTTAATGATTTGGTTGCTGGTGTTGAGGACTTCGATTTCATCATGGTTGATCTGGATTTCAGCAAGGTGGCGTGAATACTCTCGCTCTTCAGCAAATGCGATGATCAGTTTTTGGTCAAGTTTTGAATTGCCAGACTGAGAGGTAATGAAACCAATTTGGTGAAGTTCACCAGCATCCTGCCGACCGACTCGAAAGGATGGCTGGGCGACCGTTGAGCACAGAAGCACCGGATTCTGGTTCTTGGTTTCATCCCATATCTTGATGTCGATCGGTTGCATTCATCGAGTCTAGCTACGTGCCAGAATCATTTCAATCCAGACCGAGGCATCGAGTAGAATCTCAGTTGTTAAAATTGCGGAATTCTTAGTGGCGTGGCGCGAGCCAAACCAGTGCCTTGGTAAGCGGACGGCTCGCCCCGTTTCGCTAGAATGAAGACGCCTCACCGTTACTGATTGAAAAGCCCTGGAGGCATCCGGTGGCTTGCATCTGAAGCGACTACTGATCCGATACCGCCGATACTGCCGATACCGCCGTTTGCGCCGACTTGACTGGTAGTTTCCAGTCTTCAATCGCCGTGCCCTTCAGTTCCATGTTGCTTAACATGAAGTGAAGTCGCTTGGTGGCTTCTCCGTTTGGAGCGTTGTCGAACAATGCTTTCAGGAAATACGGAGGCATGGCTTGATAGAACAGCGAAGCGCGAACCGTCAGTTTGGACGATTCGACATCCGAATCGAGTTTGATTTGGTAGCGAATCGAGTCTTTGCCACTCCCGTTTTGATACATCGGATCCTTTGCTGCCAACTCTCCCGGATGGGTCGCATGTAAATAGTTACCGGTCAGGATTTCAGGCGCGGGGCCTTCGTGTTTCCATCCGCGCGGGAGAAAACGGTTATCTTTGCACACATCACAGCCATGAATGAAGCTGGTCGTGAAATCGCCTTTGCGATTCCACAAAAGAGTTTCATAGATTTGAACTTGGTCTTCAGATGTAATGACCTGGTGATGCGGTTGATACTGCTGGATGTCGTTCTCGTCTCGATCGAAGAGTTCGGTCGGGAGAGGTTTCTTGTCTGGTCCAAGAATGACACCAAGTTCGTTGGTTTGGCCGGATGACCAAACAATTTTCTCGTTTTCGGTACCTTCATTTTCGATCACGAGGAATTCGAGAAACGCTCGGCGAAATCCAACTCCACTCGGAAAGCGATGCCCCGCCAGATTCTCGATGTTCACGGTTGCGTTCAGCTCACCGTCTGCAAATTTTGCTTCGACATCAATGTTGGCGGTGTCACGCCGAGCCATCATCTGAAAGTTCTTCATCGCGTTCTCAACATCAATTTTTGAGCCCGTCATGAAATCATGTTTACGAACGCCGATCACGTCGTCGTGTTGATTGACGATTTCCAAAAGGAAAGCATTGAGTCCCGAAAAGTTGTGGCGACGGAATCCTTCCTCACGGACTTTAATATTCAGGTTCTCGTGTTTGGTCAGGTTCTCCGCATCTGGGTAGGTGGAATCTTGAACGGCGGCGATTCGAGTTGAGATTTGGTCGATGTCGATTCCGTGTTCTTCATCCTTCAATCCCTTGGACATGTGGCAATCCTGACAGGATTCCGCATTCGGATTGTCTTTATTGAATTCGTTTTCGAAGTCACTATTAAGCCATTCTAGATAAGTGGCTTGCTCGACATGGTGCTTAAACTTCTTGAATGGTTCGACTTTCTCACCAGCAACTAGATCGAGTTCCTTCTCTTCATCAGGAAGACTATCCAAAGGCCGATCGACCGCCGGCAGGTTCACCGTGTGGCAAGTTCCACACATGCGAGACGAACTAATGTACTCACTGTGCTTTGGTTTCATCGCCAGTGAATGTTCCATCACGTAAGAAGAGATGTCGTCGTCTTTGAAGGGGCCATAAAGTTCATCGGGTGGGCCGAGGTAGAAATTTCCAGTGATCGAATGATCAAGGAAATGCTGGAGGTAGGGCCGGTCGTCATCCTCGGGCTGTGGCCGAGGTTGACTGCGATGGCAGATGACGCAACTGATTCCGTCGCGTGCAAGCGCACCATATTTGTTGTCGCCTTTGCCGATGTGCTCGTCTTGGTCAGCCGTTTCGTAAATGTGTTCGACTGTGAATTTTCCGTGAGGATCAAGTTTGCTTCCCGGAGCGGCTTTGTCGAGATCGAATTGGTGTTTACCCATCGCGCCGTGACATCGTAGGCAAGTATCGGTGAGGTTTTTGCCAATCTCGGAAGCCGTTTCTTCATCAAACTCTTTCTTGAGAATTTCGATCTCACTTTCGAGTTGCGCGTAAAAGACAGGATCGCGCCCCGCCAATCCCATCGGTGTCCAGCGCCATTCGCCGTACGGTGAAACGTGCCAGCCTTTGTCGCCGTAGCCGTTCTTGTTTTTGCCAAGTTCGTCTTTTTCAAACGCGATGAACATGGAAGGGCCAAACGGCTCAACCAGTCCGGCGTGGCAACTCATGCATTGATTGGATGTGACCAGACCCTGGTCTGCATCGCGCTCTTTGATGACCCAATCGTGCGTGACCGGTGGGAAACTGCGAACGTCTTTTTTGACTTGTTCATTGATGTTGGAATAGAAGTTGATGAACTCCTGATTGCAAAAAAGCTCGCGGCGCTCCGGTGGAGTCAATTGCGTGCAGCGAGGATGTGAGTCGCTAGTGTCCTCGTCAGCGGAAGCTGGTTCGGCATGTGCAATGTCAGCCAATTTGGCTTCGTTCTCTTCGTCGATTTCTGGATCTTTAGAGGCGAAATTTGGATCCGGTTTCCAGGAGTCGTCGACTCGGAAAACGATTGGCTCGCCCGGGAATCCCTCAATGTTTCTAAGTGCGGCAAACGTAAACTCGTTATTGATGCTTGGCGATTCGATGTTGGGAGACTGAGTCGACGAATGACATCGAACGCAGTAATGCCCGAAACCGCTCAAGGGATGATCGAATGGGAACTGGTGATTGTCGACGACGCATTGATCGGCTCCTGGGTTGCTCCAAAACCATCCGTCTTGCGAGCCGGCCGAATCTTTGATCATGATCGTCCAAGATTTGAGGGATTCGCGAAGTTCAGATTCGGACTTGCCTTGATGCTGAACGGCTGGATGAGCGTACTGCTCTTTGATCATCATTTCGCCATCGGGAATCGAGCCGACCCGACCGTTCATCAGCCAAGTGATAATCCCTGGCGAATAGTAGACGCGAACCGCCGGGTGGGTTCCGTAATACTTGCCGTTAATGAAAGGGCCCGTGTCACGAACGCCTTTGTCCTTCAGCCAATTTAGCTTGTCAGCGTATTCACGCTTGTTCAGAAAGTCGAACATCTTTTGCTCGAATTCTGGTACTGACATCGTGCTGGGCAAAGGAAGCGTGTTTGGTTTTCCTAAGTTCGCCGGCGGTTCGAAATCGCTCGGCAACTTGTGGACATGGGAGCCGTGAGCATGGACGGCAACTTTGTCGTCATCGGTCGTCGTTTTGTTTGCTGATTCGTCGTGGTTGGTTTCGTTCTTGATGACGACGGAAGTCTGAGTCAACCCAGCAGTTGCGATTGGAGTCGTTGACACTCCATCGATTGAACGATTCGAAAAAGCGATCGCGGCGACCCCACCGACAAAAGCGATCAGCGTCAAGGAGAGGATTGCTTTGTGATTGAAAGAAGCGCTGGCTGAATCAACGGAAGTACTGTTCTTGCTCATCATCGTCCCCAAACACAAAGAAGCGAATTCGTTCTGACTCAAATCAATAAAACTGAGCCAAGCCAAGCAGTTGAACTGAATGGACTTAACTCAATCGACTTTACTAAATCGATTTGACTTCTGAGGCAACGAATTCAGATTGTCGAAAGAATGAGATCATTCCCTACCGTTCTCAGACGATCATTATGGGCCGCAATTTGCGTATTTTTCAATAGTAAATGCAATCCGTTCTTTTAATTGGGTGGCGAATGCGGACAATGTTGGCGGACATCAATCAGCAATTGGATGGATTAACGGAATGAGGAATAGTTCCCTTCCCTAGCTCGTGATCCCCACAACTTCGATAGACTTCTTCGATAAACTTCCATGGGCCGGGGTGCGCCGACAATTCAAATTGGATATCGCATCGCTAAAATACATTCATAGTGCTCCGGCAACAGTCGACTTGGCCCTCCCAAAGCAGAAATCGTTCAGTCAGGAAATAATCGTGCTACTATTCGTTTTGCTCAACACGGCCAATGTACTTTACATTTTGAGTTACGGAGTACGCGATGTGTTGTGGTTGAGACTGTTGGCGGTGATCGCGATGATATTGCTGATGCCGTACTACGCACTGCAAGAAACGCCGATGTACGATTGCATGGCTTGGCAATGCGTGTTTCTGGCAATCAATATTTATTGGATCGTGAAGATCTTCCAGGAACGCAAGCCGCCGACGATGAGCCAGTCCGAGCAGCATTTGTACCAAACTGTATTCAAAGGCTGTTGCACTCCCCGAAACATGCTTCAACTGGTCGAAAAGGCCAAGTGGAAAGATGCGTCCGTTGGCGATAGTCTGATTAAGCGAAAAACAGAGTTGGATCAACTGCTGCTAATTCAAACCGGAATTGTTTCCGTTCAAGTCAAAGGCGAAGAGTTGGCGACGTTGAGTTCTGGAAATCTGGTGGGTGAAATGAGCTTCATGACTCAGAAGCCCACCGTTGCGGATGTCGTTGCGACGGGCCCGGTTAAGTATTTGGCTTGGCAGCGCGACGATTTGGAAGAATTGTTTAAAACCAAGCTTGAACTGAAGTCAGCGATTCATGAAATCATCGGGCGTGATCTGATCGCCAAATTGACGTCGCAAACTCCAGACGCCGATCTCAGTGTCTCGATTTCGATTTGAATTGGTGGGGCAATGCGATCTGTTTGATCAGTTTGCCTCTCAAGAAATCGTTGGGACTCGGAAAGCCTGAATTATCATCATGAAAAATGGGGAAAGAGCTTGTGAGGCGTTGATCACCAAAATACGCCTATGACAATGTTTTCATGCAGTGTTCCCCAGCACTGGCAGCTAAAGTTAGGATAATGCTCAAGGTTGATCCGCCCCAAATATGTTTCGGGTCGGCTGAACGGCTTTCTCGGATCTCGTACAGGTTGTGAGTTCTGTAGCGGTTCGCAACATTGAGCTTTGCTACCACATGGCTAAGTCCCGACGAAAGAAAGAGAAACGGAAGCCGCCGGATTAGCATGGATTGGCCGAGCAAGCTTCACGGTTTTTTAGAGCAAGCTTCATGAGTATCAGTCGTTTCATCTTGTTTATCGTTACTTTGTTGTCTGCGTTTGCGGGGGGCTGGTTGGTTCACGCCTTCAACCCCGGACTCTTGGATAGCGACACGCCTGTTCCTGCAGAGGTTGAGCCCCCGGCGATCGATCGCGTTGTTGCTCAAGGCCGAATGGTTCCCGCGGCGGGGATCTACCATGTGTTCGCAGCTCCTGGCCAGCGGATCGAGCGTGTTCTCGTCAGTGAAAATGATTCTGTCGTCGCCGGCGAAACGCAGCTTGTGATATTGGAGGCTGAAAAGCTGCTTGAGTTGCAAACCGAATTGGTCGGCTCTCAAGGCGAAGATGCCAAGACCGAAGTCGAGCAAAAAGTTCTCTTGGCTGAAAACAATTTGACAGCCGCCGAAAGTGCCGTCGAGACATTTAAGTTGAAACTGGCTCAGGCGACCGAAGCCGTGGATTTGTCTGTGCTGGAGAAACAAATCAAAGCCGCCAAAGATCGCATTGAGCGACTGACCGAATTCCAGTTGGATCCTGACACCAGTCTCTTCGTCAGCCAAGGCGAGATTGAGGAAAAGAAATTGAAAATTGAGCAATCTCAATCACAACTCGATACAGCAAAACGACAGCAGGCAGCTTCCGTTCAGGCCGCTGAATTAGGATTGACGACCGCAATTAAATCGAAAGACTCCGCTGAGCGTTCCTTGGCCGCGCTGCAAAAACTCAATCAAGAAGACACCTCGATTAAACTTTCGAAACAGATCGCTGAAGATCGTCGAGAGTCTGCGAAAATCGAGACGCCCATAAATGGAACCGTCTTAAAAGTCAGCGTGAAACAGGGCGATGTCGTTGGGCCAACACCGCTGATGCAAATTGCCGATTTGTCCGCTATGAACTGCTTGGTCGAAGTCTTCGATCGCCTCGTTGGTGAAGTCGAGGTTGGTCAATCGGTTACCATATCGAGCCCGGCTCTTTCCAAAGACGTGCGAGGCAAAGTTGTCGAGATCGGTCGGATCGTCGGAAACAGCACATTGAGTCAACCCAATCCGTTGGCGATGGTTGATCGCAAAACAGTCGAGGTTACCGTGGCAATCGTCGACGAAGATGTCGAAGTCGCCTCTCGCTTGGTCAATCTTCAAGTCGACGTAGAGATCAAAACGGCCAGCGGCCCCAGTGAACAGAATTGAAGCGGATTCTACTTCCAAACGTCGAAGTCTAACTCTCTCGGCCCCAATCCAATTTTGAATCACGATTCATGCGAACGAATCTGGCACTGCTAAATATTCTTCATGACCCACGCAAAACGGCGTTAGCGGTCGCGGGAATCGGCATTGCTATCCTGTTGATTTTTATGCAACTTGGTTTTCGAGGAGCGGTCGAAGATACAGCGACCAACATCTACGGGAAACTCGAATTCGATATTTTGTTGCGCTCGGCCGACTATCTGCATTTTGTTGATTCAGGCAAGATCAACCGCGACCTGTTGAACTACGCCTCGGCGGTTGAGGGTGTTGGCGTCGTCAAAGAGCTCAATGTTTCGATTGCCAATTGGCGGAACCCGACGAAATTAACCACTCGGGGTATGATGATTCTTGGTGTGCAGCCGGAAAAATCTCCGTTTCACGATGACCAGGTCGATCGCGATTTTGATAAGCTGAAAACGGCCGAATCAGTCTTGGTCGATGACAAATCTCATCCTGAGTTTGGCCCATTGAACAAGAGGAACTTTTCTGCTGCCGACATCGGGCGACGAACGGAGTTGGCGGACAAGCAAGTCGAAATCGTCGAGGTCTTCCATATGGGCGCCGGGTTGGCGGCCAACGGTGCTGCGATTGTTTCTCAATCGGGCTTTGATCGTTTAATTCCGCATGCTCGCAGGGATCGAGTTACGTTCGGACTTGTCAACGTCGTCGAAGGCCACGACCCCAACGAAGTAGCTGCTCGGATTGAGGCTGGGCTTCAAACGAGCGAAGGTCGTCCGGCGATGCAAGTTTTGACGCGTGATCAAGTCGTCAAACAGGAGCTTGACCGTTGGCTGGGTGAAACGCCAATCGGCTTCATCTTTACACTGGGCGTTTTGATCGCCTTGATTGTTGGCGCTGCCATTGTTTACATGGTGTTAGGAAATGATGTTTCCAATCGGCTGCACGAATATGCCACGATGGGAGCGATGGGGTATTCGAACCGGTACATGGGAATTGTCGTGTTGCGCCAGGCTATCTACCTAGCGATTTTTTCTTTTATTCCGGCGTTGATTCTTTCACTTGTGCTGTATTGGCTGACCAGTAAGCTGGCCAAATTATCACTGGTTATGGACTGGGAGCGAGCCATTTCGGTTTTTTTGATGGCGCTATTAATGTGCAGCGTTTCAGGTGTCTTGGCGATGAAAAAACTATGGAAGGCGGAACCGGCTGAACTATTTTAGTTCGACCATTGACTGGTTTTATCATGGCAAACTCAATCCCCTTGGCTTGGAAAAATTTGACCCACGATCGTCGGAAGCTTCTGGTCGCGATCGTCGGAATTGGCTTCGCGGTGATGTTGATGTTTCAGCAGCGTGGCTTCAATCATGCGTTGTTTGATAGCACGGTCGCCGTCGTTGATGCGATGGATGCCGATTTAATCATTTATCATCGTTCCCGTTTTGCTTTGACGAGTGAAGTCCGCTTCCCTCGGGAGCTGCTGGATGTTGCCGGCTCTCAACCGGGCGTAGCGACGGCGCTGCCGCTTTACATGGAGAATCAACGTTCTCGATTTCGCACCAAAAATAAACGAGCCCGACCGATTCGTGCCATCGCGTTTGATTTCGATCAACCAATGATGTTGGATCACGATGGAGTGATCATTCCCGAGTTTGAGAATTTGCGGGCGCCGGGAACGGCGTTGATGGATCGGTTCAGTAAGAAAAGCTATGGAATCGATCTTTATGGAAAAGAGGCTGAACAAACTGCCGAACTCAATGGCAAGCAACTGAAGGTGATCGGCTTTTTTCGAATGGGTCGAGACTTTGCCCATGAAGGCAATTTGATCATGTCGACAACCAGTTTCGTGAACTACTTCCCTTTTAGGTCGGCGAATCCATTGGCAAGTGTTGACTTGGGTGCCATTCGCATTGATGACTCTCAGTCACCTCAAGTCATGGTTAAGAGACTTCAGAAAACACTCGGCAAGAAAGTCAAAGTTGTCACCAAGCAAGAGTTCGTTCAAAAAGAGAAAGACTTTTGGGCGAGTAACACACCGATCGGTGTTATCTTCGCGATCGGTGCGATAATGGGTTTTGTGGTCGGCGTGATCATTTGCTATCAAATTTTGGCGAACGATATCACGGAACACATGAGCGAGTTGGCAACGCTAAAGGCCATGGGTTACGGGAACGGATACTTCTTCGGATTGGTCCTGAAGCAAGCCATCTATCTTTCCCTGCTCGGGTTTTTGCCGGGATTGTTTTGTTCGTGGCTGCTGTTTCAAGTCAATTCAAGCTTCACCGGATTGTTGATGAACCTGAGTTGGGACAGAGCTCTGTTTATTCTTGGCTTGACCATGATCATGTGCGTGTTCTCCGGGTTTTTGGCTCTACGCAAACTTTTGGCTGCTGATCCAGCCAGCCTGTTTTAATTGAGAAATTCATGACACCACCAGAAATTGATCTCGATGGCTTGATCGCCGCGTGGGCTCCAGAACCGCACGAGTTAAGCGTTAATATCGAAGGCGTGAACCACTATTACGGCGAGGGAGAAACACGCAAACAAGTTCTCTTCGGCAACGATTTGAAGATTCGTCGCGGCGAAATTGTCATCATGACCGGTCCGTCGGGCAGCGGAAAAACGACGCTGTTAACTCTGGTGGGAACGTTGCGTAGCGTGCAGGAAGGCAGCCTCAAGGTGCTTGGCGAAGAACTCAATGGAATTAGCCTCGCCAATACGACGATGCTGCGCAAGCAAACCGGCTTCATTTTTCAGGCTCACAACTTGTTTGAATCGTTGACGGCTTTTCAAAACGTCAAAATGTCGACGGAGTTGATGGGCATGCCAACCTCTGAATCAAAGCCCAGGATCGAAGAAACGCTAACGCGGCTTGGATTGGGAGAACGAATTCATTACAAACCAAAATCGTTGTCAGGTGGACAGAAACAACGTGTGGCGATTGCTCGTGGCGTCATTCACCAACCGCAGTTGATCCTGGCCGATGAGCCAACGGCGGCTCTCGATGCTGAATCTGGTCGCGAAGTCGTCACCATGTTCCAGGAAATGGCTTGCGAACACGGTTGCACGATTTTGATCGTGACACATGACAACAGGATTCTCGATGTTGCGGATCGGATTGTCAGCATGGTCGATGGCAACATTCGCTCGAGTGTGTTGGTGCGATGGAATTCGACGTTGTGCACCATTCTCAAGGAGTTTGCGATCTTTCGAGATTTGACTCCCAATGCCATATCTGAAGTGGCCGACATGATGGAATTGAGGAAATTCAAAGCCGGCGAGGTGATTGTGCAGCAAGGCGAAATCGGCGAAGAGTTTTTTGTGCTGGGCAAAGGCATCGTGGATGTCGACGTCAATGGCGAGCAAGTCAATCGACTTGAGGAAGGCGGGTTTTTCGGCGAGATTTCACTGGTTCAAGACCAACCGCGAAACGCTACAGTTCGTGCCAAGACAGATGCGGCCTGTTTCGTGCTTAGCAAAGACGAGTTTCGAAAAGTGATGGATTCAAGCCAAACGTTTGAAGAAGAACTACGGAAGGCAATCTTTTCCAGGCAGTAGCTTGTCGGCAATATTTCTTTCGGCAATGACTCACTAAGCTTACGATTAGTGGCTCTTCAGAATTGAGTTAGCTGAGTTGACTAATCATCCTTAGCTCTAGTTTTGCAAATTTTACCGACTGAGTAACGAGCGATTCATTTGATTGAGTTGGGTTTAGAAATTATGGGGTGTGTAGATTCGCGTGGCCCATGAATAGGTTGTCCGGTATAGCTCCGAAGGAGCGGTCGCGCTTAGCTGCGGGCGGGAGCCCGCAGAGTAGATGTTTTATCGCAATCCAGCCTCGAAGTGACGTTCGCAAGCTAGCCATTCGTTCGCCACTTCGTGGCTTTTTCTATCAAGTCAAACTAAACCGCGGGTTTACGCCGCGCGGCTATATGCGGTCGCCACTTCGTGGCTAAAAAAATGCAAAACCAGAACTTAGGTGCCATGCCCTCGCTTGCGTGGGCATGATTAAATTGAAGAGGGTAGAGCACCAGTCATTTCAGAGTTGCCAACGACTATTTCCCTGGAGAGCCTGGAACGGCATAGTCACCACGCGCTCGTTTGAGTCGATTCATTTCGAGCGCGATCGAGAATGATTTGTCGATGATTTCCGATTTCAATTTTTCCGCTGCCAGCAGGTTTTTTAGATGCTGTTGGGCGTCGAGTGGTATTTCGTCCTTGGCGTTTTCGGCCGCACGAATCGAGGTCTCAAGACTGGCCAGTTTCTCACGCTTGATATCCAGAATCTTTTGAGAAGTCTCGATGGCGATTAGCGCATCGGAGACCTCTTTCTTGATGATCCGCCGCTTCGTTTCAGCCAGATCGGTGAGTTGCTCGCGTCGTCGTCCAGTTTCCAATTCTGAAAGGCGAGCCAACTTCTCACGGATTTTTCTTTTAACAATCCGTTCCAGCAAAGATGTGATTTTTGGAAGTGGTAGCTTCGCAGGCAGTAAGGCTGATCCGCCAGTGGCTAAAAATGCCAATTGTTCGGTCGTCACACTTTCTGGATGGCTCGCCAAAGCCTCGATCGCCAATAGATCCCCACGTTGCAAGTAAGCCAGTTGCAGTTCTGATTCCAAATTAAATTCATGCCGACGCTCGATTAAAGACGTGGTCGTCCAGATGGCGTTTTCGGACGATGGAAGATTCAGCAGTTGCTCAAGGCCTTGGGTTAATGACGTTTGTTGCTGGATCAGCACGGTCGACTGTTCGTCAATTTCCAAGTGCTGGCGATCGAACTGTCGTTCATCGATCGGAAGTGGAATGTTGGCTGCTCGCAGCTTTTTTACGGCCCGCAGCGCTGCATCAATCACGTCGTGAGATTCAAGAATCGTTGGTTGCTGGCTGTACAGGTTTGCCAGGTTGAAGAATACATCCATCGACCGAGCTACATTTTCAGCTCGAGCGTGTCTCGATTGATATTCCATCGCCTTGATCAAGCCTGGCGACGCGGCGCGATTTTGAATTAGCCAATTGACATGCTTGTCGATCTCGTTTCCAACGGGTGAAACTCGAAATGCCAAATCTACACACTGCCAATCGCTGAGCTCTCGAAGGTTATTTTCGTTCGCGTTTAGATCGTCTCCGATTGGCCAGCCGTGTACGGTCTCTGAGGACAACGGAATGAGAATCGACGACCGTTGATCGAATTGAATGAGCGGTAAAAATTGGTTTGGTCGATTGATCGCACCAACTGGAGCTGCAGAAGTGCTTTCTGCTTCAAAGGTTTGGTTTGATGCTGTGTTGTTTGATGCTGTGTTGTTTGA
>CAZPTT010000068.1:16914-25684 GCA_964589435.1 uncultured Pirellulaceae bacterium
TTTCTGCTTCAAAGGTTTGGTTTGATGCTGTGTTGTTTGATGCTGTGTTGTTTGACGCTGTGTATCGGATTACTTTGGCTCGTCCCGAGACTGGCTTCACGGGACAGCGTCGAATCTTTCCAAGTGAATTACAGAAGGGCGAATTGCAACCGAATGAAAACGTTAGTGCGATGCCAGTTAGCAACAATATGCATTGCCCGAGCAAACGAGAGGCATTTCGGCGCTCAAACGAGCCGCAGAAATGCGGTTTGTTGGTCGAAGATGTGTGCCCTCTGGGTGGCATCGCAGTTCCTGTTGGAATATCGCTGGCGCGCAGGTCGCACCAAACTTAGTGGAAGTTCCGGTAGTTTCGTATCGTCGGGTTCTGCTTACCGGAACGAATAAATTGAAATTCGCCCGCAAATTTTGAAGCCAAACGACGAACCTAGGGCGAGTTTGACGGACATTCGGGATATCCGGTAACGTTGGGCGGGAGCGATTCGCCAGCGGTACATCGAATTGGCTTCCCCTTTGAGACCGAGTTAAGTCTTTCAGTTGAGTGAATCGATTCATTTTCAAACGTCCATCGACGACCCGGTAGAATTTGGAAAGTGTAGAATTGTGACGCTAAAACAGTTTTGGTGACTAAACAGTAAACAGCGAAAACGTTTGTTCACGAGAAGAATTGGTGACTCAACCCAAAAACGACAACTCTCCCAACGAATCTCCAGAGGATCAGCCGCAGTCGACGGAAAGCGATCCGTTGGAGACATTGGCGCAAGACCCATCGGTGAGTGAATCGATTGGTTCAAACTCCGCAACCAAGTTCGAGCAATCGTTCGATGATCGTTCAGCTACGAAAGCCCACATTCGATTCGCGCCCGGAGCGAAATTCGAGCGTTATCGTTTGATTAGAAAAATTGGTCAAGGCGGAATGGGAGAAGTCTATCTGGCTCAACATGAGCGGTTGACGAGTCGTTTTTATGCGATCAAATTTTTGAAGAGCGACTACGTTTCGGATCTTTGGCGGCAAAGATTTGAGTCGGAAATCGATGCGATGGAGCGGCTGAAGCATGCGAACATTGTTTTTGCCGAAGACGCTGGCGAATATAATGGCAACGCTTATTTGGCGATGGAGTTTGTTGATGGGAAAGACCTTTCCGACATCACGAAAGAATTTGGAGCCTTACCGATTGCAGACGCCGCTGAGATCATTCGGCAGGCGGCGATGGGCCTCCAACATGCAAATGAACGTGCCCTCGTTCATCGAGATTTAAAGCCCTCGAATTTGATCCTGTCGGCTGAAGGGGTCGTCAAAATTCTTGACTTGGGATTGGCACGGCTGAGAGATCGCGCCGCTGAAGAAGGCTTGACCGGTTCGATGCAACTGTTGGGAACGCCAGATTACATGGCTCCCGAACAATGCCAAAGTTCACGTGATGTGGATATTCGGGCTGATATCTATAGCCTCGGTTGCACGCTGTATTGCTTGCTGTGCGGCAGGCCTCCTTTTGGTGATCAGGAACATGGATCGGTGGCGACCAAATTAACCGCACACATCGCCGAGACTCCCAAGCCGGTGTCAACAATGTCTCCTCAAGCGATTCCGGCTGAGTTGGAACGAATCGTTAGCAGAATGATGGCGAAAGATCCAAAGCAACGATTTCAAACGCCAGGTGAAGTTGCCGCAGCACTCGCTCCATTTGTCGCGAAAGCCAATTTGTTACGGCTGACGGCAGGTATCACGACGGCGTCGAATATGACGGATCAGTTAACCCGCGATTTGGAAATTGCTAAAGAAGAAGCCGCGAAACAGAATCGAGCGAACGAAGAAACTGCGAACGAAGAAACTGAGAAAACAATTCAGTTGAAGACAACGGCACGAATCGGTGGAAATGCTGCCGGGAACGAGAAACGATCGTTGCCTTCACTTTCATGTACCGTGACAATCGCACTTGGATTGATGATGGCTGTAATGATTCCGTATGCATGGAACAAAATCGCGATCTCGGTCACGGACACGATCAATTCGGTAACAGGCATGGGAGGTGAGGACGCGATCTACCACGCGGATGATCCGGCTGAACGATCAAACGAGTCTGATGCAGACCTTGATAGTGAGGGGGCGTCAGAATCGAAAGTGAAGAAAGATCTGAAGCCAGACGAGCAGGGCAACAAAGTCTCTGGCGACATGGATGAAAAAATTGAAGAGATCGACGAAATTGAAAGTGACGCAAGCTTCGGGGCCAGCTTATCTAAAACTGCCTCGGTGATTACTTCCTTGTCCGCCGAGTACTTGGAGCGTTTGAAAAAAGACAAGGATATCAATTTTGAAGGACAAGAACTCCGAAACGCAGGCAAAGTCGGTAAGCAGGTTTTCGCGACGAGCTTCGGTGAATGCGTGCGAATCAAAGCCGAATTTGATCGGCCAATGCATTGCTATTTGATCGCACTGAATCCAACTGAAGATCGAGAATGGAAAGTGCAACTTTGCTACCCAGCCGATGCGACGGACGTTCCCAAGCAGGTTGAAGCGTTGAGTTTTCCAGAATCTGAGACGACCTACTACGCGCTCAGTGATGGAGTTGGGCAAATCGTTTTTATTCTTGTTCAATCGCAAGAGGCCCTGCCGCCATTTGAAGAGTGGAGAAAAAGTATTCTCGACAATGACTTCCCGTGGAAGAAGCACAAGCAGGGGGGTGTTTGGATTTGGGATGGAGAAAAGCTGCTGGCGAGACACGAAAGTGTAACTCGCGGAAAATCAGTCGACATCACGCCAGTCGTTTTGAAAAAGGTAATTGACGATTTGCTCACGAAGAAAGTTGATTTTCGCGCCTTGGCGTTTCCAATTGGAGGGACGGAAGGCAAGGCAAGCGAGGGCATGCCTCCTGCCAACGACGAGCAATCTGGTTCTGCGAAGCTTGGTTCTGCCGACAAGCAAATGTTGAGCGAACTCGTTTTGCCCGGTCAGAATGCGCCCGCAATCAAAAAACTTTCAACTGAGGAACGGAAAAAACTCGGTTCCATTTTCAATGAATTGTCGGTCGGTGTCACGCTTCGTGGTGGATTTGTTGAGTTAGTGAAGGGGGCATTCACTGGCGGTCAATTGCAACCCAAGAAGTGGGCTCAGCTTGGCGGGTTGGCTCAAGAGATCGGTATCCAGGCGGCAGATGCAGAGGATTTCGTCAATCGTTTAAATCGGGAGGTCGCCGACGGTGAGCATTTGCCGCTTACCACTATCGAAAATTCGATGCGGAGAATGGCTGGACTGATGGAAGAGTTGACCGAATTCGAATTTCCATTGACCAGCACTCAGTTAAAACGCGTCAAGAAAATTGGCGTCGATGTGTTGTCGCTTGCTGCGACGCTAAAAGAAAATTCCGACACGTTTCAAGCCGCTCTAAATCCAAAGTCATCAGAATAGCCACGCGATTCCAGGTTCCTTGACTTAGAGGCTTAATCGCTTTCCCGCAACTTGCTTTTTCTCAACACGCCTTCGTTATCGCTGTTTCGTATTGTCCGATCCAAAACGGCAAAAAAAAAGAGCTCCAACGTTGGGAGCTCATCTGGCGTTTGAGATTTGAAAAACCAGCGGCGAAGTTATGCCCCGGAGACATCGTCGGGTTGATTGCCACTGAACCGGTTGTTCGCTTGACTAAGACTGCCGGTGGTGGACACAAAGATTCCACCGCCCGCTGTTGAAACGATATTGTTGATGAACGATGTGCCCGTGATTCGGTTCGTCGTGGATTCGGTGTAGATTCCGCCTCCATTGAAGCCAGCCAGATTCGCGGTGAACAAGGAATTATTCACGCGAAGGGAGCCATTGATTTTCACGTAGATGCCACCGCCAAAAATGTTGGCGTCGTTTCGTTGGAAAAATGAATCAAGAACTTGTAGGTATCCTTCGGTGTAGACGCCGCCACCTTTGCCGACGCTGACCGCTGTCGCAAGATTGTCGAGGAGGCTGGCATCGTTTCGGATGAATACTTGTGAATTGCCACCGCCCCAAATTCCTCCGCCTTCGATCAGTGATTGGTTGCCGGCCAATTGGCCATCATTGACAACCAAAACGGCAGGATTATCCGTGTGCGAATTGGATGCCGCCGATCCTTGCACATAGACGCCGCCCCCGATTCCTGTTCCGCCCGTCAGCGTCACGCCGACATCGTTGGCCGTTAGTGTCGAATCGTTAAGCAAACCAAAACCGTCGACCAATGCGAATCCACCGCCTGCTTCGACAGCGGCATTGTCATTGATCGTTGAAGTCGTCGCTCGCGATGAACCACCGATTCCAAGAATTCCGCCGCCCATCGACATTGCGCCCGTCGCTTGATTGTTGCTGACGATCGCATTGGTCACGAACAGGCTGCCGCCGTTATTAAAGATGCCACCGCCGCCGTTATTTTCGAATGCCCCAACCGCTATGTTCTGGTCGACAAGAGCAGCGTTGTTAATAAAGAGGTTGCCTCCTCCCGAACCCGGTTCGATTGCCAATCCGCCACCGCTTCGCGACGCACTATTTCCGACGAAAGATCCACCTGAAATGGTTGTGAATGTGAAGCCTGAAATGTGCAGTCCACCACCATCGTCCAACTGAGAAGTACCGGCTTCATTGCCTCGGCCAACGTCGCCGACTTGCAGGCCGACCGAATAAAAGGTTCCACCTTCGACTTCAATCGCTCCACCGGAACCACTTGCCCGGTTGGTAAACATCGTGCCGCCATTGACGTACATCGTGCCGGCTTGAGTGAACACGGCACCACCACGTCCCGCCGTGCCAGTTGCCGAAGCTTGATTGTCAACGAAGTCCGAAGAAATGACGCTCATGACGCCAGCAGCATTGAAAAGGGCTCCACCGCCAACGCCAGTCGCATTGTTAAAGTTAAATGTCGACTCCGAAATCAGAGTGTTGCCTGAGCC
This sequence comes from uncultured Pirellulaceae bacterium, assembly GCA_964589435.1. Classification (GTDB taxonomy): domain Bacteria; phylum Planctomycetota; class Planctomycetia; order Pirellulales; family Pirellulaceae; genus Mariniblastus. The sequence continues at coordinate 21,817 of CAZPTT010000068.1, forward strand.
TTGAGCCAGAATCGATCCACCTTCAGTGCCGCGTCCATTGATGAAAGTCAATTTGCTAAACCCAACTCGCTCGGTTGAGTTGATCGCAAAATGTCTTTGAATACCGCGACCGTTGATCGTGATATCGCGATCACCGCCTTGAATAAAGACGTCATCAGTGATGTTGATTTGGCCTTGGAATAATCCAATTTCGGAATCGGCGATCGAAGTGTCGAATCGAATGACGTCTCCGTCTGTATCACCGGCCGGGGCATCTCCAAATGCGGCATTCGTGTTGGCAGCGATGACCGCTTCGCGCAAGCTGACCAGGCCGTCTTCAACATCCGTCGCAGTATCCAAAGTTGTGTTGACGACGAATACTGTCAACGCGAGCCGATCCTCTAGTTTCATGTACTCAGCGCCGGCGTTTTGTTGGCGGCGGCGAGTCGACGCTGCCGATCGGACGCGGCGTTTGGATACAGGTTTTGATTTTTTTCGCATTGGTTCGTGCTCTCGGTTCTTCATAATCAGAGTCTCTGTTTACTGCCCCTAGAATGTTGGTTATACGCCCGGGTTCAGCGTACTGATCTTAATCAACGATGTTGGAAAACTCAGGAAAACTGAAATTACAATTTGTATTTCAGCTAACGCGATTGGACGCTAATCAGTAGTGATAAAGTTCCCTGCTATGCCACGCAAACGTCAAAGAGTCGCTTAAATCTACATGGCCGCGCAACTATTTTACGCGTTGAACGTTTCGCTCGGTGCCCAGTTGTTATTAGTGAGAAAAATCTCACTGAGTGGATTTTGATTCCTCATTTGGCTCGGGTTTGACCAGCTCGAAGTCGACTGACTGATCGAACCCTTCTGATGCTCGAACCCTTCAGGTGAACGAACCCTTCAGATGCCCAATCTAGTTCGTGATGCCACGATTCAGTTTGGCTATTTTTCATCCTGATCTTCGAAAGCCGTTTTCTTTCGTTGACGCAAATACTCTTCCACCAATGCCTCCCGGGCGGCATCGTCGGTGCGAGTCAACGATTGCAGGCCAACTGAAAACATGTCGAAAAATGCGATCGTCAAAATCAACAAGAGTAGCGTTAGAATTAGCATGATGAAGATTGAAAACACCTTCGGGTCATCCACCCAAAATAAAGCCGCCATCATGCAACCGACGGACGCGATCATTGAGCTGGCGGTTGCGCGCCGACGGAACTTGCGAATTTCGAATCTTTGAACTCGCTCGTTGTTCTCAGTCGCCATCGCTTGGTCGAGCGCTGCCTTATGTGCCGACAACAAGGCCAGTCCTCCGACCAAGCCGGCGATGCCAAAGGCCAAACAATATGCCATCACGCTTTCGTTGAAACCAAGCAGCAGTTGGATTGACTCGATTGACTCTAGTCGGAACGCGCCAACGAGAACCGTGTCCACCGAATTCTCGATCAAGTTGCCCATGAGATTTTCCTGTCGGCTTTACGCGTTCGTATCGGTAATGAGTCGTGTTTGGAGATGAGTCTTGCTCGCGTTCAATTACAAACGACGTTCATTTCGAACGATTCAGTCGCTGCATTTGTCGCGTCCATTCTAGTACGACTCGCCCTACCTTGCCCAGCGACTCAGCCGAGCAATTTTCGATCGAGTCTCGCGTTGTATGCCAATACGCATTTTTCCCGTCTGGGTTGGGGTAATCAAAGTCGATTATGTCGCAGGTTTCGATTCGCGCGATCGAATTGAGCGGCAAGTGATCGTCCCTGATTTTGTGCCGCTGTTTGGGAACAAACTCCTCGACACCTAGTTGATCGGCAACGTTCCAAATGCTGCGAGTTAATCGCGGAGCGAAACCCAAACTGTTGCCTTCGTAATGGATCTGAAGATTTTTATCGGCGACCATATCCAACAGAATGCCAAATTGGTACTTCCAGGCAAAGCGTCGCGTCGCGTACTCGTTAGCGAAAAATGTCGAACCAAGGAACATCGGGTCTCGCTTGGCGACGAACACAAATTCTTCGCCGTCAAAAAACACGAAATCAATTCCGTATTTGCCTTCCATGTTCGCAACGTGTTTACCCAATTCGCATAAAACAGCCACGCCGCTTCCCCCGTCGTTGGCGCCGATGAAAACGCCATTGGGATTTGTCGGGTCTCGGTCAGGAAAGGGACGCGTGTCATAGTGGCAACAAAATAGCAGTCGTTGTTTGCGTTCCGGATTCCAGCGGATGACCATGTTGGAAAGCTGAACGATGTTACCTTGATTGGGATGCCGCGCGCTAAACGGCTGCATCATCACTTCGGCTCCAAGCTGCTCAAAATGCTGCTTGATGAAGGCCTGTTGTTGCTGCATTCCTAGCGAAAGGCTGGGCCTCGGTCCGATATCGCAGATTTGTTTGAGGTAATTGAATGCTTCGTCTGAACTGAATTCAGAAAGTTCGCCCTGCGCCTTCACCGGCAGCGGTTGAGGTTGAAGCTGAGGCTGAAGCTGAGGCTGAAGCTGAGGCTGAGCCGTCGCGATTGCAGGTTTCGTGACGATGGCTGAGTCAGTTTGGGGAGGCGAGGTTTCTTGTTGTATCGGTGCGGGCGGTCGCTTAATGGGCTGCAGCGTCGCCGTTGGATCTTGAAGTGTTCGGGGAGACGAACCGGCGGCAAGCGACGGTGCACAGAGCGAAACTTGCAGCATCACTAGTAGGTATATGAGCCTGGAAATTCGAAGCTGTGAAGGGATTTTGAGCACGGTGATCAAGTTCGAATCCTCGAATGTTTGCTAGCGAATGGTTGTGCCCTGCAGCCATCATAAGGAAACCCGCATCGAAGTCCAACGTCGAAAAGGGTTCAATTGGTTGCAAGATCAAATTGCAACCAATTAAGTTGTGTCAAAGGTCAACTTGCTTAACCCAAATTGATCGGATGAAATCACCGTAACGAACCGATTGGTATGTCGCGCCGATTTGGCATAGTTGGTCGAAATTGCCGTATAGAAATTTGCGTTTTGACAATAGAATCTGAGACAGGCGGCCACTAAATTTGATTTCAATTCATGGATGAGAGTTGTATGATTGACACCGAGAAAATCGTTGAGCTTCAAGCTGAGCTAGTCGAGTTATGGCATCAAGAGCCAATCAGTAATCCGTATTCTGGATTGTTGGACATTGTTTGTGAGCAACACAGCTACAACTATCAGCTTTGGCACGAAGAAGACATTGCTCGCAGCCCCGATGTTTCTGATGCCGAGATCGCCCGTGTAAAACGATCGATCGATCGTTTCAATCAGCAGCGGAATGATTGGATTGAAAAGATCGACGACGAAATTACGACGATGGTCGAAAACTCAGAGGTCGCTGCTGCCGATGATGCGCCGCTGAATACTGAGACCCCGGGATCGGTTATGGATCGGCTTTCAATCATGGCGTTGAGGATTTTTCATCTTCACGAGCAACTTGACCGTACCGATGTTGACGACGATCACCTCAATTCTGTTCAACAGAAGATCGCAGTCTGTATGATGCAGCAACACGACCTGCGGAACTCGCTCCAACAGTTGCTCGATGACATTTTTGCCGGGAAGAAGCGGCATCGAACGTATCGGCAATTCAAAATGTACAACGATCCAACACTTAATCCATACTTATACGAAGCAAAGAAGTCGGCCGCAGCCAGAAAAATTAATGCTTGAATCTCAACTGTTATTCTGAGCACGTTTGGCCAATCAAAATGGTAGGGTGGTGTACCGGTATTCCCGGTGTGGTGACTTGTCTTTTACGTTGGCATTCCCCTTGTCTTGGCATGCCCACGCAAGCGAGGGCATGGCACCCACAAAAAATTGGCACCCATCAAGAATTAGCCCACGCAAGCGAGGGCATGGCACCCACAAAAAATTGGCACCCATCAAGAATTA
>CAZPTT010000068.1:25784-32632 GCA_964589435.1 uncultured Pirellulaceae bacterium
CAAAAAATTGGCACCCATCAAGAATTAGCCCACGCAAGCGAGGGCATGGCACCCATGAAAAATTAGCACCGATGAAAAATTAGTTGGCTCATCACTGACGAACTCCCAATATAGTATCTCTTGTCCTGACATTCTGGCTGCCGAATCGCGTACGATGAAACCTGAATCCAGCGATCGAGCAACTGAATCGGTTGAGGTCACCGAAGCCTCTGAGGACTTTGAATCTCGATCGCGCAATCGAGATGATTTGACGAATTCGCAAACGGATAAGCCGACTGGGCTGTGGATAAGGCGTTTGGGGTCGCTTGGCGTCTTCGTGACACTAGTAACCGTCGTGTTTGCTCAGTTTGGCCGGTACTTCTATCTGGCTGAAATCATTAGCAACTTCCGCGCTCAGATCTTGGCAATGCTAATCGCGAGTTTGGCGGTGGCGATATTGTTGGCCAAACCTAAACTGTCATCGGCCTGCTTTCTGGCAATTCTTTGGTGTTCGATCGGAGTCGTTTCGACTTGGTATCCCAGTCACCAGCCAACTGCTGGTGCAGAGAAAATCAAAGTCATGTCGTTCAACGTCTGGACGAACAACCAAGATCCTCAGAAAGCGATTCAGCAAATTCGCGACGCCGATCCAGATGTCTTGGCCGTTGTTGAGTATGCCAACGATTGGAAGCGAAACCTGGAAGTCTTAAACGCGGACTACCCGCATCGCAGCTTAAGCTCTCGCTGGCATGGATTTGGTGTGGCGATCTTCAGCAAGATTCCGTTGAACGATACCCGTGTGCATCAGATCACGGCGAAGGAAACGGATAACCCACTATTGGTGACGAACATCAACGTTGGCGGGCAAACGCTTCGTTTGGTGGTACTGCATGTTGTCTCGCCGACGAATCCGAATCGCCTGCGTCTTCGCAACCGACAGCTAAACGAAGTTGGTGTGTTACTGTCAGCTCAGACTGAGCCAACGGTAGTGATGGGCGACTTCAACTGCACGCCTTGGTCACCGTTTCTTTCTGATTTCCTGGACACGACTGGCTATCGTGACAGCCGTCAAGGCTTCGGCTACCAAGGCAGTTGGCATTCGAAAATTCCTGGCTTGCGGATTCCGATTGATCACGCGTTTGTGTCGCCTAGGGTTCACGTTCACGACCGATATGTTGCCGGGCAGGGCGGGTCCGATCACTTTCCTATCGTATTTGAAATCTCGGTAGGTGAAGAAGCGATAGGTGAAGAAGCGATAGGTGGCCAGGAGTAGTTAGCCAGCCATTCGTTGTTTGGCATCCAGCTGAGCCAGCATTTGGTCGCAAGAGGCTCGCACGTCTTTCGCCATGATGTCGCGCATGGCGTCATTGGAAGCTCGGCGGCGTTTGCGACAACTTCCCGATTGGTGCCATTTTTGAACGGCAATATGCTGTTGGCCAATGTGTGGCTGGTTGTATGCGCCAGAATCTTCAGGAAGCGTGGTTCCGTAAAGTCCGACGCAAGCGGTGCCCATGGCAGCGGCGATATGAAGCGGGCCAGTATCACAGCCAATAAAGAAATGGGCTTCCTTGCAAATCGCTGCCAGTTCGGCCAGGCTAGTTTTATCGGCCATGATCGCGGCTTCGGGATTCAGACTGCAAATTCGTTCGGCCATCGCTTTTTCCTCGTCGCCGGCCCACGTCACAACGGAGCGAATTCGATGACGCTTAAGAAGATGGCTGGCCACGGTGGCATACCGATCCGTTTCCCAACGCTTGGATTTCCAGCTCGCGCCGGGATTGATAACGGCGAACTTTTCTGGTGAACCACTTGAGTTCGTTTTGGAGCTAAAATGTTGCTTCAGAAATTGAACCGTGGTTTGTTGAGCTTTTGAACAAACGGGCAACCGAAATTCGACGAGCGGTCGCTTGCTGGTCGTTGACACACCGAAAGGCTGCAATAGTTCTAGCGAGCGATCGACGATGTGCGGAGCTTCGGTGTTGATTAAACAGTTGTTCAGATATGGCGACAGTTCTCGGCCCCAGCGACCGCGAATTCCAATTCGAGTTTTAGCGCGGCTGATTCGAGCCAACGCAGCACTTTTGGTAATGCCTTGTGGGTCAATTGTATAATCGAATTTCGGCGTCCTGAGTTTGCCAAATAGCTCATTCCAGCATTTTGGTTTTTTCGCCCACTGCTTGGGGACGATGATCAACTCGTCGATATCCGGATGAAGCTTCAGCAGTTGTTGCGTTGGCGCTTCGACTGCCCAGGCGATGTAGGCATCAGGTAGTTTTCTTCTTAAGGCACAAAGCATCGGCAAAGTCAAAATGCAATCGCCAATATGACTTAGGCGCGTGATTAAGATTCGAGGCGATTTTGATTGTGACATGATCGAATTCCATTTCGATTTTTTACTAAAGATCGCACGAATGTTACCGAACTGAAGGGGGCCGACCAATACTGATTAGTCGAGTTTTCCTCGGTGAAATGCGTTGTTCTGGCACTAATTCGGAACGCCTGTCGTCCAATTGGCTAAATCGTCGACCCGAACGACCAGATTGCGATAGATTGGTCGCAATGCCGGACAGCAAAACCGTGAGACGAGCGTGGCTCCGTTTCATTCAAGATTCGTATCTTCTGGCGGTCGTTGAACAAAATTTGAAACGAAGATTTTAATTGAGGATACCAAGATGGTCGTCGGCATCGCGGAAGCGTTCGTTCTGTTGGGAATCTTTTTCGGAGCCAGTTTTGGCTTGCCGATGGGCGTCGCTCCTGGCCCCGAAGATCCAATGATGTTCAAGATCGCGCCCGAAAATTGCGTCTTCTATTCTTGTTGGATGGGAATTGGGGAGCTTGACGGCGAAGCAAGTCCGACGGAAGCCTGGATGGCGCAACCGGAAATTCAGGTTTTCATGGACAAGTTCCGAATCGCTTTTCGTGGTTCGATTTTAGACAACTCGTTAAATGAAAAGGACAATCCGGCGAAGAAAGCGATGACACATCTGTTCACTGGGTTGGCTGAAACGGTCATGCGAAACCCAGCCGCATTTTATATTACCGATTTCGAAATCATTGACGATTCTCCAGCGTTGACAGGAGCGGGGATCGTCGGATTGGGCGAGCAGACCGATCGCATTGAAAAACTACTGAACGCGTTTGAAACCGAACTGAAAAAGTTTGGCGCGGAGAAATTTGGAGTCAGTCCAGTCGAGGTCGATGGCCAACCTGCGTTTCGCTGGATGTTGCCAGATTCTCAAACGGAAGTGACTTTCGGTTTGCGCGGAAAGTATTTCGTTTTTGGAATGGGAAAGGACTCGCTCTCGGTAAAGTCCCTTTCGGAATTGGCTCAGAACTCTAAAACCGAGTCGCCAAAATGGTTGGTAGACAGTCGTGAAGAATTGCCGATCGAGCGTTTCTCAAGCATGGCTTTTCTAGACACTGACAAAGCGATTGATTTGGTGAAGATACCTGATGGAGGTATGTTTCAAATTCGCTCTATTTTTGACCAAGTCATTGGTGACGACGTAGCTGAAATTGTTTGGGTTTCAGGCCTCGATAACCAAGGATTTCTTACGAGAACTTCGTTCCATACCGCTGGCGAACTCACTGGAATATTGGCCACGCTCAATGGAGCTCCTTTGAGCATCAAGCAGCTGGATTATTTCTCATCTTCGATCGCGTATAACGCATTTGCGCAACGGTGGGTGGGGCCACCCGATTTTCGACCAAGAAACTTTTGAAAATGGTTGAGGATATTGCCAAACGGACAGGGCAAGAAGAAGCTGTCGACGATGCCTTCGCCGAATTTCAAAATGTCACCGGGATGAAGCTGAAAGACGAATTTCTACAGGCGATTGGTAACTACGTTTACTTTTATTACAAGCTTGACATCGGCCGACCGACGGCTGGCTGGGTGGCATCCATTCACATCGAAGATGAAATGTCTTTTCCTGCGATATTTAAGAAACTGAACCGTTCGATCGAAGAATCAATCGAAGAAATGGGTGGTCGGGCTAAATTCGAGACGAAGATGATTGGTGAAAACGAGTTTTACACGTTCCGCGAGAATGCGTGGGCGGAGGTTACTTGGGGCTTAATCGACGATCAGTGGTATTTTGCGAAGACGGTTGATGACATCACCGCGCATCTGGCCGGGCAGCCCAAAGATAATCGGTTGAGCGAGAATCCGCAGGTCGTTGAAATGTTTGAGTTTGGCGACAAAGAGGGCTACGGAAATCCGATCGCCGTATTCGATTTCAATTTGCCGTCGCTGCTCAAAGGAGTTTGGATGTTTACAACGATGATCGATAAAGACGAGCCGATGTCGTCCAAGTTTGACTTGCGGTTTCGCGATGTGCCGGAGCTTGAAGTCTTGATCAAAGGAGTTCAGCCAAACATCGCGGCGGTTTATCGAACGGAGAATGGTTTTCAGTTGCTCCAGCGTCAAACGTATCCGAGCGCATCACCAAGCGTTACTGTCGTTGCCGGCGCGATGATTGGACTGCCTTATCTTACGGCGCAATATGAGATTCCCGAAACGGCTGACGTGGGGACTGTGAAAAACAAGCTGAGACAACTAGCGCTGGCGTCGTTAAATTTTGAGTTCGCTCACGAAAAATTTCCGGCTGCGTTCACAACTGATTTGGAGGGACGACCGCTTCTCAGTTGGCGAGTTCATGTGCTTCCATTCCTTGAAAATCAAAATCATTTGTATGAACAGTTTCATTTGGATGAACCATGGGACAGCGAGCACAATAAAACTTTGATTGAAAAGATGCCTGATGTTTTCAAGCACCCGGGGCTTGAGTTGGGAGCTGGCAAAACGGTTTACTTGGCCAACGCTGGCGAAGGGCAGGCGTTTTCGAAGCCTAGCGAGCCGGGCGGAAAAAATTCGATTGGCTCTACCGCGATGGGGCAAATTCGTGATGGCACCTCGAGCACAGCGATGATTTTCGAGGTGAACGCCGATCATGCGGTTGCTTGGACGAAACCACAGGATTTGCCGGAAGACTCAGCGGGTGTCGCAACGCTGTTAAAGCGGATTCGCGATGACGATCAATTTGTTGTTGTACTTTGCGACGGAAGTGCTCACTTGCTAGGTGCGGAAGACATGAAAACGCTGCAGGCAATCTTGACGCTAAATGGTGGCGAGATTGTGCGCATGCAGTAATTCAATCGAGTGAGCGGCCGCGCAGTTCGTCTTTGAAATCAACCCCGTTGTTACGACGGAGCATGCTTTGGCAATAGTAAAAAGTCGTTGTGGTCTGCCTTAGACCCATTGGCCAGCCAGCCAGCCTGTGCTGAAAGCTGATTGGAAATTGAACCCACCGATTCGCCCATCGAGGTCGAGTATTTCGCCAGCAAAAAACAGGCCTTCGAGGAATTTGCTTTGCATCGTTTTGCTGTCGACTTCTTTTAAGCTAACGCCACCCGAGGTGACTTCGGCTTTTTCAAATCCCAGCGTGCCATTGATAGGGAACTTAGCTGCTTTGACTTGTTGTCCGATTGAGAGCAGCGTTTTTTTTGAAAGATCCGCGTTGCGCAAGGTCGTGTTCGTTTCGCTGGCTCGCAACAAAGCTTCGGCGAATCGTTTTGGGAAAAATTCGTTGAGCAGATTTCCGGCTGATTGTTTGCCCTCAGAGGATTTTCTGCGTTGCAGATAGTCAGCGAATTGCTGAGGCGTTTGGTCAGGTAGAAAATCGCAAACGAGTTCAAGCGATTTCTTGAATGGGTGTTGGGCGACTTCTCGGCTGACATCCAAAACGGACGGCCCGGAAAACCCCCAGTGCGTAAAAAGAAATGAAGCTTCTCGTTGCGAAAGGACTTTCGCTTTGTTCTTTTTCGCTTTGTGCTTTTTCTTTTTGGGTTGCTTGTCTGATCGGTTTTGCACTGAAGAATTAATTAAAAGCGAATTAACTGAAAGCGAATTGGCTGAAAGCGAATTAGCGGACGGGTTTGAGGGAGCAGTCGAACTTACTTCTGGCGGCTGGATGACTTGGACGTTGACTCGATCGATCGTGATTCCTTTTAAATCCAAAGCCCAATCGCAATTGGAGATAATTGGTACCAATGCTGGAAACGTTTCGACAATCGAATGGCCAAATTGCTTGGCCCATCCGTAGCCATCGCCTGTCGTGCCGCAGCCCGGATATGATTTTCCACCGGTTGTGATGACGACTGTGTTTGTTTCGAAGCGGCCTTGCGGTGTCGAAATCGCGAATCGGTTACATTCTGAATCAGTGCCGCGTTCGATTTGAGAAACGGGGCATTCATTGAGGATCGTGGCGTTGGCTTGCTGGGCCAGTCCAACGAGCGCGTCGCGAACGTCGATCGCTTTGTTGCTGATCGGGAAGACTTTGCCTGTCGATTCGATCTTGGTTGCAACGCCTTGCGATTCTATTTTCTGAATGACATCCAGTGGTGGCAGTGAAGCCAAGGCAGAATGGAGGAACTTGCCTCCACGCCCGAAGCCCTCAATGATTCCCTGAACGCTACAGTTGTGGGTGATGTTACAGCGGGTGCCGCCGGACATCAGAATCTTAACGCCCAACTTCTTGTTCTTCTCGAGCAACAAAACCTTCTTGCCTCGTTCGCCGGCGCTGGCTGCCGCCATCAGGCCAGCCGCTCCTCCGCCAATGACAATCACATCCCAGTTTTCTGACGGCACTGTCACGGGCGATTTCGCTTATTGGTGGGGTGGTGAATTTGAGTTGAGAATCTTGATTTAGCATTTTGGGACAGCCGGTCGTTGGGCGAAAGGGGCAAGGCTAGTGGTTTACCAGTTTTAAAAAATTGGGCCTCCGGTCGTAGTAGAAGTCGTCAAGACTTTTGGCGGAGTACAGATCGATCAGAACTCTAGATGAGTTCCGCTACTCTAAAATTGAGCC
>CAZPTT010000069.1:0-15045 GCA_964589435.1 uncultured Pirellulaceae bacterium
CCGCAAGGCATCAAGTGTTGATCCCAAGAGTTTGGCATCTCGGGTCGCGTTGGATCTTTCCAGCCATCGCCGGCCAGGCCACCTGGGTGATGCGAGACTTTGCCAACAGAAACCGTGGCATAGCCGTTCTTCCGAAAGTGAGCAGGCATCGAATCGGAAACGGGTTTGCCGGCTTTAATTTTTGCGGCTCGTGTCATCAAGGATGAGTTGCCTTTGATCGGAAGTGGCTCATAACGGCCGGTCAACATTGCGTATCTGGATGGCCCGCAAGATGGTGATTGAACATAGTGCCGTGTAAATGTGATTCCCGTCGCCGACAATGCATCGATGTTGGGGCTGTGAATGTAGTCGACGCCGTAACAATTAAGCTCCGGTCGGAGGTCGTCAATACACAGCAAAAGAATGTTGGGGCGTTCTGCAGCGTCGGTTTCGTTTTCAGTCGCCCACAAGGAATCAACTAATGAATGAGCCAATAACAAGAATGCGGTCAGAAAAAATCGGTTCATTGAGTTCATTTAGCGCTCGTCGTTTTTTTTGAGTTTCGCTGCTTTGGCGGACGGGGAGAGACGATTGTCGACGAGGGAGTTCTCGATTGCAATCAAGAACCAATCAAAATGGTTGAAAGTGAGAAACCAGTTGGCGATGCTTGGGCAAACGTCCGCGTCAACTGAGTCGTGAGAATCTGGCTATACTAAAATTGCATTCACATCAGACCGCGTTCATTTGACTAGGAGCTAATAGATGAAGTTTGGCTTTCGAATTCTTCCCTCGATGTTGGTGATGGCTTGCGTATCGTTTATCTGCATGTTGCCGTCGACGGTTTTTGGTTGGGCGACAGGAAATAGAGAGAGCGGTAAGGAAGAAGTGAAACTTCCGAACGTCCTAGTGATTTTGGCTGACGATTTGGGCTACGGCGATGTGGGTTGCTATAACCCAGAATCAAGAATCCCAACGCCGCACTTGGATCGATTGGCCAAACAGGGAATGCGATTTACGGACGCCCACAGCCCTTGCACGGTATGTACTCCGACGCGGTATAGCTTGTTGACCGGACAGATGGCGTTTCGAGTGCCCAATGGTGGGCGAGTTTTTTCGGGTGTCGGTGGCCCATCCTTGATTGCCCCTAACAAGCTGACGCTGGCAAAAATGCTTCGCTCAAAAGGGTATTCGACGGCTTGCTTTGGCAAGTGGCATGTCGGACTGACATTTTACGATTCTCATGGCGAGCCGCTTCACAATAGTGGGGCTGAATCAACCAAACTGATTGACTTCACTCGCGATATTGACGGAGGGCCGATCGATTGTGGTTTCGATCAATTTTTTGGAACCGCCTGTTGTCCAACAACGGATTGGCTTTATGCGTACATCGACGGCAAACGGATTCCGGTTCCGCCGACACAGTTGCTCGATAAATCGAAATTGCCCAAGCACGTCTATTCCAACGACAACCGCCGCGGCATGCACGCTCCCGATTTTGATTTGGAAGAAGTCGATATGCGGTTCCTGGAAAAGAGTCAGCAGTTTTTGAAGAAACATGTGGCAGAGAATCCTGATAAGCCATTCTTTTTGTTCCACTCGACACAAGCAGTTCACCTGCCCTCTTTTCCCGGCAATGCGTTCAAGGGAAAAACAGAATCGGGGCCGCATGGTGATTTTATTTTCGAATTGGATTTCATTGTCGGCGAATTGATGAAGACTCTCGAGAGTTTGAACCTCGCGGACAACACGCTGGTCGTTTTTACGAGTGACAACGGGCCAGAAGTGCCGACGGTTTTTCATATGCGAACCGACCATCAGCATGATGGAGCCCGACCGTGGCGTGGCGTCAAACGTGACAACTGGGAAGGCGGGCACCGAGTCCCAATGATTGTTCGTTGGCCCGGTAAGATCGCTGAGAACACGTCATCCGATCAGTTGACTTCGTTGACCGACCTCATGGCAACAGTCGCTGAAATCGTCGATTTTGATTTGTCGGCCGATTCAGCGGAAGACAGCTTGAGCCTTATGCCGGAACTGCTGGGCAAAACCGACGTTGGTCTATCAAACCGATACATTTTGCAACAAGGATTTGGCGGTAAACGTTACTTGGCCATTCGTCGCGGAAAATGGAAATACCTTGCGCATCAAGGTTCTGGAGGGAACAACTACGCAAACCATAAATTGCTGAAGCAATATCGTTTGCCGGAAAGGGTGCCTGACGCGCCTGGCCAGCTTTATGATCTTGAGAAGGATCCAGGTGAGACAACGAATTTGTCGCTCGACTATCCAGAGATCGTGAGCGAGCTGACGGCGCTATTGAAGCAGTCGATTGCCGAAGGGCGGAGTGTGCCGTTGCCGGTCGCACATTAGAAAATCAACCGTTCTGAATCGAAGAGCAAGCTTGTATGTTTCAGTGCCTTCGATTCAGTAACGGTGGTTCTCAATTTGGCAAAACGGGCGGCAATCGGTGTCTAAGCTTAAACACAAAATCAATCGACCAGAGGGCCTGTAAAAAGATTAGTGCTTGTGCCCGTCGTGTTTCTCTCCGCTCTTTCCATGGAATTTTTCTGCGTGAGATTTATAGAACTTAAGAATCCCGGCGATAAGTTCACCGTGATGCTCGGATTCGGCATCGATCTTCTTACTTAGTTCGACGTGATTTTTCATGACGTCGGTGTGGGTCGACTTGAGGTCGTTATGCTTTTCGCCGTGGCCGTGCTCTTCATGTTCATGCATCGCATGATCGTGGGCACTCATTTCCGATTCATGGCTCCGAATCTGTTCCGCCATCATCTCCACTTCCGCTTCGTGTTCGAGAATCTCAGCACGAAGTCTTGCGAGTGCCGCGAGCGCTTGGCGGTGTTCGATTCGCATCTTGTTGATCTTGCTCATCCATTGTCCATGTTCGCTTGAAGCTGAAACGTGCTCCCTTTTCATTTGGGAGTGTTCCTTCTCAGCAGTTTTTTCCTGAGCATGAGAAACGCTTACTGCCATCATCGCGATGATCAAGCCAATTAATCCAGTCAATTTCATTTTGTCATCCTTAAAAACAAGTGAGAGTTCGTGTCCAGTTGTTAGGACAGAATCAATGTAACAAAATTAGTCGCAGGTGGCGGAATGTGAACGTCATTCTGCCAGCGAGAGGCATGGCACTCCGGTAGAGATGGCATCCCAAGAACGGTGTAGGCAGGCAGCTGCAATCCGGCGTGCACCGACTCGTTGAATCTGATTAAGCCGTGCGTGACCTAGAATCCGTTAGGCTGGATGAAGGGAGCGCCTTGGTTGGCGCGGCGGGCGAACGGGTTTTGCTGAAGGTGGAACGCCTGAGAGCGAGGTTGTTGATATTCCAGCGGGCGGCCACCCTGGATTTCTGGAGCAAGTTCATTGCTTGGAAACGGGTCGTAAAGCACGGCTCGGTTTCGTTGGTCCTGGATCGTTCCTGGCGGCCCCCAGTTGGGGCGTAAGTGGCAACCAGCACATGAAATCATCACAACAGCGACGAAGGAAATCGCCCCTATTGATTTGCGATTTAAGTTTGTGCTGGCCATTCGTGCTTCCCAATTTTGCGATGAAAATTCGCAGGATTTTAGATGGGTCGCCGGAATCGGGCAAGGGAAGTTTCATTCCGCAATCATCGCGGAATCCAGCGGAGTGAAGCACTGCCACCGGCGACAGGGTTTCGAATCGTCATTCTTCAGGATCAATCTGGTAAATGGATTTCCAGCAATTCAGCACCCTCGGTTCCGGGGCACAATTTCGTCGCACCCAGTGACGCTGGTAGCAGCACCGTTTGCCCGATCGTTAGCGGGACTCCGCTCGGGTCGTTTTCAATTGAGACTTCGCCGCGAGTACAAGCAATGATATGGAAACGGTTGTCACCGGCGACGCTGACGGCGGAAGTTAAGCTGGCTTTGTTCATCACAAACTTGTCGCAATTAACGATGGTCTGCCAATTTGGATCGGAGGCTGGGGAGGCGGCTGAAGGCGAAACCGGGCCGCGCGAAAAATCATTAACAGTAATGGCTTGCTCGATGTGAAGCGGTCGCGACTTGCCATCCTTGTCGACTCGGCCCCAATCATAAACGCGAAACGTGGTGTTGCTCGCTTGTTGAATTTCGGCAATCAAAAGTCCCGCACCGATCGCGTGCATGGTTCCGGCGGGTATAAAAACACAGTCGCCCGCTTTCGGTTCGAAGCTATGCAGTACCGATTCAGTCTTGCCTTCAGCCACTGCAGATTCGAAAGCCGCTTGGGTGATTTCCGGCTTGAGGCCGGCGAAAATCTTCGCCCCTGGGTCCGCGTGCATGACATACCAAGCCTCCGTCTTGCCCAGGTCAGGTGGCGAAAGGGTTGCCCCGAACGCGTCATCGGGATGGACTTGGACAGAGAGATGCTGGTTGGCATCGAGAAACTTAAGCAGCAATGGAAAGCGTTGTCGCAAGTGAGGTGGGATCTTGTCGCTGGATATTTTTTCTAGTGCAGCGTCACCCAATAACGCTAAACCACTTTCGGCAATTAACTCTCGAAGTGATTTCCCGGCTTCTGTCCCGTGAGTGACGACGCTTTGGTATTGGTCATGATCGACGATTTCCCAACTCTCGGCAGCGGAGTCATTGCCGATTGGCTTGTTGAGTACTTCTGCCAGCCGCCGGCCTCCCCACAGGTAGCGTTGGAAAATTGGTTGAAATCTGAGCGGGTAAAGTGGGGTCGTATTCATTGCTGGGCTTCGTCGTATTTGGTTTTGAATCAGGATTTGAAAAGGTCACTGAAGGTCACTGAAGGGCGGTCAATGACTGATGGTGGGCAACTTTGTCGCAGGTGTAAATTGAAACAAATGTTGTTGATTGCTGGGGGCCATGTTACTATCCAAAGATACGTATTTTGGTTGCTCAAACGCAACCCGGATGTGTCCAAGGGTCGCAAGCTCAGCAACTTTCGGCTAGTTGTTCACAGCGGAGATTACCCGTTTCGCGATTTTTGTCATTCGGATTAGTACCAACATGAATTTTCGCCAGCCGAACGAAGATTTGTTCGACAGTTCCCGCATGTCATTCGGGGAACATCTGGAAGAGCTTCGCAAAGTCCTTCTCAAAGCCATTATCGGAGTCGCGATCGCTTGCGGAATTGGATTCCTATTTGCCAATCAGGTGATGGACATCCTCAACGGCCCGTTAGTGGATGCGATGGGTGAGTTCAATCGTAAACGCGCTGCCAAGGACATTGTTGCCAAAGAAGGATACGTTGCTCCTGAGTTGGCTCCGTGGCTGGAAGAAGAAAAGTTCATTCCACGGCAAATGAGAGTCGATCCGGCTCAGCTTGTTCGTGCACTACAGTCTGTCATTCCTGATTTTGGGTCCAAGATCGAATTGGATCCCTACGGTTTCAAGTCGAGCCATTTTGATGAGAGCAAGATTCCGCAGTTGTGCCGCCAACTGGTTGACCCTCAAGCCGGAGGCGATGCAAAAATCGCCCAAGCAAAATTGATCTGGCAATCGCTCAATCGTGCTGAGCAAAATTCGATCACTCAATTGGCCCAAGCGGATGTCGGTTCGATGGAAAGTGTGGGAACGGTTTTGACTGTTTTCAATCGCCTGTCGCTCGGAGACGATCTTTCTGAAGCTGATGAATTCAAAGAGTTGACGACGGAAGAGGACGGTGGTTTGCTCAGCTTGTTCCAAGAGCAGAAAGAGAAGCCACTGGCGAAGATGAAAGCGAAGTTGAACGAAACGAGCGATCCAAATTTGGCGAGGCGAATGAACCGGGCGTTGCTTACGCACACCTTTTCTGATTTCATGCCGCCGCTCAAGATGGATTTGGTAAAGATCGAGATGTGGGAAAGTTCAGAATTTGAACCGCAATCGCTGGGCGTTTCCGAAGTGTTTTTCGCTTGGATGAAGACGGGGTTCATGACCGGGTTGGTTTTGGCTGGGCCATGGATTTTTTACTGTGCTTGGACGTTCGTCGCGACAGGACTTTATCCGCATGAGCAAAAGTACGTTCACGTGTTCCTGCCTATCAGTATTGCTCTGTTCGTAAGCGGAGTTCTGTTGGCGTTTTACTTTGTCTTCCAACCCGTGCTTGGATTCCTGTTCTCGTTCAATGAACAACTTGGGATCGCGCCGGAAGTTCGAATCAAAGACTGGCTTGGTTTTGTGATGTTCCTGCCGCTCGGATTCGGTACGGCTTTTCAGTTGCCACTGGTGATGCTGTTTATGAATCGAATTGGATTGTTCCAAGTCAGCGATTACCTCAACAAGTGGCGTGTGGCCGTGATGTTCATTTTTGTATTGGCGATGGTGCTGACGCCGGCCGACCCGATCAGCATGTTGCTGCTGGCGTTTCCGATGACGATCCTTTATTTTCTTGGGATCGGAATGTGCAAGTGGATGCCAGTGAATAAGAATCCGTTTGGCGATGAAGAGGGTGGGTACGAGACCGTCGAATAGTGGTTTGTCAGTCCTGGAATTTGGGATTGTTGCCGTAGCGGAAGTCGTCAAGACTTTCGACGAAACACAGCCCGCTCAGAACTCTTGATTCGTTCCGCTATCCTAAAATTGAGCCTGAATAGCAGATGCTGAACACGCAGTTTTTCAACGCAACAAACGGCTGTGAATCTGGGATCCCAGCCGTTTTGAGTTGCCTAAAGTTCGTCGTGCGGTAAGTACATCGACGAATGCACGTAGACGATTCGATTTTACTTTTCCAGTTTCTCCAGATGGGATTCAAGCTCACGCCAGTAATCGGCAAGTTTCGCTTCGTCGGTTGGATAGGTGAATTTCTGAAACGCCGCTTTATCTGATTGCTTGATCGAGATAATTCGCTCCGCTAGTTCTATCTGTCCCGCGCTGAGCAGATTTTTGTACGGGCGTTTATTCTTCAAAGCTCCATTGATTTTGGTGGCTTGGAACTCAGTCAGCGGCAAGTGAATCATTGGTGTGTGCCGGAGGTAGTATTTCTGATCCGAAGCCTTGGCGACTCGAGCCGATTGGTTAGAGCTGGCCGCAACGGCTCGTGTACCAACTTTCGATTTAGCAATTTTGAGCTGATCTTTACTGTGGGTGAAAATCTTCGAGGCACACTCCATGGATTGGGCTGCGGTGACTAGATCTGCATAGTCAACAATCGCCGGGTCGTAACGCAACGAAACTACTTCCAGGCCATCTCGCCAAGCGGAACGGGTTCCGTTGACGCCATCAATGGATCCGAGCAGGCCTTCGCCTTCCCAGTAGCAATGCATCGCAAAGGTTGCGGTTTCTTGATCCGCAGTGCCTCCAGTGAGATTGGCAAGGTACTTGGGAACCGGACGTTTAGCGGCTTTGAGTGCCAACTTCATTCGCTCAACAGTTCCGGCTGTCGACCAAACGCCGTCTTTGCGAGGGATGATATCATTCGTTTTTGAATCGAAGTAACGGACGACTGGATTATTCCAAGACGGCTCTTTGAAACGGGCAAGCAATTGAGCGTCTCGCCCTTTTCGGTTGTTGTAAATCAAGACTGGGATGAACTCATTTTCAATGGCCTCAACGACCAGTGGGTGCGACATCGGCTGACCGCCGAAATTTTGACACGTCGATCAGCCAGGAATCTCTTGAAACAGGACGAACAGGGGTTTGCCTGTTTGGGACGAAAGTTTGATGGCTGAATCTAAGTTGCGGTTCCAGTCAACCGTTCCCATTTCCACGCTTCGTTCCGGCTCTTGAGATTCCGCGACATTGGAATCAAGAGCAAAAAAGGACAGCCCAAGGGCAGGCAGTAAGAGCAGCAAGGTAAGCGGACTCGTCGAAAGCGACTTAATGAAAAGCGGAGCTTTGTAGTATCGTTTCATGAAGGGATCACCTGTAGGAGCGCGTTTTCAAGATTGGATTCGGTCTGTTCTTTGGAAGCAAAATTTTTCTGCTAACATTACGGGCGGTAAATCATCAAAAGCACTTTATCACATCTCCGTTAGATGAAACAAAAAAGGCCACCGTTTACCTGTGATAGAAATGAACATCATAGTTGATGTGAATTGAATTGGATCCTTACAAGGAAATCGTATGATCAAGTCTCCTTTTAGCATTCTTTCTAAGATACCAGCTCATTTGGTTTATGTTGCTGGCGTCGCGTTGGTTGCTTGTTTGTGCGTGAATCCACAGTGCGTTCTCGCGTTGGGTGATGTAGCCACTAATCAAGATGAAAAAGAAACTTCGTCTCGCCGTGACGTTGGAGCCGTTGAAGCGATCCAAAATGCGGGCGGCAAAGTCTATCGGATATCAGCCGCTGACGAATCACGAGAAGTCAGTTTTTACCTGTCCAGTAAACCAATTAAAGATGAGCACTTGGCGTCGGTCGGCGCCGTGCGTGATGTTATCTGGGTTAATTTGGCTGGTACCGAAATTACGGACGCTGGATTGAAACATTTAAAAGGTCTGAAACTGAAAAAGCTTCACTTGGAGCGAACGAAGATCGGAGATGCTGGCTTGGCGCATCTCAAAGAATGCAAAGATCTTGAGTATCTAAATCTCTACGGCAGCAAGGTGACGGATGCTGGCCTAGAACATCTGATCGGTATGAAGAAACTGAAGAAGTTGTTTGTGTGGCAAACGGGTGTTACCGAAGCAGGCATAAAGAAGTTGAACGATTCGCTGCCAGGATTAAAAATTGTCGGTGAGGTGAAGTTGATTCCTGAAGTGATCGAGGAGTCCGCAAACGACAAGAAAGCGGAGAAGAAAAAAGAACAGGAGGATGGCACGAAAAAGGATGGCCAGGCCAAGGCCGAGGGTGACAAAGAAGGTACAAAGAAAAAATCGTGACGCTGACATTGTTGAATGTGATTTTGTCCACGTCTTTTCTTTCCCCATTGGGCTATGGCTTTTTTTGAATCGTCTCAGGAATTGGTCTTATTAGAAATTCGTCACATTAGAAATTGGTCACGCAACGGTCTATACTGCCGGTTTACTCAAATCCAACCTGGCGGGTAGGCGATGTCACTGAAGCGATGGTCAGCAACTTTCATTGCTGTGGTTACTTTTTCATTCGTTTCCCTCTCGTTCGTTGCGATCGGACAAGCGACGGCTCAAGAATCACGCTTTACCAAACTGCGTGGTTGGTCGGATGCCTCGGGGAAATTCAAGCGTCAAGCCAAAATGCTCTCCGCGACAACGGCTGAAGTCGTCTTGGAAACCGACGCCGGCGATAATCTGAGCATTCCTTTAAAAGTGCTTTCGACAGCCGATCAGGAATTTGTGCAGTCGTATCTGGACAAGTCATTTGATGATCTAAAGCAGCGTTCTCGGGAAACCATCTTCGCCTCTGAACTGTTAAAAGCTTTCAGCGAGTATGAATCCAGCGGGCACATGACCGAATCGCAGCAGTCGTTTGT
Source organism: uncultured Pirellulaceae bacterium (assembly GCA_964589435.1). Taxonomy (GTDB): domain Bacteria; phylum Planctomycetota; class Planctomycetia; order Pirellulales; family Pirellulaceae; genus Mariniblastus. Next base: position 9,341 of record CAZPTT010000069.1, read on the forward strand.
GGAGTCCCGAATTGCTGAATTGAACGACCACGCCGACGAGATCGTTTTTCTGGATGGATATTTGCCTGTTGCCGATCTGCCAGAGAAAAAGAAACAAACCAAGGCGATGGTCGATGCATGGATCAATGGGACATCTACAAACCGACTTGAAAAGCGACAGACGATGCTGCGAGACGCGATCAAAGCCGATCCGACTTCCATGGAGGCAGCGATCATTCTTGCACTGTTTCACGAGATCAAGTCGAACGATGCGAGGGCGGCCCAACGCTGCCTGGATTCCGCGATCAAAAGAAGTTCACCCTATTTGAAAGTTGGAACCGAGACAGACAAAGCAAACTTGTTGGTCGCGATGAACAATCTGGCCGTTTCCTATGTCACCAGTCAAAATATTGCCAAAGCGAAACGCGTGTGGGGTGAGGCATTTGAATTGAGCTCGGGGCAATTGCCGCAACCATCGATTCAGAACATTTCGAAAACGAATCGGATGATGGGCGACATCAATTCTGGCTTGAAAGCAAACAGCTCACTACAAAAATCGTTTGTTGAGTTTTCAGAACAAGTTGGAGCCGTTCAGTTTAGCTCTGACGATTCCAAAGCTGCTAAGAAGAGAAGGAAGACTTCAGCTGGCTGGCAAATGATGTGCCCGCTCGATTGCGAGGGCAATGTGCGTTCTGATCTTGAGATCTTGTTGGCCAATACGACTTTGCAAGAATTGTCGGGAACCGTTTTCTATGATCGAACGTGTCTCCAATGTCGAGGGGCGGCATTTCTCAGGTGTCCGAACAAATCATGCCGAGAAGGCAAAGTCAAAAAGCAAATTGTTGGCAAGAAGACAATGAAGACTACTGATGGTGGTATTCATGACATGGGAGTGGGAGTTATCCGCGTCGATATCATTGTTTGCCCAGTGTGCAAAGGTGAAGACAAAGTCGATTGTCATTGTTGCGAAGATGGAGCCCAGGATTGACCGGAATTCAGGATTGACGAACGAACAACTGATACGAATCGGCAACAAAAAAAGGCCGCATTCAAATTGAATGCGGCCTTGTTTTTTTTGCTCAAAACTCTAAATCGGAAGATGTTCTCCGAGAGCGTTCTGGCGTTTAGCGATCCGATGATTTGAGTGTGTCGGATGGGTCACGCGTTTCGAATTCTCCAATTCGCGAATCGAGTTTCTCGATCTTTGCCTTGTTTCGAACGCCCATCTTAATCAACAACTTTCGCAGATCGATGGTTTGAACGGTGTTCTCGTCGGCCATTGCCTCCATCTTCTCCATAGCACGAACGACGGCAGGGTTGGCGTCAATTCCCAAGTTAGGGGCTTCGCCCAAGACAAGGTAGCGAACGCTGGAATCAATTTTGCCTTCGATTTCGCCATCCTGATTGTGTCGGGCGACAACGATCCCGCCGTTCCGTTTGATGAGCTGCTCAAGCTTATCCGTGTCGTCGTAACCGTCTTTGTCCATGTCAAACTTGCCAGCCAGAGCCATGCGAACCGTGTGACCTGGATCCCAAACCGCCGTTAGCACATGGTCGCCAGAGAGGATTGGGTTGGTTGGGTCTTCGCCAGTGATGCGAGCCTCTGCTTGACTTTCAAGAACACGAATAACTTCAATTGTTGCCTTGTGGCGATCTTTTTCGAAGTTCGTTACTGACTGATCGTAAATGACGAAAGCACGATTGGGCTCTAGTCCGTCAAGTCGTCCGAGGTCAATAAAGACAGAGTTCAAAGCCGAAGCAACTTTGACAACACGACCGTCAGGAGCATCGAATACTTCCCGTTTGATTTCGTTTAACTGATCTTTTAGGTCTGCATTGGAAACCAAGGCGTCACCTTTTTCTTTGGTCAGTCTTTCTTCGGTATCGTTAGCAACTGTTTTGAAGTTGGAAAAATCAGAGTTGACTTGGATGATTTCTTGCTTTCCAGTCTCCAGTGATGTCGTTAACGCCATCACGTTTTTGGCATTGGTTTCTCGTTCGTCGCCGAGATCCTTTTCCAGTTGGGCAATTTTTCCAGTCATCGACTGAACTTCAGCTTCTTTGTTCTTGATTGCGGTGTCGGCATCTTGCTTGGCCAATTTCGCTCGCTGCTGAAGCACGTTCATTTCGTTGTGCTTCTTTGACAAGACAGTCGTGAGATTTTTGACCAGTTGTTTGTAAGTGCCGTCTTGTTCTTGAGGGCCAGTACTGCCATTGGCACGCATGTCCTTTTCGAAGGCTGCAAGAGCAACGTCGACCGAATCGATCACGCTTTGAACTCGAGCTTTTCCAGAATCCAAGCCAGGCTTACTGGCCAATTGCTTTAGATTACCCTTGAGGCCTTCCAGTTCGGTCATCGTTGGAGCCGCGTCGCCACCAATCATCGCTTCCAGAATTGAGCCGCGCATTTCATTGGCTTTACTGACCGTTTCCTCAACTAACAACTTTTGGTCAGTCGCAGCTTTGTTGTCTCCATACTCATTCATCTTGGAGACGCCAAGAAACGTGGTCAAAGCCAAAACAAGGCTCACTAGCACCAGGACAATAACGGCAATCAAGTAACCTTGATTTTCTCTGGCAGCCATAAAAGAATCTCCTAAAATTCCACAGCTTGTTCAGCAAGCATGAGGATTTGCAAAGTTTGTCAACCAACTCGATGGTATCGGTCAGCACGAAATTGATGTCGATTTTGGAATGGGATCAACGTTAACTCCACCAAATGCAGATCAACCTAGTCCTCATCGGAATATACGTCGTGAAAGCATGACTGCACGTGAGTCAGGCGATACAACGATACCGAGGGCGGGCGTATGTGCTAATTGGGTGGATTGGGTAGAGTCTTGCTTGATCCGAGTTGCCTCTATTCCCGATTTTAGATAGGCCCAAAAACAGTGTCAAACAATCGCTGCGACAATCTGCAAAGTTGCTCGGTATTTTGCCAGTTTTGCGTCTTGCCGGTTATGCAGGTTAGCCCGTTAAAAAATTGGCCGAGAGTCTTTAGTCTTGGCTAAGATGTGGTCTCAGAATGAGGCAATCGGCATGTCGCGGAGCTGTCTGGAAAGCACTGAACGTTTTATTCTTCGGATTCAATTTGGAAAAGATTCTAGGCTCCGAAGCCGACCATTTCCGGTCAAAGTCCCAGTTTCTGACAGCTTTCACCGGATGCGGAGAGCGGACGCTAATTGCTTAGAATTGCATCTGATCTAGGATTATGTTAATTAAATAGGTGAGACGACGTCTGTTCCGGTGGAACATAATTGCGATCAAACGCGTGACAAGATCTGAAGGATCTTGGTATTAGCTCAGTCAATATTCTTGGCGAGGCTACTTTGGCGGCACCATTGAGTTTGGCTCGGCCTTCCTATTCCGAGCGCTTGTTCAATAACGCAGTCGATGATTGGGAATTTAGTCACAAGTCACTCTTCAGTTTCATTTAGCGAATCCATTAATGCTTGTCATTGGATTAGTAGGCGGAATCGCTAGTGGAAAGAGTTTTGTGGCCGAGTGTTTCCAGTTGTTGGGCGCTGAGGTTTTGAACGCGGATCTTATTGGGCACGAGGTGTTGAATGAGCCGGGGGTTATTGCCCAGGTTTGTTCACAGTGGCCGAAGGTCAATTTGATCGAGGGAAGAATCAATCGTAAATCTCTCGCGAGTCAGGTTTTTGGCACGCCGGGAGACGATCGAGCGTTAAAGAAGCTTGAAGCAATCACCCATCCATTAATTGGCGACCGCATTAAATCGCGGCTCGCGGCCCTACATAAGAAACACGCGATTGCCACTGTGGTTGACGCGCCGGTCATGATTAAAGCAGGCTGGCACTCCATGTGTGATCGCGTCGTGTTTGTAGATTCCAGTTTGGAGTCTCGTCGCGAGCGGGCCAAAATTAGGGGATGGGCGGAAGACGAGCTTTCGAAGCGCGAATTGTTTCAAACGCCCTTGGATGAAAAGCGAAAGTTATCATCTGACATTGTGGACAACTCTGGATCACGGATAGCAACGGTTGAGCAAGTAAGACAACTTTGGAGCACTTGGGGTCTGAGTTTGCCTGATAGCGAACTTTAGATTGCCGCGCCGCTCCTTTTAAAAATAGCCCTTGCCCACCTTCCGCTGGCGGCAACAAAATAACGCATTCTCGATGCGAAAACTAAAAACGGAATCCACACCAAGAACTTCAGGCTCTTATCCCCAACCGTCTGAAATAAACGGAGACAACCATGGCTGACACCCGTCCATCCAAAAATCGAGGAGCCCAATCTCGCCCACTCGCCAATCGTGGCTCGGGAGGAACCGGTGGTCGCCGCAAGCCACATTACGATCTCGATCCGGAAGTTACCGAGAAACTCCGTGAAATCGAAGCGGATGGCGAGCCAATGTCGATCGCCGAATCAATCACCTTAAATGAGTTGAGACCAGTGGAAGGGGAAAAACGATCCGAGATTGAAGATGCGGATATCATTAACGTAACTGAGCTGCAAAAAATGTCGGTGACTGATCTGATGAAACAGGCCGAAGCGGAAGGCGTGCCCGACATTGTTGGCGTTGGGAAAAGGGATTTGATTTTCTTGATCCTCAAGGAACGCGTCAAATCTCGTGGCATCATGTGCGGTCAAGGCACGTTGCAGATCCTCCCCGACGGATTCGGATTTCTGCGAAGCCCAGAATATCACTACCTGAATTGCCCCGATGACATTTATGTTTCGCCCAGCCAGATCAGAAAATTCAATTTGAAGAATGGTGTTGTGGTCAGCGGACAGATTCGTCCTCCGAAAGAAAATGAACGATATTTTGCTCTGCTGCGAGTTGAAACAGTTAACGGTCGCGACCCGATTGAGAACGCTCGTCGGGTTGGTTTTGATGAACTGACGCCGCTGCATCCAGACACGCGGATTGTCATGGAGCAAGACGCAAAAGAACTATCAACTCGCGTCGTCGATATGATCGCTCCGATCGGCTTCGGCCAGCGTGGTTTGATCGTCAGTCCGCCACGAGCTGGAAAAACGATCCTGATGCAAAAAATGGCTCAGGCCACTTTGAAGAATTACCCGGAAGCCTATGTGATCATGCTATTGATCGATGAGCGTCCGGAAGAAGTCACCGATATGGAACGAGAAGTCAAAGGGGATCGCTGCGAAGTGATCAGTTCAACCTTTGATGAACCGGCGTCTCGTCACATTCAAGTGACCGAGATGGTTTTGGAGAAAGCCAAGCGATTGGTTGAAAGCGGCGTGGATGTCATCATCTTTCTTGATTCAATCACCCGTTTGGGGCGTGCTTGGAATTCAGAATGCCCTCAATCAGGTAAGACGCTTTCGGGGGGCTTGGACGCGAACGCAATGCAGAAACCAAAGGCCTTTTTCGGGTCGGCTCGCAAAATCGAAGAAGGCGGTTCGCTAACCATCATCGCTACCGCGCTGATTGACACCGGCAGCAAAATGGACGAAGTGATCTTCGAAGAGTTCAAGGGAACCGGAAACTTGGAAATCGTTCTTGACCGAACCCTTGTTGATCGAAGAATTTGGCCAGCGATTGATATCAACGCCAGTGGTACCCGGCGCGAAGAAAAGCTCTTTGATGAAGAAGAGTACGATCGGATTTGCCAAGTTCGCCGAGTGCTCAGTCAAATGAATCCGCCGGATGCGATGGATCTATTGACCACACGTCTTAAGAAAACCAAAACCAATGCTGAGTTCCTGATGAGTATTAAGGCCGGTGGGATTTAGAACGC